>JBPCTR010000234.1:0-43863 GCA_051011575.1 Acidimicrobiales bacterium | reverse complement strand
TCGTCGTGGTCGTCGTCGACGACGACGTGGTTGTCGGTGAAACCGTAGTGGTCGTCGATGTTGAACTGGTTGTGGTTGGTGAAGCGGTCGTTGTCGGTGAAGCGGTCGTGGTCGTCGATGTTGAACTCGTGGTGGCAGAAGCTGCAGCCGAGGTGGTCGTCACTCCTGTCGAGGTCGTCGTGGACGCCGTGGTCGTGGAGGGAGCGCCACTCGTTGTCGTCAGGATCGACGAAGACGTCGTCGAGCTGATTGTCGGAGAATTCGTCGTCGTTGTCTCGATGGGCAGAGTGGTCGGCGGCACCGAGGTCGGTGCGGACTCGGCCGCACCCACCACAGGGGAGGGATCCTCGAACGCGATCGACTCGGGAACATCGACGGCTGCGCCACCCGCCAGGACCGAAGCCGCTGACACAAGGGCTGAGGAGACCACGATGCTCGGAAGCGCGCCGGCGTTCGTCACCGCGGAGCCGAGCCCCGGAAGTTCGAGAAGCCAGCTCAAGCCTCCGGCGGATCGCTTCTGGGTGAGCCCGACCCGCAGGAAGGCTCGCACGACGGCCGGGTCGAACTGGTCGCCCGCGCACATCACGAGCTCCTGACGAGCGGCCTCAGGCGACATCGGGTCCTTGTATGAGCGTTTGGACGTGATGACGTCGTAGGCGTCGGCCACGGCCGTGATCCGTCCAGCAAGACTGATCTCGGTCCCGCGAAGGCCTCGGGGGTACCCATCGCCGTCGAAACGCTCGTGATGTTCGGCCGCGGCGCCGAGCCAGGGACCGAGCCACCCGACCAACGGGCGCAGGATCTTTTCTCCCGCTGCCGGGTGGAGCTTGAGAATTTCCCACTCCTCTGGTGTCGGCCTGCCCGTCTTGTTGAGGATGTGGGGCGGGACGGCGAGCTTTCCGATGTCGTGCAGCAGCACCCCCCACCGAAGCTTGTTGAGCTCATCCTCGGGCAAGCCCATCTCGCGCCCAATGAGTTCTGCGTAGGCACGGACTCGTTCGGTATGGCCTCGAGTCAATGGCTCATGCTTCGCAAGACGGCTGACGAGATCGACGGCCTGTACCGCCGCCGTCTGTGCGTCTTCGCTGAGCGTCAGATCGGCGCTCGTGAGCTTTTTGATCGTTCCCCCCCGAAGCGCGACGCCGAATCGCGACGGCGCCTGGTCGGGGAATACCAGTGTCATCGACAGGAGCGTCGACAGGGGCGCGAGCCGATTGGCGAGCCGCCCGACGACGAGCGACGTGGCACCGGCGACAAGAACCGCCTGGAGAATCCAGATGACGAGCCCGGGCGTGCCCTCCGGCCGGAGGAAGACGTCCTTGGTTGTGCGCACGGCAGCCCACGCGAAAACTATGGGTGCCAGGAATAGAGCGACTCGCACCGCGCGTGCGAGCACGGGATGAGCAGTCCATCCATTTGCGCTTTCGTGACGCTCAGCGCCGCGTGTCGGTTCACCGCCCATCCTTCGAAGATCGGAGCCAGTGGGTCGTGAAACCATGGCGAATCCGGCTCATTCTGTCGGCGGCGCCGCCGAGAGTTGAACAGGTCGGACGGCTCAGCTTTGGACTAGAGCGAGGGCTCTTCGACCTAGGTCCCGGGCCGAGTGCGAAAGACGAGTAAGCGGGCGGCGATGGTGTCCGTCGACCCTTCGGCGCGAAACGACGAGGCAGCCCTGGGGAACTTTTCCAGATAATCCGACATGAGAGTGCCGGCCAGAGCGGGATCGCTCGGCTCGTCGATCGCCCACCCGCGCATTGGTCTCCATCGTCCCCGGATGAGGAGGTCGGCATCGTTTCCAGCTCGCGGAAGGAAGTTTCGCCACCACGTTTTGCGCGTGGGCCATCCCACGAGCACGACCAGCCCCGTCTCGTCCTCCACATATTGAACCGGCGTCACGAAGGCGCGGCCAGTTCGTCGGCCTCGATAGTGAACGAGGCACATGCGACCCGAGATCAACCGGTGCAGCGGCGAACGAAGAAGCGATCCGAAGAACCTGTTGACCGCGCCGCGGGGGCGAATCCGGTGCTGATCCACGACCTCCACCCTGCGCCGGAGCTAGCGGGATGCCAAGAGCACTTGGTCATCAACCCGCGAGGCTTGATCAGTTCCCGCACAATCGGGTGGTACCTGCTGGAACGGTTCGGAAGAGGAGAAGCTTTTCGAGCAGGCCGGGTAGCGGTTCCGCGAGATCCTGTCGATCTGCGTCGTCCAGTGGCTGTCCATTGCGATGTCCCTCGATGTGGGCGTCAGGATGTTCGGCCAACTCTCGTCTCAGTTCGAACATCGGAACTGCGTAGTCGTTTTCGACGATGTCGTCGAAGTGCGAGCTACTACCGGCGATGGGTACGACGATGTCGTTCTGCATGTCCGTGAGATCGATGCTCGGCATAAAGAGGTGATTGCTGTCGGGCCCCTCGGTGCGCAGATTCGAGAACATCGTGAACACGCCCATGGTGCGGAGACCGATGTACGGACTGAGTGCCCACACGACCAACAGGGCACAGACCGTGCCTTGCGCGGGCGAGATTCTCCGCACGCCAAGCTCCGGTGCGTCCGACGACAGCGGCGTTCCCAGTAGCGCGAGAAGAATTCTTGGTGCCGTGGCGATCGTTATCCCCCATGCAAGGACCGTCGATGCCAAGCCTGCGCGACTCGAGATGATCCCGACTCCGATCGCCAGAACGGCGACAGCGGCGGGAGACGAACCGATGCGACTCAACCGCTGGCCGACGATGTCACGGTCGACCCGTCGACGTATCGCTGAGTACACGCCCTCGATGTCCCGATCGGACGCGAAGAGGAGGAACAGCGCTATGAGAATCACACTGAAATCGCCAACGACGAGCGCCGGGCTCAGCGCGATGAACAGATGGAAGCCGCACGCAAAGCGAACACCGAACCGCCTCGTGAAGGGAACGACAAGAAGTAGCGGAACGAGTGTTTCCGGCACGACTGCGGCGAACACATGAATATGCCCAAGAAAGCCGTCGCCCCCAAGCAGGCCGAACGTTGTCAAGTCACCGAGATAAGCGGCGCAGCTCGTCGACGCATCGAGAAAAGTGGTGTTGTACTTGGCGAGCGCCGCGGCCACATAGGCGATGAGCAGCACGATCCGGAGTGCGGGGAACGCCGAATGTCCGACCTCATGCGCTTCGGGCCACCGACCTCGCTTTCGCGCAATGGCGAGAATCGTGATCAGAAGAACGACATTTGCTGCTGCTGCGAGGCTCTGGTGATCGGCGGAGAACGGTGACGACCAAACGAACTCGACGATCTGTGCCGAAGCCAAAAAGGACACACGGCGTACCGATCCCGGCTTGAAAAGGACGTAGATCGCGGCGAATGCATTCACCCAACCAGCGGGGTTCGTGAAACCCTGCCCCTCGACATTCACCAGATGGATGAGGTTCCCGAGGGCCCAGGTGGCGGCGAACACCCGGAATCGCAGGTCGGGCGACGACGAGTTGGTTCGGGGCGCGCTTCGTCGTATCAGATCCCTTGCATTTTCGTCCAAGATCTCGCCCTCCCGTCGACGGGCAGACCATCAGGAGTATCAGTCGTGCTCGCGGAACGAATGGGCCACACAGATCACCGAGCTGGTCGAGCGTGGGCCAACGTCACTATTCGAACCATGGAGGTTGCTCGCCCGTATCACTTGGCTGAGCCGGCTTCGTACCTTCGCGGGCTCAGACTGCGACAATGGTCGGATGATCGAAGAGCTTGGGGATCCGCGTCGCGAAGAACCTGATTTTCTGCTGCCTGAGCGGGAGATGTTGGAACGCTGGCTCGAATTCCATCGAACGACACTCTTGTTGAAGTGTGAGGGCCTCGACGATGCGAGCCGCAAAGCGCGACCGGTCGTCACGTCCAAGCTGTCGCTTCACGGCCTGCTTCGTCACATGGCCGAGGTCGAGCAGAACTGGTTCCGGCGCGTCCTCGCCGGCGATGGCGACGCCGCCTACATCTATGGCGACGCAGAGGATGGCGAGCTGGTCCCGCTGGATGACGCGAGTTGGGAGCACGACCTGGAAATCTGGCAGGCGGAGTGTGCGGCCAGCCGGCAGGCGGCGTCGACACGAAGTCTCGAGGACACCGGGCTTCGCCACGGACAGCCATGTTCGTTGCGGTGGATCTATGTGCACATGATCGAGGAGTACGCCCGACACAACGGCCACGCCGACCTGATCCGCGAAATGGTTGACGGCCGCGTCGGCTGGTAGCGCCACGGGCGCCGGGCTTTCGAACTTGCCGCTGTGGCGGAGGAGGTGGGATTCGAACCCACGGTGAGTTTCCCCACACACGCTTTCCAAGCGTGCCGATTCGGCCGCTCTCGCACTCCTCCAGTTCCGACGAGATGCTGAGCCACACGCCGGAGCGACTCACAACGATACCGGCGGAACGATCAGAGCGAGCCGACTCCGGGACCGGCGCAGAACATCCGCGACGTGGGCTCTTCGCCGCTGCCGTACCAGGGGTCGTCGCGTACGCCGAGGTCGGTCATGCCGATCGCCAACGCGACCCGTGCGGAGGCGACGTTGTGCGGCCACATGATCGCCCAGATTCGCTCGATGCCCACGCCTAGGCCGTGCTCGAGAACGACGGATGCCGCTTCGCTCGCCCAGCCAGCGCCCGTCGAGTCGGGATGCAGATACCATCCGATCTCGATCTCGGTGTTGTCGGGCGTGGGCCTCAGCAGGACCGACCCCACCGGCTCCTTGCCGTGGGGGACGATCGCCCACTGGCCGAAGGGGTCATCGGACCCCCTCATCCCCTCCCACTGAACGATCGCATCGCGGGCTCGCTGCAGATCGGCCCACGGTTCGGGAGAACCGAGCCACTTCGCCACCTCTTCGCGCCGGCGGATGTCGAACAGCCGCTCCGCCTCGTCGTGACACCACGGTCGAATCGACAGTCGGTCGGTCTGCACCGATCAGACCGCCGACCAGCCACCATCGAAGCCCACGACCTGCCCGGTATGGAATCCCGCAGTTCCATCGAGGAAAACGCGGCAGAACCGCGCGAACTCCTCCATCGTGCCGAGTCGGTGCATTGGCACGTTCTTCTCGATCTTCGCGAGGACAGCGGGATCGTCGGCGCCGGTCGCCCGGCGGAACTCGTCGAAGTCCATGAAGTTCGTACCGACCGCGTTCACCTGTACGCCTCGATCCGCAAGCTCACCGGCCACATTCTTCACGAGCATGTTCGCTCCCGCACGCGTAGCCGAATACAGCGGCGCGTTCGGTGTGACCTTGAGACCCGATGCGCTGGTGATCGCGAGGATCTGCCCACTACCCGCCTTTGCCATCGGTTTGGCAAAGGCTCGAAGCGAGCGGAAGACCGCCTCGAGGTTCCCGCTCACGACGCTTCGGAAATCATCGTCGGTCGCATCGAGCAGATTGCCGAGCACGATCCGCCCACTGAAAAAGACCGCCGAATCCACCCGGCCATACGCATCCATGGCCATGTCGACCAGCCGCGGCGCCGACGCCGGCTCTGCCAGATCGGACACGCCATCGACCACCCAGCTGTCCGAGCCGGCGGCTGTAACGGCGTCGATGACTTCCGGGCTGGGGTCGCCGAGCACGAGGTCGTAGCCAACGCCGGCCAGCACGCTTGCGAGCGCCGGTCCGACGTAGTGACGGGCGTTGGCGATGATGGCAACGGGCTTGTTGTGCACTCTCGAAAGGTAGTCGATGGTCGGAATCCCGCTCGTGCCTCTATCCTGACCACACGCCCGCATTGGGGTGTGACGGTCGGGTCCTGTGCAACGGAAGCCCGTGAACCGGGTCAGGGCCGGAAGGCAGCAGCTCTCAGCGGTGCCTCCCGTGTGCCGCAGATCGCCTGGCCGTCACTCCCGAATGCGGGCCGCCTGCCGTCTCGGACCGGGCGAAAGATTTCATCACGGTCGCGATGGCAATTTTGTCGGAAGAATATTCCGCCAAGTAGGGTGCCTCCTCGCGCGGGTACACCAAGAGCTACCCATGGGGAGAAGGAGACACCGTGATTCAGGAATTCAAGGACTTCATCAACAACGGCAACGTGTTCGAGGCAGCTGTTGGCCTCATCCTCGCCCTGGCGTTCACGCCGGTCGTGCAGGGCCTCGTCGACTTCATCATCATGCCGATCGTGGCCGCGATCTTCGGCGAGCCCAACTTCGACGACATCTCGATCGGAATCGGCGACGCCGAGATCCTCATCGGCGCGTGGATCACCGTGCTCATCGGCTTCATGCTGATCGCCTTGGTGATCTTCTTCCTCGTGAAGGCGTACAACGCATCGCAAACTCCCGAGGAGGAGGCCGCAGCGGGACCGAGCGAGCTCGATCTGCTCACCGAGATCCGCGACAGCCTCGCCAAGTAACCGCACCATCGCCGGTTCGCCGGCCGACACATGAACTACGAGACCGCGACACCTTCGGGTGTCGCGGTCTCAGGGTTTTGGGCGGGTGTCCTTCTCGCTCCGCTCCGTAGCCTCGAAGCCATGCATCCGATGCAGATCCTCCACTCCATGAGCGGCGGCAACGACGCTCCCAAGGGAATCGATCGAGATACGGTGCGCCGGGTATGGGGCTTCAGCGCCCCGTACCGACGCATGGTGCTCGGCTTCGTGATTCTGATCGTGCTCGGCACCGTGATCGGATTGATCCCCACCCTCGCGTTCGGCGACCTCATCGACGCGGCGATTCCCGAAGGCATCTCCGGCGACCGGAGTCGTCTGAATTCGCTGGGCCTCATCGTCGTCGCTGCTGCTCTGGCGACCGCCGTGATCTCGATGTTGGAACGGTGGCTGTCGTCGCGGATCGGCGAAGGAATCATCTACGACCTGCGGGACCGGCTGTTCCGTCACGTGCAGGGGATGCCACTCGGGTTCTTCACCCAGACCCAGACGGGCGCATTGATCAGCCGGCTGAACAACGACGTGATCGGCGCGCAGCGCGCCTTCACGACGTTCCTGTCGACCGTAATTGGCAACGTCATCAACCTCGGTATCACCCTTGTCGCGATGTTCGTGATCGAGTGGCGGCTCACGTTGCTCACACTCGTGATCCTGCCGTTCTTCATCATTCCGTCTCGACGGGTGGGCAATCGGATGGCCGACATCACCCGCGAGTCGATGGAACTCAATGCGTCGATGAACACGACGATGACCGAGCGCTTCAACGTGTCGGGAGCGATGCTCGTCAAGCTGTTCGGCCGACCACGGGTTGAGGCCGACGACTTCGCTCATCGCGCGGCACGGGTCCGCGACATCGGCATTCGCTCTGCCATGTACGCGCGGGTGTTCATGGTGGCGATGACACTCGTCGGCGCCCTCGGCACGGCAGGGATCTACTGGATCGGCGGCCACATGGTGATCGATGGATCGATCTCGATCGGAAATCTCGCCACGCTCAGCCTCCTCGTCGTCCGCGTCTACCTGCCACTGACCGCGCTCACCAATGCCCGGGTCGACGTGACCAGTGCGCTGGTCTCGTTCGAGCGTGTCTTTGAGATCCTCGACATGAACAACCCCATCGTCGACTCACCGCACGCCGCGGAGTTGGTCGAACCCAACGGCGCTATCCGATTCGACGGGGTCACCTTCACCTACCCCAGCGCCGATGTGTCGACGATCGCCTCACTCGAGGACGGAAGCGCCCGCCGACTCCCCACCCGTGGACCCGGTAGCAGGATCGCCGCCGGCCTCACGCAACTCACAGACTCGCCGAGCTATTCGAATGGTGCGGAGCGCGAGGTGCTCCACGGAATTGACCTCGAAATCGAACCCGGTCAACTCGTCGCGATCGTTGGACCGAGCGGTGCGGGCAAATCGACGCTGCTCAACCTGGTACCGCGCCTCTACGACGTGACGGGCGGATCGATCTCGATCGACGGTCAGGACATTCGTGAGCTGACGCAAACGAGTCTCCGACAGGCGATCGGCGTGGTGAACCAGGACCCCCACATGTTCCACGACACCGTGGCGGCCAACCTCCGCTACGCGAACCCCGACGCCACCCGACAGCAGCTTGTCGACGCCACCGCGGCGGCCCGCATCCACGATGTGATCGCCGCGCTTCCCGAGGGATTCGACACCGTCGTCGGCGAGCGCGGCTACCGCCTTTCTGGTGGCGAGAAGCAGAGGCTGGCAATTGCGCGCATGCTGCTCAAGGACCCGGCGGTCGTCATCCTCGACGAGGCGACCAGCCACCTCGACACCGAAAACGAAGCACTCATCCAGGCAGCTCTCGAGACGGCGCTGTCCGGTCGCACGTCACTCGTCATCGCCCACCGCCTGTCGACGATCACGTCGGCCGATCAGATCGTGGTCGTTGACGACGGCCGCGTCGTCGAGCGGGGGACCCACGAGGAGCTCCGCGCCCTCGGCGGTCTCTACGACTCGCTCTACGAGAATCTGCTTCGGGTCGACGTCACCCCCGCCGGTTAGGTTCTCCCCCGTGGACCAGCTGTTCGACGTTCCCATCGAATCGGGCGAGCCTCCACCCGCTCCGCGGGGCGAACCCAGCTTCAGCGTCGCCCAGCTCGGCGCACTGCTCACCAACACGATCCAGCAGGTCTTCCCCGACGACATCTGGGTCGAGGGTGAGATCTCGAACCTCACTCGCAGCCGAGCGGGCCACGTCTACTTCGACCTCGTTGAGCCCACAACTCCGGGCACTCCCACGCCTGCTCGGATCGCCGTCGTCCTGTTCAGTCAGACCAAGCAAATCGTGAACAATCAGCTCAAGCGGCAGAGCGTCGGCCGTCTCGTCGATGGCATGGCCGTTCGTATCCGCGCCGCCGTCGACTTCTACTCGCCGCAAGGGCGGCTCCAGCTGCGGATGACCGGAATCGACCCGCGTTACATTCTCGCCGCGATGGCCGCCGAACGGGATGCGCTGCTAACCCGCCTCCAGGCCGAGGGCATCACTGAAGCAAACGGCCGCCACCCGTTCCCCCTCGTTCCGCTCACCGTCGGGCTTGTCACCAGTGCGGTGAGCGCGGCCGCCGCCGACTTCCTCACCGAGCTCGAGCAATTCGGATTCGGATTCCGGGTGATCGCCGTCGACAGCCACGTCCAGGGCGAGTTCGCTCCGTCACGACTCGTCGCTGGAATGCGTGCCCTCTTCGAGCATCCGGTGGACGTAATCGTGCTCATCCGGGGCGGGGGGTCGCGCGGCGATCTGGCCGTGTTCGACAACGAGATGCTCGCTCGCACGATCGCCGCCTGCCCGGTGCCGGTCATCACGGGAATAGGGCACGAGATCGACCGCTCGGTCGCCGACGTCGTCGCCCATTCGGCCTACAAGACTCCGACTGCTGTTGCCGCCGCACTCGGCGGTGCCGTAGGGGACTTCGTGGAAGCGACCGAAGGTCATTGGAGCGCCATCTCGGCCCGGGCTCAAGAAAGGTGTCGTGATGCACAGGCCGGGCTCGCTGCCCGCGCTCGGCGCGGCGCGCTCGCCGGCCGCGAAGGATTGCAGCTCGCCGCTCACCGACTCGACGATCGCGCCGCCGAGATACCCAAACTCGCCGACCGGGTTCTTCGTTCGGGAACCACCAACATCGATCATCTCGATGCCCGCCTGCGCGCCGCCGACCCCACCGTGCTCATGCGGCGTGGCTGGTCGATCACACGCACATCGTCCGGACGCGCCGTTCGTGCCGTCGCCGATGTCGCAGCTGGCGACACGCTCGTGACCGCGGTCGCCGACGGCACGATCATCAGCAACGTCACTCTCGCCGACCCGGCCACGGAATCAACTCCCCAGGACCAGCAATGACGGACTCCCACGACATGCCGCTCGACGATCTCTCGTATGGCGAGGCACTTGGTGAGCTCGAGGACATCCTCTCCGAGCTCGAAGACGAGTCGCTCGACGTCGACACACTCGCGGATCGCGTCGAACGCGCCTCCCACCTCATCCGATTCTGCCGCGGCCGAATCACGACGGCACGTACCCAGGTCGAGCAGATCGTCGCCGATCTCGACGAGCTGGGCGCCTCGGAGACCGCCGAATCGTGAGCACTCCCACGGCGCTCACCATCCCGGGCGAGGCGGTCGAAGCTCGCCTCACCCAAGCCCTTACCCGGTACCGGGCCGAGTGGTCCACGGTCGACCCTCTTCTCGCCGAGACCGTCGACGTCCTGGAACACCTCGTGCTCTCCGGCGGTAAGCGGGTGCGGCCCGCGATGGCGCATTGGGGATACGTCGCTGGCGGCGGCGACCCCACGTCTCCCGCACTCGCCGACCTCGGTGCTGCACTCGAGCTGTTGCAGGGGTTTGCGCTATTTCACGATGACGTGATGGATGGTTCGGCCACCCGACGAGGCTTGCCCACCGCCCACGTTCGCGAGATCGAGCGACATCAGGAAGCGGGATGGCGCGGTGAACCGCGCCGCTACGGCGAGGCGGTGGCGATCCTCGCCGGCGACGTCGCTTTGGTACTGGCCGACGTGATGCTCGCGTCTGTGCCGCCGCTGGTTCGTTCGCTCTGGAACGACCTGCGGGTCGAGGTCAACCTCGGCCAGTTCCTCGATGTCGTCGGCACGGTGAGAGGAGACGTTCCGCTCGCGACCTCCGAGCGCATCGTCGAATACAAGACTGCGAGGTACACGATCGTCCGCCCGCTTCAGATGGGGGCGGCTCTCGCCGGCGCCGACCATCTCATCGAGCAACTCCACGGCATCGGCACGCCCATTGGTATCGGGTTCCAGCTCCGCGACGACCTTCTGGGCGCGTTCGGCGAAACCGAAGTCACCGGCAAGCCCGTCGGAGACGATCTGCGCGAGGCGAAACCCACCCCACTTCTCGCAACGGCCGTCGCGTTGGCCACACCGAATCAACTCGACATTCTGCGAGGCGTCGGTCCCGGCCTCGACGATTCCGGTGTCGCTCGCGTCCAGCGGGTTCTGCACGACACCGGTGCGGTCGACACAATCGAGGCCCAGATCCGGGAACTCACAGCCGTTGCGCACGCTGCGATCGCGGCGGCTCCGCTCGCCGCCGATGCGGGCGACAAACTCACCGAACTCGCGACATTTCTCGCCGATCGTTCCCACTGAGCCGCTCGACCGGGTTGCGTCGGTTCGAGACGATCGGCGACGCACGTTGTCGACATGAGCTGCTTCCGGTTTGCTGAACCGGTGAGTTCCACCCGATCGCTCGAGACTTCTGACGCAACGCCGGCTGACCCCATCCTCCAGGAGGCGGGTCGTCGCCGCACGTTCGCGATCATCTCCCATCCCGACGCGGGCAAAACCACCCTGACCGAGAAGTTTCTGCTCTACGGAGGTGCGCTCGGGTCCGAGGCGGGCTCGGTCAAGGCCCGGTCGGGTCGCCGCTCGGCGACGTCCGACTGGATGGAGCTCGAGCAGCAACGGGGAATCTCGATCACGTCGACCGTGCTCCAGTTTCCCTACCGCGATCACATCGTCAACCTGCTCGATACTCCCGGTCACCGCGATTTCTCGGAGGACACCTACCGCGTGCTCGCGGCGGCCGACGCGGCGGTGATGGTGCTCGACGCGGCGAAGGGAATCGAGCCCCAGACCCTCCGCCTGTTCGAGGTGTGTCGCGACCGCGAGATTCCAATCCTCACCTTCATCAACAAATGGGATCGCCCTTCGCTCCAACCACTCGAGCTTCTCGACGACATCGAGAAGCAGCTGAGCCTCACCCCAACTCCCCTTTCATGGCCGGTGGGTTCGGCGGAGGACTTTCGTGGCGTGCTCGACCAGCGCACAGGCGAATTCGTTCGCTTCACCCGGACCGCTCGCGGAGCGACGATGGCCCCTGAGGAAGTCGTCGAGCCGGCCCGTGCGAGTGCCGAGGAAGGTGAGCGGTACGACGAGGCGGTCGACGAACTCGGTCTCCTCGAAGCCGTGGGGTCGAGCTACGACGAGGACACGTTCCTCGCCGGCGTGACCACACCCGTCTTCTTCGGGTCGGCACTCACCAACTTCGGTGTACGCCTGCTCCTCGATGCGGTCGTCGACCTCACCCCGGCCCCAACCCCCAAACCGCTGATCGCCGGGGGGAGCCGAGATCTCGATGCACCCTTCTCGGGGTTCGTCTTCAAGGTCCAGGCCAACATGGACAAAGCACACCGCGATCGCACCGCATTCTTTCGGGTCTGCTCCGGTCGGTTCGAGCGCGGAATGATCGTCACCCATGAACGAACGGGCAAGCCCCTCGCCACCAAGTACGCTCACACCGCATTCGGGACGGATCGCGAAACGCTCGACGAGGCATTTCCCGGCGACATCGTGGGCCTCGTCAACGCCAATGACGTTCGAATCGGCGACACGCTCTGGGACACCAACCGCGTCGAATATGCGCCGATTCCATCATTCGCACCCCAACACTTCGCGATCGTGAGGACCACCGATACCAGCCGTTTCAAACAGTTCCGAAACGGCATCACCCAGCTCGACGAGGAAGGTGTGGTCCAGGTTCTCCGCGATCCCGACATCGGCGACCAGGCACCAGTCCTCGCCGCGGTGGGGCCGATGCAGTTCGAGGTTGCGACTCACCGCCTCGAAAACGAGTTCGGTGCCCCCACCGAACTGAGCATGACGAACTACTCGGTCGCTCGCCTCACCGACGAAGAGTCCATGCAGGAACTCAGGGCGATGCAGGGTGTCGACGTACTGGCGCGCGCCGACGGCACCTTGCTCGCCCTCTTCGAGAGTCCTTACTGGCTCGATCGGCTCATTTCGGAGCGACCCGAGCTGACACTCGACAAGTTGATCGCCGGAGCGGGCTGACCGCCCGGACCATCCTCGGCCATGCGGGCTGCACGCTCGCGGAGCGCTTCCATGCCCATCATCGCCCGGCGCTGGTCGCCGGTGCGTAGATAGTCGATCACCACTCCCTCGACGGCAGACCAGAGCAGGCGCACGTCCGCATCGTCCTCCTGGTCTTGAGCGGTGAGGTCAACGCCGCTGTCGCCGATGAGCGGCTCGTCGGATTCGCCAGCCGCCTGCGCGGACTCTGCGTCGCCGATGAGCTCGTCGGGGACCGCTTCGGGGGACGGATAGACATCGTGTGTATGCCGTTGCAGCACTCGTGCGAGAAGGGCTTCATGAGCGAGTCGCTGCTCGGCCAACCCCTTCGGCGTCTCGATGTGCTGCCAGAGCAACCCGATCCGGTCGGCGACCGATCGTTTCAGGTCGTGGTAGGCCGCCCGTTGCTCGCGAGCTTCGATGGCCGAGAGAATGCTGTCCAACAGCTCTTCTTTCGAACCAAACTGATAGGTCAGCGTGTAGGTACTGGTACCGAGCGCGTTTGCCAGCGGTCGCAGACTGAGGTCTGCGAGGCCATGCTTTTCTACGTACTCCAGGATCTCCGATAGCAGTTCCTCACGCCGCTGCGGGTTTGGACGCCGCCCCATGCGTGTATTCCGTTTCTGTTGCCGACTCCCACTTCGGTGGTCAACCTAACACTCCTGGTTGCTCAAAAATCGATACCACTCCCGAAAATCTCTCGATAACCTGCGCCTTCGCACCCGACCAAAGGATTCCCCTCATGCCCGATCTGCTCGAAGGCCGCGTCGCGATCGTCACTGGAGCCGGCCGGGGGATTGGCCGGGAACACGCGCTCACCCTGGCGTCGAAGGGCGCCAAGGTTGTGGTGAATGACCTCGGCGGAGATGTCGACGGAAGCGGCGGCGACCTGTCACCCGCGCAGGAGGTCGTGAACGAGATCGCCACGCTCGGCGGCGAAGCGGTTGTCAACGGCTCGAACGTTGCCGACTTCGGCGAGGCGGAAGCCCTCATTCAACAAGCCATCAGCACCTTTGGTCGGCTCGACGTACTGATCAACAATGCCGGCATTCTCCGCGATCGCATGGTCTTCAAAATGGAAGAGAGCGACTGGGATGCCGTGATCAACGTGCACCTGAAGGGAACGTTCTCCCCTACCCACCACGCGGCCAAGTACTGGCGAGAGCAATCGAAGGCGGGCAACCAGCCCGACGCCCGAGTCATCAACACCTCGTCGCCGTCTGGGATTTACGGCAACGTCGGCCAGTCGAATTACGGTGCGGCGAAAGCGGGAATCGCCGCCTTCACGACGATCACCGCCATGGAGCTGATCGGCTACGGCGTGACCTGCAACGCGATCGCGCCGGCAGCGTACACACGGATGACGAAGGATCTGCCGGGCTTCAGCGATCTGACCGAGGAGCAGATCGGTGGCATGGACCCCCGCTGGATCGCGAATGTCGCCGCGTGGATCGCGTCACCAGAGTCGGCGGCGATCACCGGAAGGGTCTTCGACGTCGTCGGCGATCGAGTCGGCGTGTCCGAAGGGTGGGTGCTCGGCCCGCACGGTCGTCAGACCGATGAACCCGACGGTCTTGGCGACGTGATGCGCCAGATCTGTTCCGAGGCCCGGCTGAATTCGAACATGTTCGGACAGCCCGAGGGTGGTCGCGGCCGGCCCAGCAACGACGTCTGACTCCAAAAAGTCAGCTCCAGTTGGCGGAGTTCGCCGGAGCGAGCACGACCCACGTGTTGCCTGGCGCGAGCGACACCTCGACGCCGGCACCATCGGTGACAAGGTAGCCGTCGGCGCCGCGGGTGCGGCTCCAGGATCCGGTCGTGATCGTGCCGTCTCGGAGCACCCATGCGATGCCCGTACCGATCGTCTCGGCATCGACCGATGCAGCATCAACGGCGCTCGGCGTGTAACGCACGAAGAGCACCACCACGTTCTTCGGGGCGAGCCGTTCGCCGGTACGCGTGGCGTGCGCAGAACCGTCCTGAGTTCGGAGCCATCGTCCGCTCCCAGCGTCCCAATCGAACCGATAGGGCGAACGGGCATCGAGCGAGACGCTGCTCGCGGGTTGCGCCGTCGTCGACGTCGCGGCGCCGTGTTTGAAGATGGCATAGGGGGTGCCGCCGTTCCCGCACGCACCAAGGCTTGTGGGATCGACGAAGAGATTGTCAGGCGCCCGGTATCTACCATCGCGAGCGAAGGGCGCACGGTCGGTGTTGATGAAGGGCACGAACCAACCGTTGGCAGCTCCGTTGGCGAGTTGCCCGGCCACGCCGTTGTTCGAGCCCGAGTAGCCGAGGACTGGAGTCCCGAGGTTGCGCATGATCTGGATGTCGGTCGTCCGCCCGGATCGCACCGGCCCCACATTGGCCGGCAGCTTCGAGTGGAACACGGCTGCGAAGCGGGTCGCTCGCGCCTCGATCCGTTCCTCGAACACCACATCGGCCTGATCGAGACCGATCAATGCCGCGCGGCTGCTCGAGTTGTTGTTGGAGACCTTCACGACCACGGCGGGAAGGCCGGCGGGGATGCTGGCGCTCTGGCCGGTGAAGGGTGCGGTCTGGTTCGTCGGTGCTGCGAGCCCGGCCGCGCAGGAGGGGCTCGGTATTCGCACGGGTGCGGGGCTCGCCTTGGTCGTTGGCGGCGGTGCTGTTGTCGTGGTGGTTGCCATGGTCGATGTCGTGACGACACTCCTTCGATTGCCGTCGGGGTCCGGATGTGCAGGGTCGGCGAGGAATGCGAGCGCGGCGGGTGAGATCCTTGTGGTCGGCGGGATCGTGGTCGCGATCGTTGTCGTCGTGGTGGTAGTGGCCGTACTGCTCGTCGTGGTCGACGCGCCTGTCGAGATCTCAAACGGCTCATCGCCTCCGCGGGAAACGAGGACCACGCCCACCAGTACGGCCGCCACCGCGGCGGCGGCAGCGCCGGGGGGCAGCATCAGCGTAAGAAGTCGACGCATCAGTCCCATCATGGTCTTTCGGCGGAAACCGCCACCTGAAAAGGCGATGTCAATCGATGGTGGCCGTGAACGCCTTCAGGTAACCGCCCTGGGGAAACGTGATCGGATGATCCAGGGCATGCCCAAAGGTCCGCTGATCACGGGCGAAGCGACCTTGTGAACGTATCGCTGCGCCGATGGTGGCCACGAGATCGACCTCGGTGACTCTCGACGAACACGACGCCTGTAGCAGTCGGCCGCCGCGGCGCAGTATCGGAAGCGAGAGCTCTGCGAGTTTGCGATACGCCCGAATCGCGCCGTCCCGCTCCGATGCCCGCGATGCGAACGATGGCGGGTCGACAATGATGAGGTCGTAGCTTTCGCCGGCGGCGCCGAGCTCGGCCAGGACCTCGAAGGCGTCACCCACGGTCGCTCGATGGTCCGCTTCGCCTGTGCGACCCTCGTTCAACGCCATGTTCCGACGGGCGGACGCAATCGCGTGCCGGGACAGATCGACGCTGTGCACCGACGACGCCCCTCCTGCGGCGGCGTGCACACTGAAACCTCCGGTGCAGCTGAAGCAGTCGAGGACCCGGCTACCGGAGCTCTGGTCGCGCACGAACCGCCGATTGTCGCGTTGATCGAGGAAGTGACCAGTCTTCTGACCCTGCACGACATCGGCTTCGAACCGAAGATGATTTTCGGTGAATTCGATCGGACCGTCGGTGGGTGCGCCGACGATGGTCTGTCCTTCGGTGAGGTCCAGCGAGCTCCGCATGTCCTCACCGAAAAGGCGGCCAAATCGTATGACGATCCGCAGGGGCTCGAGGACCTGTTCGAGCGCGGCCACGATCGCCGGGAGATGAGGCGACCACGCCTCGGAGTACACCTTCATGACGAGCGTTTCGTCGTAGCGATCGACGATCACTCCGCCAAAGCCATCGTTCTCGCCATGCAGAAGCCGATACCCACTCGTGCCCTGGGCGATCAGGCCCGAGCGGAGGAGCGCGGCGTCACGGATTCGGGCTTCGAAGAACGCGGGATCGATCTGCGTAGGCGAACCCTGGTGCAGAACGCGTAGGCGGATCGGTGAAGCGGGGTCCCATAGTCCGATCGCCGCAAAGTTCCGCTTGCCGTCGAAGACCACGCCGAGACTGCCGGGCGGAGCATCCGGGATCGAGTTCGACGTGATTGCATCGGCGTAAACCCACGGGTGACCACCCCGGATTTGGCGTAGTGCGTCCGGCGTGACCTGCAAAGCGAGGCGTCTGGCCGGGACCGCCGGGATGGCGGAGAGCGTCGATGGGATCATGCGCCACCGATCTGGTCGTGCTGTGGAGCCAGGGAGAATCGAACTCCCGACATCTTGCTTGCAAAGCAAGCGCTCTACCAACTGAGCTATGGCCCCGGTACGTGCGAGAAGTGTAACGGCCGAGGGCGTGATGACCTCTCGTCGCGAGCTTCCTAGACTGGAGGCATGATCTTCGGCGTGTCGCTCGTCAACGTCCTGATCGCATTCGTCGTCGGCTTCCTCATCATCCGTTCCGGACTGGCGATTCTTCGTGGCATGGCGGCGCCGATCCCGGAGCCGCCGCCACCCGGCGAGCTTCGCAAGGTCAAGATTCAGTTCCGTTGCTCGATCTGCGGGACCGAAGTTCGGATGACGTCAGCCACTGACGAGTACCCCGACTCGCCCCGTCATTGCATGCAGGAGATGGATCTGGTGGCACCAATCGAGTAGTGCCGCTCCGACATCTTTTCCACACACCCAAGTTGCCATCCGGGGATTGTTTCAACCGTTCCGCATCGTGGAACAACACAAACAACATGGGCAACATCAGGTTGATCGTGTCTCATCTTTTGACATGACACTCGTGGTTCACGCATGAAAATTCAATGCGAACCACATCGTTTCACCGCCGAGGGTACAAATTCCATCCGTTGTGGGAAACGCTGTGGACGCTGTGGAAAAGCAGTGGGGCGAATCCGAAGGTTCCTTCACTTATCCACAGGATGTGGGGAACCCTGGGGGAAACTACAATCGTGTGATTCGCGGCAATTTTCGACTCGGAGAGTCGGCGGTCACTCAGCGGAGTCTGGTTGCGGTGACGATCCCACCCAGAATGAAACCGAGGCCGAGGAGCGTGAACCCGTTGTGGGTTTCTCCGCCGGGAACGAGCTTGGTGTAGTTGAGGAAGATCACGAGCATGCCGACGCCGAGCAAGCCGAACAGAAGCCACGTCACCCACGCCGGGCTCGGCTCGTCGGAGAACTGCGTCACGGTTTCGATCGACTTTGCGCCTGCGGGCTGCGTGCCTTTGGGCGTCACTCGCCCACCCTGCACCTTGCGCTTCTTCGGAGCTGCCATCGCCCCATTGTAGATCGGCCGCTCACACCTCGACACGTCGACACGTCGACACTTGCGGTCGAGATCCGCGGAAGTTCGACATGGTCGCTCCGCGAGGCTCCGCTCGCCCGGCCCCTACCGATAACGAGACGCCAGCGCGCCAGCGACGAGGGACGAGGAGTGGAGACGGGCTTCCGGCAGTCCGCAGAGCAGCCCGCGCAGCGACGCGACGAAGCTGCGATTGCCGGGAGCGAGGAGTGAGCGGGATAAATTGAACCCGTGATTCTGGTGATCGACAACTACGACTCGTTCGTCTACAACCTCGTGCAATACGTGGGGGAACTCGGCGCCGATCCGGTCGTGCACCGCCATGACGCGATCGATCTCGAAACGATCGACGAGCTCGATCCCGCCGGCATTCTCATCAGCCCCGGCCCCGGCAGTCCGAAGGATGCGGGCATTTCGAATGCCGTGATCGAAGATTCCGCAGGAAAGCGTCCGGTGCTTGGTGTATGTCTCGGACTGCAGTGCATCGGAGAAGTGTTCGGTGGAGTTGTCACGCGTGCGCCCGAGGTCATGCACGGAAAGACGTCGATGGTCACCCACCAGAACTCGGGTGTGTTCGCCGGCCTTCCGAACCCGCTCGAAGCCACGCGGTATCACTCCCTCATGGTCGAGCGCGAGACACTGCCTGAGGAGCTCGAGATCACTGCGGAGTCAGCCGACGGCCTCATCATGGGCTTACGACATCGCGAGCACGAGATCGAAGGAGTGCAGTTCCACCCCGAGTCGATCCTCACCGCGGCCGGGCACGACCTGCTCAAGAACTTCCTGGCTCGGACGAAATGATTCAGCCGTCGGCAACCGTCGTGGTCGTCGTCGACGTGGTGGTGGTCGTCGTGGTCGTCTCTTCCGGCGGAGGCTCCTGACCCACGATGATGCGCACCGTCGATCCTTCCTCGACCTCGAAGTTGGCCGGCACCGACTGATCGATCACCTTGTTGAACTGCTCGGGATCGGTCGTTGGTTCGAGTTCGACCTCGACCACAAAGCCCGACGCAACAAGCTGCTGACGGGCCGAGTCGGCCAAGAGGCCGATCACGCTCGGTACGGGGACCTGAGCCACACCGCTCGAGACGTACACGGTCACGAGTTCGCCGCCCCGGAGTAGCGAACCGGCCTCGGGCTCGGTGCGTAGCACGAGGCCCTCTTCGACCTCCGGATCGGCCTCGTCGATCTGGGTGAAGCGGAACTCGAGTTCGATCAACTCGGTGAGCGCGTCGCTCAGCGTCATGCCCGAGATGTCGGGAACGGTTCGCTCCGACGGACCGAGAGACACCGTGATGTTCACGATCGAACCGCGCTCGATCAACTCGCCGGACAGCGGGCTCTGACGAATGATTTCTCCGGCGCTGGCGATGGGGTCGTCGACCTCTTCGGTTTGCGGAGTGAACCCGAGGGCACGAAGGCGCGTCACGGCTTCTTCGAGGGTGAGCCCGACCACGGGCGGGACTTCACGGCGGCCTTCAGCTTCGCTCACGGTGATGGTGATGACCGATCCGACCGGGACGATTCGACCGAATTCAGGATCCTGGGCGAACACCCGACCCTCTTCGACATCGCTGTTCGGCTCGCCCTCGAGCTGGGCGATCAGACCTTGACTCTCAATGAGTGAAATCGCCTGATCTCGCTCGAGCCCGATGAAGTTCCGGATGTTCACGGTCGCCTCGTCGACGAGCGTCGTCGTGGTCGAGTCGTTTCCGTCATCGCTTGGGCGAAGAACATCGATGAACGCCTGAGCGAGAAATGCGAGCAGGACCAGAAGGATGAGCAACGCGACAAAGAAGAGCGTGTTGCGTTTCCAGGTGTCGTCGGAGCGCTGGACGACGACTGTTTGTGGTGGCGTCTCCGCCGGCTGCTGTCGTTGGGGTTGGGACTGAGGCCGAGCGGGCCGCGGGGCCGTGCTCGCGGCTGCAACGGCGGGAGCTGCAGCCGGAATGACGACGGTTGCGTCCTCGAGTTCGGGTGCGGTAGAGCGACCCGTGCTCGGCCGTGGTGTCGGACGAGGGCCCCCCCGACCGGTGCCGGAACCGTTGCCTCCGGCGGCGGCCGCCGAGCGCAACGAATGAGCCCCACCCAGGTACCGCTTGAGATCTGCCGCGAGATCGCGCACCGACGGATAGCGATTGACCGGACTCTTCGCAAGCCCCTTGAGCGTTATCGCTTCCAGCGATTGTGCAATTTCGACGCCGAGTCGTCGGGGTGGCTGCGGGGCCTCGTCGACGTGCTTGCGAGCGATCTCGACCGAAGAGTCACCGATGAACGGTGGGCGCCCGGTCATCATTTCGTAGAGCACGACGGCAAGTGAGTAGACGTCGCTGCGGGGTCCGACCTTCTGACCCTGAGCCTGCTCGGGCGACAGGTACGTGGCCGTGCCCATGACCGTTCCACCCTCAGCGGTGAGGTCGGTCTCGTGTCCCTCGTTCAGCGCTTTGGCGATACCGAAGTCGGCAAGCTTCACCTGGCCGTCAGCAGTGATCAGCACGTTGCCGGGTTTGACGTCCATGTGGACCATGCCCTGGCGATGCGCTGCGTCGAGTGCGGCCGCTACGTCGACGGCAATCGTTGCCGCCCGATCGGGATGCAGGCGACCTTCGGTCCGGAGAATTTCGGCGAGGGAACGGCCCTCGACGTACTCCATCACGAGAAATGGAGCGCCTTCGTGCTCGCCCTGATCGAACACGCCGACGATGTTCTGATGATTGAGCGACGCCACCAGTTGGGCCTCGTTGCGCAGACGCCCGACGAAGTCGTCGTCCTGGCTGAGATCGTCGCTGAGGATCTTGACGGCAACCGGTCGGTTCAACAGCTGGTCGCGCGCGAGGAAGACATCAGCCGACCCGCCAGCGGCAAGCTGGCGATGAAGCTCATAGCGACCTGCGAGCACTTCGGTGGAGGCGTCCGACATGACCGGTCAATAGTACCGATGGTCGGACCAGAACGCAGATCGTCGAGTCACAATCGTTCATCGCTGAAATCACCCAATGTGTTCACCCAACCACTCAACGAGCGACATTCCAGGCTTCGATGACAGCTTTTGCCACCGGAGCGGCTACTCGACCGCCAGTCTGTTCGCCCAGCTCATCGTCGGCCTCCACAAGAACGGCGATCGCCATCGCAGGCCGATCGATGCTGTCGCCAGCGAACGCGATCACCCAGGCATGAGTCGACTCAGCGTCGGAGTCCAACTGGGCGGTACCGGTCTTCGCGCCAATGATGAGCCCGTCGATGGCGAGTCTCTGAGCGGTGCCCGACACGACGGCACTCACCATTGCCTCACGTAGCGCTTCCGCGGTCAATGCACCGATGGCCCTACCCCACTGTTCCAGGTCGGCTTCGTGCAGAACCGATCCATCGGCGTCGACCACCGCACGTACGACGTGAGGGTTTGGCACTACGCCGTCGTTCGCGATCGTGGCGGCGACAAGTGCCATCTGAAGTGGCGTGGCCTTCACCTCGAACTGGCCGACTGCCGTCTGAGCCAGCGCGGGCATGTCGTCGGTCAGCTCGATGGGTGGCACCCGACCGTCGACCTGTTCCGCGATGGCTGGGTCGATTTCGACGTCGACACCGAGGTTCTCGCCGAAATCGGTGGGCATCACCGACGCGACCACTCGTGGAAGCCCGACGGGAGGAATGTCGTTGAAGCCGAAACCCTCGGCGGTCTCGATCAACGCCTCCGGTCCCACCAGCTGCACGGCCAACTGTGCCATGCCCGCATTGCACGAACGGCGTATGAGATCTCGGAGCGGACCGCCACAGGAGTTTCCACCGAAGTTCGACAACTCGTTCGTAGTGAGTGGTGGTGTGTATCCGACAACCTCGGGAAACACCGGATCATCGAGCGTCGCCAACCCGTTCTCCAAGGCTGCGGCCGCGGTGACGACCTTGAACGTCGACCCGGGAAAGAACAACTCACGGACCGTACGCGGGAGCAGCGGATTCGCCGGATCGGCCAGGAGCTGTTGACGCGCCATGCGTGCTTCGTCGGCATCGACCGATGCGAGGGGGTTTGGGTCGTAGGTGGGCCAGGACCACAACGCCTCGAGCGCACCGGATTGGGCGTCGACCACCACGACCGAGCCGGCACGATCACCCAGAGCATCGCGGGCCGCCTCTTGGAGTTCGACCAAGAGCGTGGTGTGAACGTCGGCTGTGGTGGACTCTCCGCCCAGCAGTTCTCGAAGCCCGTCGGTCAGCGAGTTCTGATCGCCGCGAAGTTCGTCATCCCAGGAGGACTCGAGCCCGTCGGCGCCGGCGTCGAATGAGAAGAAGCCTGTGACTTCGGCGAAGAGTTCGCCGAGGGGGTACTCGCGGCGCCGGTCGAAAGGACCGTCCTCGAGCTCGGTGGAGCGGGCCAGCACCGTGCCGCCGGCGGCGAGGATCTGACCACGAGGTGCACCGAAGTCGTCGACGAGGACCCGAGTGTTCACCGGGTTCATCTCGTGCTCCTCGGCATCGAAGAATTGGATGCGATTCAGCTGCGCGAACAGAACGAAATACGCGAGGAGCAACGCGCCGCCGAGCCGAGAGATCTGTCGGTTCATGCCGGAACGTCAACCAGCGACGAGGCCACTTTGTCGGCCTGCCGACTGGCACCGTCGTGGGAGATTCGGAGAATGAGAGCGATCAGCACATAGTTGGCGACGAGGGAGGAACCGCCGTACGACACAAACGGCAGCGTGATGCCCGTGAGGGGAACTACGCGGATCACACCACCAATGATGATGAACGCCTGCAGCCCCAATAGTGCTGCGAGCGCCGTCGACAGAAGCTTCCCGAACGGGTCGGCGGTTGCCACCGCCACCCGCAGGCCGGACGCGACGATTGAAACGTATGCGACGAGGATTCCGGTGGCGCCGAGCAGCCCGAGTTCCTCGCCGATGGCGGCGAAGATGAAATCGGTTTCGACCTCCGGAATCCGATATGGCTCGCCTCGACCCGGGCCAGTTCCGGTGAGACCCCCATTGGCGAGCGCGAAGGTTGCCTGCACCGGCTGAAAACCGACACCCCGCGCGTCGGCCCAGGGATCGAGCCAGATGTCGAGCCGATCCTGGACGTGGCCGAACATCGATGAGGCTGCCCAGCCTCCAGCGACGAACAGCGCGGCGCCGGTGAGGAGGTAGGTGATCCGGTCGGTGGCGACCCACAACATCACGACCACCAGTAGGAAGACGAGCAGCGACGAGCCCAGGTCCTTCTCGGCCACCATCACGAGCAACGACACGCCCCATGCGCCGAAGACCGGCGCCAGGTGTTTCGGTTGTGGCACGGACAACGGCCCGACCTTGTGACGGACCTCCTGCAGCACGTCTCGTTTCTCGGCAAGGTAGCTCGCCACAAATACGGCGAGCGCGATCTTGGCAAACTCGCCCGGTTGAAAGTTGATCGGCCCGAACCGCACCCAGATTCGGGCCGAGTTCACCTCGCGACCGATGAACGGAAGCAGAGGAAGTAGGAGCAGGACGATTCCAGACAGAGCCGCGATGTAGCGGTACTTGTCGAGGATTTTGATTCTCGGGACGAGGACGAGCGTGGCCGTGAAAGCAGCGATCCCTACTCCGGTCCATACCGCCTGTTGTCCTGGAAGCCGGGATGCATCTTCGATGTCATTCGCCAGTCGGGTGATGAACACATAGCCGAGACCGTTCAGCAGGGCGACCACCGGGAGAATCGTGGGCTCGGCGAGCGGGGCGAAACGGCGTAGGACCACGTGCGCGGCGAGCAGAAGACCGAGCACGACCCCGAAGAACGGCAACAGGTCTGCCGGCATGGTCGCGGTCCGTCCGAGACTGGCGAGGGCGTAGGCCCCAGCGGTGATGGCCGCTGCGAACGCGAGAAGGATCAGCTCTCGGTTGCGGCGGCTTCGCACGAGGCGTCCTCCACGACATCGACCACGAGCACGGTCACGTTGTCGCGCCCGCCGTTGCGCTTAGCGGCCTCGACCAGACGGCGCGCGACGGTCTGCGCATCGTGATCTGACCGGAGTGCCGCCTCGATCACTGCGTCCGCGACCTCGTCGATCAAGCCATCGGAACACAGGAGGTATCGCTGGCCCACGACGGCGGGAAACACCCACGTGTCGACGTCGACCGAATCGTCGACCCCCAGGGCGCGGGTGACCACGTTTCGCTGCGGGTGTCCGATCGCCTCGTCTGCCCTGAGCTGACCCGAACGCACCAACTCTCCGACGAGGCTGTGGTCTTCGGAAATCTGATCGAACCGGTCGCCGTCGAGTCGGTAGATCCTGCTGTCGCCCACGTTGGCCGCCGCGAACTGGAGCGAGTCATCGCTCCGATCGACAACAGCCAGAGCGACCAGCGTCGTACCCATTCCCGCTAGGGAGCTGTCGAGTGACGCCCGAACCCGGATCATCTCGTTCGCCTCGACCACGAGCGAGGAGAGCGCGTCGGCGGAGTCCGCGTGTTCGCGGAGCATCAGGTGCCCGGCCACGATGTCGCTCGCGACCTCACCTCCGCGGTGCCCGCCCATGCCGTCAGCCACGGCGAACAGGTTCCCGTTGGCCATCGCGGCGTCCTGGTTGATGGCGCGCACCATCCCGACATCGGAGACATATCCCCACGTGAGGGTTGGGGTCATGAGAACTCCATGACCGTGCTACCGATCTGCACGCGATCGCCGACTCGGAGCACGACAGAGCCCACGATCCGTTCCCGGTTCACGAACGTTCCATTGGTCGAGCCGAGGTCTTCGACGAAATGCTGTCGATCACGCCGAACAATGCTGGCATGTTGCTGCGACACGTAGGTGTCGTCGAGCGTGAGTGTGCACGCCGCGGCTCGACCGATCGTCAATTCGTCGCCAACACTGAGCACCGCTCCGGACATCTCGGGCGGCTCGAGAACGAAGATCTGACCGAGCGGACCGCGTGTCGACGACCGGGCCGGTGCGACCGAACCGACCGACGCTGGTGCGGGTGCTCTCATCTGTGCGAAGGCGCTCCAGAGAACCCACGCGAAGAAGAGGTACAGGCCCCCGAGGAGGGCGAATTTCAGGAGGGTGAGTACAGCGTCGGACATGTTTCGAGATAGTGATCGATCATGACGCGTCGAAGAGGAACGTGGTTGCACCGACGGTGATGTGATCGCCGTCGGAGAGTAGTTGGATCGATGCGCGGAACCCGTTCACGCGAGTGCCATTTGTGGAATCGAGATCTTCGATCACCCATCCACGTGCGCTCGGGTTGACGTACGCGTGTTCTCGGGAGGCTTTGTCGTCGTCGATCACGATGTCGGCATCCTCTCCCCGCCCGAGTCGAACTCCTGCGGTCCCGAGCGCGGCGAGGTCGAACCGGTATCCGTCCGGGTACACGAGCGTCCCCGGAGGCACGCCGGCCACGGCATGCTCGGCCGTTGCGTACACCTCGATCGTGCCGCGCTGAGCCTCGGCGGTGGACGTGACCCGAACGACGAGTGGTCCTTCGAAGCCATGCCCCGCGCCGCGGGCGTGCCTTCGGGCGAGATCGAAGAGTTCGCCTCGGAGCTGGTCGGGTGACGACTCGAGTCGATTTGCGTCATCGGGGTGCAGCCGAACTTCGATGTCGTTGGGCATGATGCGTGAGCCATCGGTGCCTCGACGAGCCCCGGCCTCCAGCTCCCGCTCGACCCGTTTTGCGATCTCGATCCGGCTCACGTCGCCCTTGAAAACGCGCCCCAACATGCCGTCGACACCTCGCTCGATGGCACGTTCGAGATCGCGTAGTCCCATGAAAAGACGGTAGCCTCGGTTTCCTTCCACTCGCGCGAGTGGCGGAATTGGCAGACGCGCAGGCTTCAGGTGCCTGTGTCCGAAAGGACGTGAGGGTTCAAGTCCCTCCTCGCGCACACGCAGCAAGGCACCGACGGTGACCGCTCCGGCTAGAACTTGCCGGAGTTGACGTCGTTTTGGACCACCGGTTCGACGTTGTCCCAATGCTCCACGATCTTTCCATCCTCGAGGCGGACGACATCGACCTGGGCCAATGGGTTGCCCTCCCAGTTGGCTTTGCACAGTGTGGCGACGAAGTTGCCCCTGCCGACAATGAGAACGATCTCGTCGTAGGTCAACTGCCGGTTCTCGCCTTGGGCGAGCTGTCTGACGATTGCGAGACCGTCTCCCACGCTCGGATTGTGCTGCCGGTAGTCCTCGGCGAAGTACTCCTCGATCCGGTCGGGCCGGGCACCCGGAAACAGGCAGTTCTCAAGCATGGCCTTCACGACCGCCTTGTTCTCTTCAGTGCGGTCCAGGTCAGTGATCTCCGTTGCGCCGTCCACCTGGGTACGCCCCGACGGGTTCGGGCCCTGGAACTCGCCGATCACATCCCAGTGCTCGATGATTTTGCCATCGTCGTCGGTGTCGAAGAAGTCGGTCGTGACGTATTCAGACTCACCATCGTTGAGGCTCTGGTAGGCGTGCAGGAACACGAACCGGCCATCCTCCCAGCCCCGTGCGATGTCGATGTGCCGCCTCGGGTTCTGCTCCACGAAGTCGGTGAAGAACTCGATGAAGCCTTCGCGCCCGTCTTTCACCCCGGTGCTGTGCTGCGTGTAGCGATCGCCGGTGTAGGCCTCGACGGCCTCCTTGGGCCGCCCCTGGGCGATCCCCTCCATGTACAGGGCCCTGGCCCGGTTCAATTGCTGGCCCTCGACTCTGTTGCCCAACCCGCGGCTCGTGTTCTCATCAGCCATGACGAGACTGCACCGAGGACTTCCGCTCACCGTGGACAGCGCCGATTGCTTCGAGGGTTTTCTGTGCTGTCTCCGTTGCGGAGTTGGGGTTTTGGCCCGTGATCAATCGATGGTCGACCACGGTGTGGGCCCCAAGCGGTAGCCGGGCCTTGCTGTAGATCATTCCCCGGTCTTTGAGACGGTTCTCGAGGTTGTAGGGCACGAACCGTTTGACGCCAGCGATCCGCTCGTCGAGGTAGGCGAAGCCCGTGCCCCGCTTGCCGGCGACCAGGTACTCGCCGTTGCTGAGTCGAACATTTTGGAGCGCTGCAATCCCGTGGCAGACGGCGGAGACCACGCGTCCCGCCTCGTACATTTCGCGGACCAGGGTGTGGAGCTCGTCGTTGTCGGCGAAGTCCCACATTGCTCCATGCCCCCCTGCGAAGTAGACGACGGAGTAGTCGTGCCAGTCAATGTCCGAGAGTGTCTTCGTGTCGTTGAGGAGCTTCATGAACTCGGGGTCCTCGTGCCGCGCCCTTGCCGCCTTGTTGAGGACCACACGCTTCAAGCTTCGTTCGTCAATCGGGATATTGCCGCCCTTCGGACTGACGATGTCCATGGGGATTCCTGCGTCCTCGAACACGTCGTAGAAGTGGGTCAGTTCGGAGAGCCAGAGCCCCGTCGGGTCGGCTTTCGGGTGCTCGAAATCGGAGTGGTTGGTGACGACGATCAGTGCTTTGTTGTCCATCTGGTTCTTCCTTCTTGAATTTGGGCCCCTCCAGCGAGTCGGAATAGCCCTTTCCGGATACGTATATTCCGCATCCTAGAATCATGCATTCCGGAATGCAACATTCCGCATATATAGTTGGGAGCCATGGAAATCGATACGGGACGACGACCCGAGCCCCCCCAAGGACGCAAACAGGACCCGGCCCGCTCCGAGGCCATCTTGGCCGCCACCCGGGAGCTCCTCCTCGAGCGAGGTTATGACCGGTTCACCGTCCAAGACGTCGCCGACCGAGCGGTGGCTGGTGTCGGTGCGATCTACCGTCGTTGGCCAAACAAGGAATCGCTTGTGGCGGAGGCGATCCGTACCGGCGGCGAACTCAGCTACGACCGCAGCGACGATCCAGTATCCGACCTCACCAACCTTGTCGAGAAGCGCGCCGCCCTCGCCATCTCCCACCCGGACTTCGTTCCTGGCGTGGTCTCCGCAATGCGAACGAGTCCACAGATCAACGAGGCCATGCAGCAGGTACACACGACCACGGCATACCGCGAGATCCTCGCTCGGCTCATCGGCGCCGATCACCCACACCTCGAAGTCCTCGCCGAACTCGCACCTGCCATCATCGTCCACCGAACAATCTTCGGCGGACGTGTCGACCCCGAAGCCTTTGCCGAGGACGTTCTGAAGCTCATCCGTTCTCTTGCCGAGACATCGAGGCCCTGATCCCCGTCGCCAAAACGACTCGGACGGCAGCGTCTGCAGTAGTCGGAGGTTTTCACACTCACTTGCGATCTCATCACGCGCGCCCGTGCAGGATCGCGGCATGCTCTGATGGTGAACGACTGGCGCGAGACACCCGATGCCCACCTCGATCCTGTGGTGGCAGCGAGCTACGACACGGTCCACACCCGCGAGTCGGCCCCGGCATCGGTCGACGCCGCCGTCGCCGTGCTGGCTGATGTTGCCGGCGATGGCGCGGCGGTCGAGTTCGCCATCGGGACCGGCCGGATCGCCGTTCCCCTCTCGAACCGTGGTGTGTCCGTGAGCGGCATGGACATCTCGGAGCCCATGCTCGAACAGCTGCGTACGAAGCCCGGTGCCGATTCCATCCATGCCGTGGTGGGCGACATGACCAGCACCACGCTGGGAGACGATTTCGCGGTCGCCTACCTGGTCTACAACACGATCATGAACCTCCGCACCCAGCAGGCTCAGGTGGCGTGTTTCGCGAACGCGGCTCGGCACCTTCGCCCAGAAGGCAGGTTCGTGATCGAGGTCATGGTCCCCGAACTCCATCGGCTCGGAGCCGGCGAAACGGTTCTACCGTTCGATCTCTCCGACCACCATCTCGGATTCGACGAGTACGTGGACCTCGTCGAACAGATCCTCCTGTCACATCACGTGCACATCGACGGCGACCGGGTTCGCAGATCTTCACCCGCGTTCCGGTACGTGTGGCCGTCGGAGTTGGACCTCATGGCTCGGCTCGCCGGATTGGAACTCGAGCATCGCTGGGCCGATTGGCAGCGAACACCGTTCGATACCGACAGCACCGGCCACGTCTCGGTGTGGCGGAAGCCAGCCCCTCGATAGACCGGTCAGATCCGACACTCGAGATCTGACGAATAGGCGTGGTCCACAGTGGCTGACGTCCAATCGCCGTGCGGCCCGTCGTTGCTCATCGCGTACGCGTTCGCACGCGTCGGATCCCCACCGACCGCGATCAGGAACTTCGACGGTTCGGTCGCGATGGGCACCAGCCGATCCGGTTCGCCGGACTCTGCGTAGACGGCCGGAAGGTGCCCCTCGCCCACGAGCTCGACGAGCGTTCGCCGGCCGGCGGTGAGGTTGCTCCACTCGCCGATGAACCTTTCGAACTGTTCGGCGGGGATGCGGGCATTCTCGAACATGGCTGTTCGGACATCGTCCTTCGTCCAGCCTGCCTGCGCGAATGTGCGCGCCAGGATCGGCGAGAGAACCAGCAGGGGTCGAAACTGTGCGTGGCCGAGCCCGTACACATGCGTGAGATCCCACGCAGCGGTGCGCGAAAGGCCATTGGCCAGATATGGCACGATGTCGGCCGGGGTCGCCCCGAACACGCTGCCAATGATCGTCCCGCTGTTGATGCGCCCCATCGTGACCACGTCGGTGCCCGGGTCGTTCCCGAGGTCGGCAGCCAAATTTTGCCAGCCGATGTCGGCGAGGGTCTCCTCGTGTTCGGCCAGGACGACCTTCGCCGGATTGCCGAACGTCGCCTTGTCGTGTTCGTCGGCGGTGAACCCGAACACATTTCGCAGGTACAGCCGGAGCCAGCGCCCAACGCTCGTGTTCGCGTGGATCCCTTCGCGCATCAGTCCCTGACCGGAGTTGAATCCCCAGTCCGCCGCCGATGGTCCGTTCAGAATCATCAGCGCGTCGGCGCCGGTCGTATTGCCGGAGTGTTCGGCGCCGTAATTCGGATCGGCGAGAATCTCGCCCGCGGCGATCAGTACCGGAAGATGGTCGGCGGAACATCCGGCCATGACCGCGTTCACCGCGATCGACCAGATCGTGATGTCGCGGCCTGACGACTTCGCCACGCCGAGACTGCGAAATGGATCGTGACCGTGCATTGCAAGAAACCGTTGAACGCGATCTCTCGTCGGCGGCACCACCGGCAGGCCGTCGGACCACCCCTCGGTCAGGAAACGGTCGTGGATTTCGTCGAGCGTGCCCGATGCGACCACGTCGTACGCGCCGGGATCCGGCACAGCGGTGCCATCCGCCGCCTGTCCAGTCTGCGTAAGTCCTTCGACGATCTCGTCGATCACCATCACAACATTGGCGGCCATCTCGTCGGCGGTCTGCGCGTCGACGTGTCCGCGCAACACCGCGAGTGGGACTCCCCCATAGCCAATTCCCCTTGCCGTGGCGCGGGCCTGGCCGGCAAATCCCTCACAGACCAGGGAGACAGAGGGGATTCCAGCAGACTCAGCGGCGATCGCGGCCCGCATCACGGCGGGGGTGCAACTGCCTCAACATCCCATCCCCGACACGACGGCGTCGACACCGCGAGTGCGTAACCGATCGGGAAGGGCCGCAATCATCTCCTTCTCGTCGGAGCCGTGGGTGTTCCCGAACTCGTCATATCCGACGATCTCGATCGACGGAATTCGATTGCTGAGTTCCTTCTCGACGATTGGGAACACTTCGTCGCCACGAAACACGAAATCCCAGAGAAACGCGATCGTGGCCCCGGTGAGATCCCCAGATCGGGGGGCCAGTCGTCGGGCGGAAACTCCGGATGCGGACTTGGGCCACACACAATCGAAGGTTGGCTCGGTCACAATGCTGAGGTTACCGAGCCCATCGATCGGATGGCCCATTTGAGAGGGAGAATCGAACGAGGCGTCAGCCGGTTCGTTCTCCAAGGATCCAGCCCCGCGAGCGGTCAGGTTCGAGTTCGGTCTCGAGGTACTTCTCGAAACGGCCGTCGAGCGACTCGAAGGCATCCTCATCGGTGAGCCGGTGGCGGTCCTGGTCAGCAGGCTCCTCCGAGGCGGCGTCGGCGCGGAGTTCGTCGGCTTCTTGTTGGGCTTGCCGAACCAGTTCGGACGCGAACGTCTTCGCCGACTCCATGATCTCGTTTCGAGTGTCGCGAGCGCTCCGCGCATCGACCTTCGCGGCCCGAACAGCGCGGTGGACCCGCAGGAGCTGTTCTTCTGCCAGTCGGGCGCGGGTCTCGGCCGCATCGAGTTCGGCGCGAAGCCGAATGATCTCCTCTTGGAGTTCCTGACGGGTCTGTCCGGCGCCGACGCCGGCGATCTCTTGCGCGAGCGTCACGAGGCGATCGTCGCGAACCGTTGAAGACACAACCATCAATCGGCGAATCGTGTCGTGATATGAGCGCCGAATGTGTGGACTCTGTTACGTCGATGAAAATCACTCACGTTCGCCCCATCCGCGGCCGAAAGGAACCATGAACACCAGACGTCCGCAACTGTGGGTGGACGCGCAATAGGGAGTCCCATGGAGTCAGCAACGACAGATGAGGATCAGCGCGATTGGCCGTCGTTCAGCGACATCCTCGCCGAGCTGAAGGCACTCGACCGCCTGTCGACCTCGCCCCTCGCTATCGACAACTTTCACGCGGAGGCGACCTCCGACCGCGACGAACACGATGAACCTGACTCGCTGGTCGAGGCGACCGCTGAGAAGGACATCCAAGGAACCGATGACGTCGGCACCACAGAGCACGACGTCGACGTGGAGGTAGAGGCGGATCAGGTCGAGGTCGAGACCCATGACGACGTCGCAGAAGACGTTGCTGAACTCGGGATCGTCGAGGCACCCGTGGGCGAGATGGCCCCGTCCGAACTCGACACGAGCGTGCTCGACGAGCCGCTCGAGGTGAACCTCCCCGAGATCGACTTCGATCCCGAGCTTCTCGGAGCTCTCGATCCGATCGACGTCGTCGAAGACTCGATCGCCGAGGCTGTGGAATCGGCGCCAGCCCCCGAGGTCGAAGCCGTGCCCGAGGACGAGCCCGCCGTCTGGCTGGCGGACGACTTCGATGCCACCGGTTCCGATCTGGAGTGGGCCCACGTCGAACCCGGAAGCGTCTTCGACGTCGACACCGACGTTGTCGCAGCCGATGTCGACGATGCGCCCGACGACGACCCCTTCGCCGACATCGCTCCTGAAGAGGATCTCGTCGCACAGGAATCCGCAGCAGCGGATGGCGGCGCCGATGAGGAGTTCACGTCGACCGAGTGGGCCGACGCTCTGGACGCCGAGCTTGCGCCGCCAGCGATTGAAGGCGTCGGGGCCGACAGCGCCGCCATCACTACCGCCGACTTCGACTCGGTGGCAACAGCAGACGCGATCGAAAATGACCTGAGCGATCTCTTCGAACTCGATCCGGGCGAGGAAAAGAGTGCAGAGGTCGTGCCTCTTCGCGGCAAGACCGGGGACACGAGTTCAGCGTTGGTCGGACTCGACGACGAACTTGAGGGCGAACGTGAGTCGACTTTCGCTCCAGTCGAAGAGGTCGAACCCGAGGCCGAAGATCCCTGGGCGTACATGCGACCCGACGACGAGCCCGAGGCGAAAAAGAGCTTTTGGGCGAATCGACCGAAGTTCTTCGGCGGCGATGAGCGGAAGCGCCGTAGGGCTGAACGCCAAGCCACCGAGAACGAAGAGCAAACCATAGTCCCAGGCCCTGATTGCCCGAGTTGTGGCGAGGAGGGGCAGGTCGATCTCGACGATCCTGTCGGACGTCGGGTCCACGCGAGCTGCGACGCCTGTGATCATGTCTGGTCGGCCGCCTACGACGAGCAAGACGCTCAAGCGAGCTGACGCGGTCCGAGCAGGCTGATCAGCCGCCGAACATCGACAACCAATCCTCCGCCGAACGAGGCTTGAACACCATGTTTCGCGCCCTTGTGTCGCCCATGGTGGCCGATGCCGCGGCGGAGTACTGATGTCCGGGAAACAGGACGGCATCGTCTGGTACTCGCGCCAGGACACGCGTGAGACTGTCGTAAAGCTGCTCGGGGTTGCCGCCAGGAAGATCGGTTCGGCCGCACCCTTGAAGAAACAACGTGTCGCCCGCGACGAGCCGGTTGTCGACCAGGAACGACTGCGACCCGGGCGTGTGCCCGGGTGTGTGCAGGAGCTCGATGTCGATCGCACCGACCTCGATCGAACTTGACCCGTTGTGGGTGACCAGATCGTCGTCGGTCAGTCCTGTGACCCTCTTCACGTAGTCGGCCTCGTCAGACTGCACGTGGAGCGGTACGGATGTGTGAGCCAACAGCTCGGCCGCACCGGCGACCGTCAGTCCCATCATGGAACCGCCCACATGGTCCGCGTGATAGTGCGTCCCCAGCATTCCGACACACCGCATACCGTCGGCCTCCAGCACCGCAAGCAGTCCGGTGGGGTCGTAGGCAGGATCCACGATCACGGCGTCGCCTGTTTCGCGGTCGCCGATCAGATACACGAAATTCACCATCTGCTGAGCGAACGGATCGCTGTGCGCGAAGTCGCGGCCAGAGAGGAGTTGACGGAAGTACAGCCGGTCGTCGCTCACTCGGCTCAGACTATTGGTTCGTGATGGCCCAGCGCCGTTCGGCCTCTGCGGCCACGTCGCGGGCGGGTCGTCCGAGAGCTGAAGCCGCCGCAACCACGTCGTCGTACTCGGCCTTTGCTGTGTGCGCGCTGACCTTCACCCGTATTTCGTGATCGCCGATCACCACCGTGTCGACCCGGCGGTCGGCGGCCCACCGATCGACACCCCGAGCCCGAACGCCGAGCGATCCGGTCTCGGCCATCAAGACTTCACGAACGAGCTCGACACGCGTCGGCTCGACCAACGCCGATACGAGTTGGGCGTGTCGACCCTTCTTCATCCGAATCGGAGTAAGCCACGCATCGAGAGCACCGGCCTCGATCAGAACATCGATGGAGTGGGCCAGATACTCCGCACTCAGATCGTCGACGTTCGACTCGAGGACGACGAGCTGGTCGGCGCTGTCGCCCATTTCGGCCTCGCCCACGATCACTTGGAGCAGGTTGGGGTGAGCGCCGAGATCGGAATCGCCTGCGCCGTACCCGCTCGACCCTACGACCATCGGCGGCAGCGCTCCGAAGGAATCGGCCAATGCTGCCAGCAGGGCAGCCCCGGTAGGTGTCGTGAGTTCGACGCGCACATCGAGACCGAACGTCGGTAGGCCTTCGAGAATTCGCGCGGTCGCGGGCGCCGGGTGCGGAATACGGCCATGAGCACTGCCGACGATCCCCACGCCTGTGGCGATGGGCGCAACGACGATCCGCTCGATGCCCAGGTCTTCTAGGGCCAGGCAGGTTCCGACCACATCGACGATCGCATCGATTCCGCCCACTTCGTGGAAGTGCACCTGGTCGGGCGTCGTTCGGTGGACCTCGGCTTCCGCAGCCGCTAGCTCATTGAACACGGCGACAGCGCGCTCCTCGACCCTCGGCGCGAGTCCGGCGCGTCGGACGAGCTCGATGATCTCGACGGCGGTGCGATGCACGTGGCCTTCGTTGGCCTCGACTCGAACGTCGGTACCGCCCAGGCCGCGTCGCTCGATCGGGTGAACATGAAGCTGCCATCCATCGACGCCCAGCGTGTCGAGGCCGGTTCGGATCGTTTCGACCGACGCACCGGCATCGATCAGTGCGCCAAGCATCATGTCGCCAGCGACGCCGTTGAACGGGTGAACCCACGTTGTTCTCGTCATGTCGGTCTCCGTGTCACGACATGGCCCGCAGAATTCGCATCGCACCGACGGCAGCGCCGTAGCCGTTGTCGATGCCGACGACCGACACCCCGGCTGCGCACGACGCGAGCATCCCGAGCAGGGCGGTCACACCGTCGAGTCCCGCTCCGTATCCGACACTCGTCGGAACGGCGATCACGGGAGCTGCACACACGCCCCCAACCACCGAGGCCAACGCACCCTCCATGCCGGCCACGACGATCACCACGTGCGCAGAGGTGACGCGATCCAACTCTCCGAGCAGGCGATGGATACCGGCCACGCCGACGTCGTCGAGTCGGTCGACGGCCGCCCCATAGGAGCGGAGCGTTGCCTCGCATTCGTCGGCAACCGCCGCATCGGCCGTGCCGGCGGTGAGCACCGCGACCGATCGTCCGGGTTCCGTAGGGTTCGAACGCCAACTCATCACGTCGCCGAGCAGATCACTTCCCGGATGTTCACTTTCGAGCGCCTTGCGTTGCGTCTCGCTCACGCGGGTGACGAGAACCGGCCCGACTCCGTTGGTGAGCAGCTCACCCACGATCGCCACACAGTGTTCGGGCGACTTGCCCGGCCCATAGACGGCCTCGGGAAGGCCCTGACGAATCGTCCGGTGATGGTCGACTCGCGCGGCACCGATATCGGCGAAGGGAAGTCGACGAAGCTCGGCGACCGCGTCGTCCGGGGCGACCTCGCCGACACGAATGCCGTCGATCAGGGCTCGAAGCTGGGCCTCATCCACCGCTCCATGGTGGCGTGCCGACGTACCGACCACACCATCGACACCACTTCGAGCCGATTCTCGGGCACTCGTGGCGCGCCGCTAGGATTGCTCGGATGTCGGAACGACCATGTATTGCCTTCCAGGGTGTACCCGGTGCCTACTCACACATGGCGTGCTCGGCTGCCCATCCCGAGATGGATCCGGTGGGCCATGACACGTTTGCGCAGGCCTTTGCGTCGGTCGAAGACGGCTCGTGCGAGCTCGGGATGATCCCGATCGAGAACACGCTCGGGGGGCGGGTCGCAGACATCCATCACCTACTCCCCGAGTCGAACCTGTCGATCATCGGCGAGCACTTCCAGCCGGTGCGACATCAGCTGCTCGCTCCCCCGGGAGCGTCGCTCGAGACGCTGAAGACTGTGGCTTCACACGAACAGGGCCTGGCTCAATGTCGCGATCTCATCCGTGAGCTCGGCGTCGAGCCGATGGACTTCGGCGACACCGCCGGCGCGGCCAAGGAAGCCGCCGAGCGCAACGACCCCAGCTTTGGAGCGATCGCCAGCGAGCTCGCGGCCGAGACCTACGGCCTCCAGATCCTGCGCAGTCGCATCGAGGACAAGCTCGGCAACACCACCCGCTTCGTGGTGATGAGCCGCCGAGCGATCGAACCCGATCCGCGCGACGGTGCCGCCATCACCAGCATCGTCTTCCAGGTGCGCAGTGTTCCCGGTGCGCTCTACAAGGCGCTCGGTGGATTCGCGACCAACGGCGTGAACATCACCAAGCTCGAGAGCTACATGACCGACCAGAGCTTCACCGTGGCGCAGTTCTACGCCGAGTTCGACGGCCACCCGGCCGACCCGGCCGTGGCCAACGCATTCGAAGAGCTTCAGTTTTTCTGCTCGAAGATGAAGAAGCTGGGCACCTACCCACGCTCGCCATGGCGAGAGAGCCGATAGCGGCCGAAAACGTGCGGACGCTCCCGCCAGTGGCGGGAGCGTCCGTGGATTGCGCGCCTGTAGGGACTCGAACCCCAAACCTTCTGTTCCGTAGACAGATGCTCTATCCAATTGAGCTACAGGCGCAGACGTTGCAGCATACCGATCGGCAGCCGGTTCTGTCGATTGAGGCGCGCACGACGACCCCGATAACCTCGTAGGTGGAGAGATGGCAGAGCGGACGATTGCGTCGGTCTTGAAAACCGTTGAGCCCTCACGGGTTCCGGGGGTTCGAATCCCCCTCTCTCCGCGTTTCCTGGGGCCGCCTTCGGGCGGCCTCGGTCGCGGGTGCGGTCCGTGAGAGACCCGATGGAACAAGCCTCATATCGAAAACCGGAACGCTGGAACGATAAGACGAACAAGATCTTCAAACACCAGGTCGGGTTCACCAGCCCGCCACACGATTGGGACGCCGCCCCCACCGACTTCCTTCGCATCGCGCCGCCCAGCGTGGGTGTCCACGGCCGCATGCTTCACACGCCGGAGTACGCACACACACTGAGTCAACGAAAGGACAACTTCCACCTGCTCGAGGAGTTCGCCGAGTCGATGGCCAACAACGGAGCAGACGTCACCGGGCAAGTCGGCTCAAACTGGGTCCACGCAACGGGTACTGATGCAAACGAGATCAGAGCATTCTGCGACCGGGTGTCGACCACCTATGAGACACCGTTCCACATGGCAGGGATGACACTTGTTGACGCTGCTCAATCACTGGGCGCCGAGAAGGTCGCTCTCAACTCCGTCTACTACTGGCCGGACTGGCGGGATGGGCTGGCCGGGTTCCTTCGAAGCGGCGGGCTCGACGTCGCCTATGCAGGAAACTTCGTCGACCTCGGCATGTACGACGACCAGCAATGGGTCAACGATCAACACTGGATCTTCCCTGGCGACGCCGCGGTCGAGTCGGTAGTGCGTACGGCCGAACGGGCCCCAGACGCTGAGGTCATCCTGATCAATGGCATGCCGAATTTTCGCGACCCCGATGGAGTCCCACGCCGGGCCGTGAGCAACATCGAGGCCATGGAGGCTGCCGTGGGGAAACCGGTCATCGCCAGCGACACCACGTTGTACTGGGCGATCTTCAAGACGCTCGGGATCGCACCCGACATCGCTCCGGGCGAACTCCTGAGTTCCCTCGGCTAGTGAGTCCGATCCATGTGGTTTGGGCGGCGGCGTCGCCTGGCCAGATCAGGCGGCACGATCCTGGGCGGCCGATTCCAGATTTGCCATGAATCCTTGGAAGGCCTTGCCCATCTGCCGGTCGAGCATCGGACCGAACACGAAAGCAAGCGGGCCGCCCCTCGCCTCGTAGTCGTAGCTCATGGTGAATGGCGTGGTCTCGCTGTTGTCGGAGAGCGTGAGCGTCATCGTGGCTTGCTTGACCGGTTGCTTCTCGATGTTGTCGATCGCGATGACCATTCGCTCTTCGGGCACCCACTCGGTGACCGTCTCTCGCATACGCATCGATCCCTTCGGTTCGAGGTCACACTGTCTTTGAGCCCCAACGCCCTCAGCGACGTCCCCCAGCGAGTAGCTCTTCTTCACACCATCGTTCCAGTCGCCGATGTTTGGGTAGTCGGCGAGTACGGCCCACACGTCGGCCGCCGGTGCGGCCAATGTTTGCTGTGCGCTTGCGTTCCTGATCTTCATGTCTGGCTCCAGTTGCTTGTGGGTCGTTCGTGGACGAACGCCTTCATTTCACCATCTTCGCGACGCTCAGCGACACCCCTATGTCGGTGTTTCACAACTTTTAAATTCTTGGCCCCCGGTGTGGAGGGGCTCGGCATGGCCAATACCGACGACACGACGCTGCGGAAGCGTCCACTCGCTGATGCCCATCGCAGGCCGAGCCTCGAGGAGCCGATCGGCACCGGCAGCGCTAACATCGATCGAGCAATTCATTGGAGAGGTGGCCGAGTCTGGTCGAAGGCGCTCCCCTGCTAAGGGAGTAACTCTGGAAACGGGGTTCGTGGGTTCAAATCCCACCCTCTCCGCCATGTTTCGAGCCCCCGCTTGCGGGGGCTCGACTCGTTTAGACGACGTGGACGGCGTAGCCCTCGAGAATCGGTGTGGCGCCGGGGGGTGCATTGATGACCCGGAACTCACGACCACGATCGTGAGCCATCCCCGCCCCCGCGGCGATCGATGCGGCGATGCTCGCGTCGATCGCGGTGCTGCGAGCGAGGTCGACGGTGATCGGCCCGCGCCCTCGATCGGCTTCGATCGCCTCCATGAGTTCGTCGCGAAGCGCGGCGGTCGTTGCCACCCACAGCAGCCCGCGCGGTCGGAGATGAAGCTCGCCGGCGGCTGCGTCAACCCGCTCCAATTCGAATCGCCGCCAGACGTGCAACACGCCTGTAAGCCCCACGCCGAGCAGTACGGCCCACTGCACGTTGGGCGGAGTGAGCAGGGTGGCCACGAAGGTAACGATGCCGAGACCACCTTGCCAGGGAGACCGTTGCACCAGACCGACGAGTCGACGGGGCTTGATGAGCCCGAGCACGGCCCCGACGACGATCGCTCCGAGAACGGCGTTCGGGAGCTCGGCGAGCAGGCCGGCGAACGGTAGAAAGGCCAGAACGACGGCGCCGGTGATCGCGCCGCTCCAGCGCGTGTTCGCACCGGCGAACCGGTTGACCGAGCTACGGGAAAAGGAGCCGCCAACCGGAAAGGCGCCGGTGAGGCCTGCGGTGATATTGGCGAGGCCCGACGCGAAGAACTCACGCGACGAGGACCACGAACTCTGTTCTTCATTGGCGAACGTGCGAGCGATCGAGGCCGGCTCGGCGAAGCCCACAAGTGCAATCACCAGACCGCCGACGATCAGCGAGCCCGTCTCGGACCATGGAAGATCGAGCGACCAGCCCGGAATTCCGGCATCGATATCTCCTACGACGGCGCCGTCGTAGTTGGTTGTGCGTGAGAACAGGAGTGCGAGTGCGACGGCGACCAGCACTCCGGGGAATAGTCGATGGAGTTTGCGACCCCGAAGCATCAGAAGGAGCGTTATTGCGCTGATCACGAGGGCTGCCGCCTCCCAGTCGCCGGGATGCACCACCGCCCACAGTGCCCTTGCGATCGGGTTCGACCAGTCGGCGACGTCGGCCGGCAAGCCCACACCTAGCGCCTTCGGCAACTGCGACGACAGGATGACGATGCCTGCACCGGACGTGAATCCGATCATCACCGGTTCGGCCATCAGGTACACGACCGAGCCGAGCCGCAGCGCACCGATCATCAGCCGCGCGAGACCCACTATCGCGGCGAGCAGCGCGGCCGCGGCCACGTAGTCGGCGGTCTCCGCTTCGAGCCCGACGCCAGCAAGAGCACCAGCGGTCAGAAGACTCGTGAGCGCCACGGGTCCGGTCTGGAGGTACGGCGACGACGACAAAATGGCGAAGACGATCAGCGGGAACGCCGACGCAAACAGACCCACGAACGGCGGCAGCCCGGCGAGTCCTGCATACGCCAGTGATTGCGGGATGAGAACGAGGGCCACGCTCACGCCGCCGACGACATCGCCTGCGGTGGGCGCGGGAACCGATCGTAGATCGGCAACCTGGCCGGTCAGTCCGTTCCGCCAACGTTGCGCCAGGTCTGCGACCGTGCCACTCACCTCTCCAGTAAACCTTGTCGACGGAGGCGCGGCACGGCCTACCATGCCGCCCCATGGGAGCGTCCGTCCCGGGGCCATGGGTTCGCCGACCGATCAGCATCACACTTGTAACCGTCCTCGCATTGACCTGTGTCGTCGTGGCGATCCCAGCATTGCTGTTGTCAGCAGCTGCCGACGTCATCACCCGAACCCCGCGATTGCGTCGGACGCGCCTCTCGGCCCTCATCTGTGCGTTTGTACTCGTCGACTTCGCTGGAATGGTTCTCGTCGCACTGGTCTGGCTCACGGCACCGCTCGGCATCAACATCAAGGGCGCCCGAACCCAACGCTGGTACCGATGGGTCATGACCTGGTGGACGAGCGCGATCATGTGGTCGATCAGAAGGATCGTGCCTCTGCCCTTCGACACCTCCGAGCTGGATCCGGCACTCCTCGCGGGGAATGCGATCGTCATCGGCCGCCATCGAAGCCTGCTCGACGCAGTGCTCCCTGCGACGCTCTTCGGGAAGCGTGGGCTCACGGTGATGTACACCCTGAAGGAAGACCTGCGCTGGGAGCCAAACATCGACCTCGTCGGCCACCGGATGACCCACCGTTTCGTAACCAGAAATCCACAGGACCTCGAAGCAGAGCTGCAGCCGATCCGTGACCTCGCCGCCGAGCTCGACGCCGAGCGGGTGGCTGTCATCTTCCCCGAGGGCACGTTCTTCAATGAGGAGCGAAAGGCCCGAGTGGTGGCGTCGCTCGAAGTGCGCGACCCCGAGCGTGTCGACGCGGCCCGGTCCATGGCTTATGTGCTCGCACCCCGGCCGGCGGGGACGATGGCGTTGCTCGACGGATCTCCCGACGCCGACGTCATCATGCTCGGCCACGTCGGGTTCGAGCCATTCGGCTCGCGGCGCGAGATCGTCCGAAACATCGGCGCACAACATCCGATTCGACTTCGAGCATGGCGATACCCGCGCCGTGAGATACCGGAAGACCCAGAGGCCCGTATCGATTGGTTGTTCGAGCGATGGTTGGAAATGGACGAGTGGATCGCCTCGCATCACCCCCTGGGTCGAGCCCGAAACGTCGAAGTCTGAGACTCCACCGGCTTACGGGACATCGGATGGGTGCCGTTAGGCTTGAACCTCGTGCATGCACCAGATGTCGACGAGAGCCTCGTGTCAATGGCCGTGGAACTCGCCACCGCGGCTGGCGGCCTCACCCGAAAGTGGTTCGACCGGGGTGTTGTCGAGTTCGATACCAAGGGCGATGGAACGCCGGTAACCGAAGCCGATAAGGCCGCGGAACGCTACCTCCGGGAGCAGATCGCGCTCGCCTTCCCCACTGACGCGGTCGTCGGCGAAGAAGAGGACGACCGCAGCGGTACGAGCGGCCGTACTTGGATCATCGACCCCATCGACGGAACGAAGTCGTTCACCCACGGTGTTCCGCTGTACGGGACCCTTCTGGCGGTGCGAGACGAACACGGTCCGGCGGTCGGAGTAATCGTCATGCCCGCGCTCGACGAGGTCGTCGCCGCGGGGCGGGGTCTCGGTTGCACGCACAACGGCCGCGAAACACAGGTCAACGAGATGTCGGAGTTCGACAAGAGCTACATGATGACGAGTGGATTCGAGTTCTGGCCGAACGTCGAACATCGCGACCGTGTCCTCAACTCACCGCTGGTCCTGCGCACATGGGGCGACGCCTATGGCTATGTGCTTCTCGCCACGGGGCGGTGCGAGGCGATGGTCGATCCCGGCGGGGTGAACGTGTGGGACATCGCTCCGATGGAGGTCATCATTCCGGAGGCCGGCGGAATGGTGAGCAACGAGCGGGGCGAGGCATGGGAGCCCGGCGACAGCTTCGTCGCCTCGAACGGCAAAATTCACCAATCGGTGCTCGACGAAATCTTCGATTGACGCGTCACTCCCACTCGGGGGGCAACACGGATCCATCAGCCAGCGTACGAACGTCACTCGGCGGAATGCCCGCCGCTCCCGCACACGACACTCCGGGCTCAGGGGCTCGGTCGCTGTCGAGGTAGGTCGCAAGGAAGTCGACGACCTCCGCCGACTGCGGTGTGAGGCCGCCGCGCAACTGCGCTCCCCATGCACTCAGTACGAGAGCCTCTCCATGCGGATAGGGCGAGACGAGAAGCCGGTCGTTCTCGTCGGCAAGGATTTCGAGCTCTTGAATGATCGCCGCCGACGTGGCATCGCTGTACGTGATCCAGACCGCACCGTGTTCCAGTGAATGGGTTGCCGCACCTTCGATCACTTCGACGTCGTAGAAACCACAGTTCTGCCAAAAAGGGAAGTGATCTCCGCCGAATGAGGGACTCTGCGAGAACGACACCCCCGGCTCCACGTGATCGTTGGTGAGCTCGCCCGGGGCCAGAACGAGAAGTGTGCTGTCGGATGCGGGCTCGGTCGCCGCGGCGGATGTCGCGCTGGTGCTGGCGGCACCGTCGACGAGCGCCGGGCCATCGGAGCCTCCACAGGCTCCAAGGGCCATGGCGAGGATGACCAGAATGGGTGCAGTTCGCATGACCAGATGGTATGCGGACCAAAACCTCGAATGGCCGACGCTGAGCGCCGGCCATTCTGGTGATCCTTTTCGTTGGGTCTCGCCCTGTGGTGTCTAACTGAGCGGAACACCGACGGGAACTTCACCGGCGGATGACTCGATGAGGGTTATCTGTTCCATGCGTTCGTGCAGATCACTGCGATCGGAGATCGCGTCGACGTAAGCAGCCTTGCGGCGGGCGGAGCGGCCCCGGGGCTCGCTTCGCGGCCCGTTCGGGTTGGTGTACTGCGCTTCGATGCCTTCCTTCAGCATCTGAATCGCCTCTGAGCGGATTTGGCTGATGCGGCTCTCCGTGACGTCGAGAAAGCGAGCCAGGTCCTGGCTGGTGCGTCCTTCGAGGAAGTAGCCGATGATCACCAAGCGCTGACGCTCGGGCAGCAGTGCGATCGCGTCTCGCAGATAGGCGTGGAGTTCACGGGTCTCGAGTTCCTCGGAGGGCTCGATCGCAGCCTGGTCGACGAGCACGTCGACCAGTGTGAGGTCGTCGTCGACATCGTCGGAGACCTCGTGTTCCAGGGCGAGGACGACCGAGCGGAACATCCGGTCGCGAAGACGATTCAGCTCGTACGTGTCCATGTTCAGTGCTTCGGCCATCTCTTCGACGGACGGCACTCGACCGAGACGACTGGCGAGCCGCTGCTCGGTGGCTTCGAGCTTGCGGGCGAGGGTACGTACGCTGCGAGGAGCCCAGTCGGCCGCACGAACGGCGTCGAGGATTGCTCCTCGTATTCGCTGGGCGGCAAATCGATCGAACGGTACGCCGCGGCTCTCGTCGTAGCGACGAGCCGCTTCGACCAGACCAAGCGCACCGGCACGGGCCAGCTCTTCTCGCTCCACGTGGCGAGGAAAGTGCACCGCCACCTGGAGCACGATGTGCTTCACGAGTGGCAGGTTCGCCTCGATCATCTTGTTCATCTCAGCCGTGTTGAACTCAGTTTCGACGGCTTCGGTGGCTTCGCCCATCTTCGCTGTTCTCCCTCGATGTGAGTGCCGGCTTCCATGCAGGCACGAATAATGGTTTCGGAGGATGGGGCGGGAAACTTGAGAAAAAACTTCAGAAATATTCTCTACGTCAATTTGGTCGGCGCGAACGAGAGGCAACTGAAGCGGAATCATGTGGGCCAGATGGCCCATTTTTCGCCGCCGGTCAGTAGCTCTCGTCGGCTCCGATGAAGACTTC
>JBPCTR010000233.1:0-19647 GCA_051011575.1 Acidimicrobiales bacterium | reverse complement strand
CCCTCGGTGCGCGAGCGTCGGATCCGCTCTTTCTGCTCGTCGCTCCATCGTCGCTCGCCAATGCCTTCGCCAGCGAGGTGGACGACGGCCTCGATTCCCTCGAGTGCGGCGGCGTCGATCATTCCGGCGCCGATGTCCCAGCCGATCTCGCCGTCTCGTGCCGTCCCCCGCACAACTCGGCGTACGCGATCACCGCGTTTCTCGAGCGCAGAGACGAGCGCGGTGCCTATCAGGCCCGACGATCCAGTGATTGCGACATCCATGCCCTCGACGGTATCGATTGCAGAGCGCCGGCAAAGGCTCCAGCGGAGACCGATCGGCGGAACGGTTCGTCAACCCAAGGGCTGGGCGTAGCGGCGACGAGCGACGGCCATGAATCCCACACCGGCCGCGAGCAGCGCCCCTGCGAGCGCGAGGAGCCGGCTGGGAGTGCCACCCGTGAACGGCAATGCACCCGGAATGTCCTCGATCGGGTTGAGCACATCCTCCGGCGTTCCGGTCGTGACCGTGATCGACCCGGACTCCGACAACTCGATGTGAACCCGCATATCCAGGTCGCCGCAGCGCGCATGAACTGCGTACACGCCCGGCTCGAGCGTGGGAGGAATTCGAACCCTAGGAAAGACGAAGGTGCCGTCGACCAACGGATCGTCGCTCGACTCGGCCCGCGTGACGCGAAGAATACGTCCCGGAACCGAAACGGGTGAGGCTGGATCGGACGAGGTCGGCTGGATTCCCGGCATGTACAGGACGACCCTCGATCCACCCTCACATCCGAGGCCAGTGAAGTCGGCGAAACCCGGGCGGTCGGCCGAAATCGAGACGAACAGGCCGGAGATACCGCCGTACTGAGCGGCAGCGGGCGCTGCGAATCCGAGTGAGAGTACGAGCGAAACAAGAAGCGCTCGGGCGGCGGTCACGATCGTTCGATCGGCAGTTGAGGCTGCGGTGTGAGCGCTCATCGAAGTGCCACCTCGACGTCGGTTGTCGCCTCGAGCCTGGTTCGAAGTTGGACCCTGCCGGATCTGGCGGTCCAGCCATCGGGCGTAGGAAGCGGGTCGCCGTCGGTGCGGGCGATCGCCCAGAGAACGTCATCGGGTCGAGCAAGGGGTTGGGCGTGGACGGTGAGTTGGTATCCAGATGTGAGATCCATCGAACCACTCAGTCGGAAATCGATCGAAGCCTCTTGTCCCGGCCCAAGCACGACCGGGATGCTGTGGACCCCGACGCCGAACTCGCGATCGCTCGACACCGGCACGGGTTGAGAATCAACGGCCACTTCGAGGAGCGGCACGGGTGAATAGATCGACAGCGTCATGCGGTTCGTGCCCGATGCGAGACCCTGGTCATTGGATTCGATGACGGCGGGGGCAAGACCGGAGGAGGCGGCAGTATTTCGGAGCGTGACGTGCACGTCGTGGGCAATTTCGTTTCGAGCGATGTCAAGCGTCGTGTCCACCTCGACCGTTCTCTCGAGGTAGGGGTCGATCTTGTTCTGACCTGCGTTCTGATGGATCAGCGCGAACAGATCACCACCGGACCGGGGGAACGCCCCGCCGATGCCAAGGTCGTTGGCGATCGATCCGTCGTCAGACCGGATCCACAGTGCAATCCGGCCGCGATCGGCGAGCGGCGCGAGTTCCCCGAGGAAGGCAACCGGATCGGGCGGCTCGGCCATCAGTCGTGCAAACACCTCGGTGGCGACACCATCGAGCATCGCTTCGCGCTCGCTGTCGACCTCGAACCACTCGTACTGGTCGATCAACAGCGACTGCGCCGCGGAACCGGCGCGCAACTCGCGACCGTCCGGCAGGTCGATCGGACCGCTGAAGGTCAGAAGGCTGTCGATCGCCAGCGGATCGACGAGCATGACTGCCTCGGCCGACACTCCCGTGGCCTGGGCGTACAGATCTGCCGCCGTCGCTGCGACCGATGGGAAATCGGGGCTGATGGTCACGTCCTGGATGTGACGTTCGATCTCGAAGCGTCCATAACGGGAAAAGAACTCCGTGTCGGAACGCAGCGCCGCGTCGTTCTCTTCGAGGAGCACATTCAGTTCGGACGAGCGACGGTTCGCGATCAGCTCGACGCGACCGTCGACGGTCTGGAACTCCGCCCAGCTGCCGACGAACCCACCTGATCCGCGGACCTCTGCGGGGGTCGAGAACATCACGAGCACCGTCGACGGTTCGGTCGAACCGAGCAGGTCGTTCGCGACCCGGAGTCCGCCAGCGGATGCTCCGACGATTCCGTCGGCTGGTTCCAGGACTGCCATCGCATCTTCGATCGCCTCACGAATCGGGGGAGCGAGCCAGGGGGAATCGGTGGCGGCCACCCGATCTCGGGCGCGCGACGTCGTCTCTGCGAGCGCGTCGACTGCCGGAATCAACGCGTCCAGTCGGTCGACGTCGACCCGAGAATCGACGACCAGGCGATCGGGCGGGATTCGATTGGCGACGATCGCGGCCGATCGGCTCAAAGCCGAGGCCTGCCCTGTGATCACCTGCGACGCGCGCACGTGTTGACCGAGGACCGGAACAAGACGCCCAGGAAGCATCCATGGTCCAGACAGGATGCGATTCGCTTCACCCCATTCGTCACCAGCGGTGACGAATGCGTCCGCCGACCTGGTGAGCTCGCCCGACGATCCGAGGTCGATGGCGCGTCTCGATGACTCGGCAGCTCGTGCGATGTTCGGAATGGCAGCGAGGGCAACGATGGCGCTGAAGGCTGCGATCCCGGCGACGACGACAACGGAATGACGTGCGCCCCTCCGTATGGATGATCGGCGCGTCCGGCTCAATCGTTTCCACCCCGAAAGCGCGACTGGTGCGACCGCCAGGAGAACGACGATCGTGCTCGTTCCGAACGGGTCGTCGATCGCTCCTCCGGACAATCGCCACAGCGGTCCCGCCTCCTGAAGCAGCAGAGCAGGGAGTGACAGAGCAGCGATCGCAGCGCCCCGGGGTCGTCGGTACCGCTGGCCGCGTTGTGCGCTCATCGCGATACCGGCCGCGGCGACGGCTCCGATCTGGGTGTGTAGTGAGGGCGCGGCCACGACCGCGATAGCCGAGATCACGAGCCATGGGTGGCGCGAGGATCGAGCCGACAACCAGACGATCGCGCCGGCGAATATGGCGCGGTACACCGCATCGATCGGGCCCAGACCCGCCGGCATGGCCGAACCCGCCACAGCCGCGTGAAGCATCGATGCTCCGGCAATCACCTCGACGATGGCCGTCGAGCGCTCCGATGCACGCATTCGATTCCCAGGTGTCCGGACAGAAGGTGCCATCACGGTCGGAACCGAGATGGTCCGAGACTCGGCTCGACGAGTCCGGACAGCCGAGGTGGTCGTCGCGGACGCCGACGCGGAGGAGGCGCGGGGTGGCGGGGCGGCGGAATCGGTTAGATCGATGGTCATGACGGGTGTCCGGGTCTCCATCGACCCCTGCCGCCCCGACATGAGTCGGAAGAACTGCCGATGTGAGCCGAAATGCCCGTCAAACACTCATTTCCCGAGGGCGCGATCCGAAGGAGCATGACGATGAGATCGAAGCCGAATCGCGAGCGGAGTAGGCACGCGTCGCCCCGGGGTCGCAAGACCCCAGGGCCCACTCGCCACCACCACCTCCTCAGCCGTCGGATCGTGGTGGACGGCCTCGCATGGTTCATTGCAACGTTCGCCGGAACGGTGACCGCAGGTCTCGCATCCCGATCTTCACTCCTGATCGCAATCATCGCGACGGGGATCCACCTCACCGTCGGCGCATCCAGCGGGCTCTATCGAGGCCGCTGGCGCATGGCGAGCTTCGATGAAGCCGCAGCGCTCGCCGCGGTCACCGGTCTGACCGCTATCGGCCTCGCTGCCTCGCTGTTCGTGTTCGACGTGGGTGGCCGCGTCTTCGGATTCTCCGCACTCGTCCCGTTCGCCTCGCTCGGCGTGATGTTGTTGGCGCGTGGAGTGCACCGCAGCTCCTCGGAGCGTCGAATTCGTCCGGACTCCGATGAACTCAAACCCGTGGTTGTGTTCGGTGCTGGCGATGGTGCCGTCCAGCTTGTTCGGGCGATGTTCGGCAACGCGGCCAGTCGATATCGACCAGTCGCGATGCTCGACGACGATCCCGCCAAGCAAAACCTGCGCATCCAGGGTGTTCCTGTCCGGGGGGGTCGCCGAGATCTCGCTCGAGTCGCACGTCTGACCGGATGTGAACTCGTGGTCATCGCGATCCCGAGCGCTGGCGCCGCCGTGATTCGCTCGGTGGTCGAGGACGCTGAGAGGTGTGGTCTGGACGTTCGGATCCTTCCGCCGACCCAGGAAATCGTCGATGGCATCGTCTCGCTCGCAGACATCCGCGAGATCACCGAATCCGACCTTCTCGGTCGCCGCATGATCGACACCGACGTTCACGCGATCGCGGGCTATCTCTCGGAGAAAAGGGTGCTCGTGACGGGCGCCGGCGGTTCGATCGGATCCGAATTGTGCCGTCAGATCTCGCGATTCGATCCAAGCCGATTGATCATGCTCGACCGCGACGAGTCGGCTCTGCACGGCGTTCAGCTCTCGATCGAGGGTCGCGCGCTTCTCCAGTCGCGGAACCTGGTCGTAGCCGACATCCGCGATCGCGACCGCCTGAACGAGGTGTTCGCGGAACACGAACCGGATGTGGTGTTCCATGCGGCCGCACTCAAACACCTTCCCCTCCTCGAGCTCTATCCCGAAGAGGCGTGGAAGACGAATGTCGAGGGCACGAACAACGTGCTCCGAGCTTCGGCAAAGGTGGGCGTGACCCACTTCGTGAACATCTCGACCGACAAGGCAGCGTCACCCACGAGTGTCCTCGGATACTCGAAACGACTCGCCGAGCAGCTCACCGCCTGGTACGCCAATCGCACCCGCGGCGATTGGGTCAGCGTCCGGTTCGGAAACGTGCTCGGATCGCGCGGCTCGATGCTGCAGACGTTCAGGACCCAGATTGCGGCCGGCGGTCCGATCACCGTCACCGATCCCGAGGTGACCCGCTACTTCATGACCCCCGAGGAGGCCTGCCAGTTGGTCATCCAGGCCGGCGCGGTCGGACATCGTGGCGAAGCGCTCGTACTCGACATGGGCGAACCGATTCGTATCCTCGATGTCGCCGAGAGACTCGCGGCCAACGCACCGGTTCCGATCGAGATCATCTTCACCGGGCTGCGTCCCGGCGAGAAGATGCACGAACGTCTGGTCGGCACCGAGGAGCTCGACATTCGTAGAGCTCACCCCCTGATCTCACACGTGTCGGTCCCATCGCTCACTCCGACCCAGCTCGGGTTGTTCGACCGGTCGAGCGAGACGCGGGCGAGGGACTCCATGGCCGAACTGTGCGATGGCACTGCAAGCTCACCCTTCGGTTTCGTCGCCTGATCTTCGTCCTCTCACGGCATCATGGAGTGCCACCGCTCAAATGCGGGGCAGAGGATGGAAACGAAATGAATCCTGATCAGCTCCGGATCGGTCTCACGTACGACGACGTGCTTCTCGTACCCCGACGCAGCAGTGTCCGATCTCGTTCGGCCGTCTCGCTCGAGACCCGCCTCAGTGCGCACGTTCGCCTCAGCCTTCCGGTCATCGCTGCAAACATGGACACGGTGTGCGAGTCGGAAATGGCTGCCGCCATGTCGGCGCTCGGTGGGGCCGGCGTCATCCACCGCTTCATGCCTGTCGCCCATCACGCCGCGGAGATTGCACGTGCGATCGAACTCGGCGCCGATTCCGTCGGCGCGGCGGTCGGAACCGACCACGACATGATCGAACGGGCGAGGGCGGTGGCTTCCGCCGGTGCCAACTCACTCGTACTCGACATAGCCCATGGCCATGCCGATCACGCACTGGACGGCGTGAAGCGATTGAAGGACGAAGTCCCCGGCGTCGACGTCATCGCCGGAAACGTGGCGACCGCCGACGGGGCCGCCGACCTCGTTTCGGCGGGAGCCGATGCAATCAAGGTCGGTGTCGGTCCGGGAGGCGTGTGCACGACGAGGCTTGTCGCAGGCGTCGGGGTGCCACAGCTCACCGCCGTGTCGGACGTCGTGACCGCCGATCTCGGTGTGCCCGTAATTGCAGACGGAGGAATTCGAACGTCGGGTGACATCGCCAAGGCACTCGCCGTCGGCGCCGACACCGTCATGATCGGATCGATGTTCGCCGGCACGAAGGAAAGTCCGGGAGAGGTCGAACAGACCGATCACGGGCTGGTCAAACGAGTGCGCGGAATGGCCTCGAGGGAGGCGGTCGAACACCGCGCCACCCGGTCCGGGGAGGAGCTCGACGACGAGTACTTCGAACACCGCGCGCCCGAGGGGGTCGAGGGAACGGTTCCCTACCGCGGCGAGGTGTCCAAACTGGTCAACCAGCTCATGGCTGGCGTGAAGAGCGCGATGAGTTACCAGGATGCAACCGACCTCGAAGAGTTCCGTGCGAACGCGACCTTCATCCGCGTCACGCCGTCCGGGGTCATCGAGAACCGGCCACACTCCACATTTTGATCCGGGCCGAGTCCCGGCGGTCAGAGCCCGGTCAGGTCGCTGTGGGTCACCGCGACGATCTCGGCTCGCCCCTCGAGCCGTCCGGCGAGTTCGATGACCATCTGACGGCTCGACTCGTCGACCCGAGTCACCACCACGACGAAGCGGGCGCCGGGTGGACGGCCCTTCTGTGATCCCCGATCGCTCGTGAGAACCGCCGCAGCGCGGGCGGGAGTGAGGCGCTCGTAGGGCTGACAACCGGCCGCTGCCGCCACCCGCAGCGGACGCTGACACTGATCGCCGATCACCCTCCCCAGGGCGTCCGCGCCGATACATGCAAGTACGGTCGTCGTACGCGATGGGATCACCGGTTCGAACGGCCGCGGTGCCTTGAATGGTCGCTGTCGCGACCCATCCGCTTCGACCGCAACCGTGTCGGCGAACTCGAACCAGGAGTCGCAGCGTTCGGGCGTCACCCCGACGGCCTTGTGACGTGTCGCCTCCTGCCACGCGAGAACGGACCCGTCACGGTCGAGGGCCTCGATCAGATCGTCCTCGGTGGGGTCGAGCAGCACCGGGTACCCACCCGTTCGCTCGCGGCCCATCTTCGTCGTCGTCGTCATGACGGTCCGCCCCGGCCGATCGCGTCCGAGCAGAAACAACGTGGTGGTCTTGCCCCCGCCGCCCACGATGCTCACGAGTTCGCGCGGCGCCAGATCGAGGCTCGAAACGAGGTCGGAGGGAGCTACCTCGAGCGCCAAGAATGCACCGCCTCGACGACCGCGCCGCCAACGGCGAGTGCCTTGTCGGAGATTTCGTGGCACGCCGACGGGTCGTTGCGCGCGTCGATATCTCCGATCTTTGTGCCGGAGCGAACGGCGACTCCCGGCATGATCAGCCCTCGCACGACCCCTTCGAACGGAGCCATGATCGGAAGGTCAGCGACGGAGCCAAGCCATTGACCATCTGCGACCTGGTCGCCGATCGACACATTCCAGGACACCGGGCCCGCCTTCGGGCTACGAAGCACTCGTTCTTTTCCCTTGCCCGCGACGAGTCCGGGCGTGCCCGTGTCGCGTGCAGCTGCGCCCTCCCACAACACCCGCCCGAGGTGATGGCCGCGCTTGGTCTCGACGACAGCGTGACAGTCGTAGCCGGCAGTGAATCCTGGTCCAAGTCCGATGACGAGCTCGCCGTCGTCGATGCGTGTGTCGAGATTTCGTTTGGCGATGCGCGCGTCGACGACGACGTGACCGGATCGGTCGCCGAGTTGCGGGAGACTCGGACTCACCACGACGCCCACTTCGCCGCTCCGCGCAATCTCGACCGCTGCCTCTGGCGTTTCGGCGAGGCGGCCGACCATCCCTTCGACCTCGATCTCTTCGTCGAAAACCGCTGATGACATCGCGACCAGGCGACGCACGGTGAGCGGTTCGCTCAGCTCACACACGATCACGGGCCAGCCGGCCCGCGTGAGTCGCCAGACCACACCTGTGGCCAGATCACCTCCGCCTCGGACGACGCAGAGTTCAGGCGTCACGACGGCGCGCCGCCTCGGGCCGCGATCACCTGGGCGAGGATGCTCACAGCGATCTCCTCCGGCGTCTCCGCGTCGATCTCGATCCCGATCGGTGCGTGAACCGCAGCGAGCAGCTCATCCGGGACTCCGCGTTCTTTAAGACCTTCGCGGGCTTTGGCCCAGCGCCGATTGCTCCCCATCACACCCACGTAGCCGGCCTCACTCTCCAGCACGGGCGGGAGGATCGTGAGGTCGAGGTCCACGTTGCGGGTGACAACCACGATCGACGTGTCGGGGCCGATGTCCATGTCGTCGAGCAGATCTTCGATCGGGCCGGTGTCGGCGCGATCGGCCCCCGGAACGTCGTCAACCAATTCGGGCCGATCGTCCCAGACCACGACTCGATGTCCGAGCCAACCCGCCAGATGAGCGACAGCAGCGCCCACATGGCCGGCACCGATGATCAGAAGCGTGGGAGATGGCATGAATGGCTCCAGGTAGATGGTCGCCCGACCTCCGCACACACCGGGGTCGCCGGCGCGAGGATCGAGCAGGTCGTATGTGAGGAGGCGAGGTCTGCGGTCGGTGAGAGCGATCGCCGCTTCGGTCCGCACTCGATACTCCATCTCACCGCCACCAACGGTTCCGATCGTCGATCCGTCGGCGAACACCAGCATCTTCGTACCTGCTCGACGCGGAACGGAACGCTCGGTGCCGACGACCGTGGCCAACACGACCCGCTCGCCCCGTTCGATGGCGGCGGCGAGCTCGGCAATCATCGCGCAGGCCGTCGTGTCATTCGGCGTTCAACGCGGCCCAGACGCGCTCCGGGGTGAAGGGCAGGTCGTCCATGCCCACGCCAGTTGCATTCAGGATCGCGTTGCGGATGGCAGGTGCAACACCGTCCTTTGGAATCTCGGCCACCGCCTTGGCACCAAAGGGTCCGCTGTCCTCCATTGTCTGCACGAGGTACACGACTGTCTCGGGAGTCTCGTCGGCTCGATAGATCTTGTAGGGGCCGAACTCATCGTTGAGCAGACGACCATCGTCGTCGTAGGCGAACTCCTCGCAGTGCGCGTAGCCGAGCGCCTGGAGCATCCCGCCTTCGACCTGACCACTCGCCGTGATCGGGTTGATCGCGACGCCGCAGTCGACCGCCATGACGAGTTTGGTGACCGTGATCTCGCCGGTCTCGACGTCGACTTCGAGTTCGGCGAACTGCGCGGCGAACGGTGGGGGACAGTCGGGCGACACGTGTGACGCGGTTCCCATGATCTGTTCCTGCTCCTGCCAGTGGAGTGAATCGAGAGCGATGTCCTCCATGCTCACCGAGCGGCCATCGGGTGCATAGGCACGTTTGTTCCGGAGTTCGATCGTGCACGGGTGTTCGACCTCGAGGAGCATCGCTGCCCGCTCCTTCAGCCGTTCCCGAACGACCTCGGCCGCACGGAGCACGGCGGTTCCCGAGATGTAGGTGGTCGAGCTGGCATAGGCGCCGGTGTCGAATGGCGTGACGTCAGTGTCGGAGGAATACACCTTGACGTCGTCGAGCGGCACGCCGAGCACCTCGGCGGCGATCTGCCCGAGAACGGTGTCGGCGCCAGTTCCGAGGTCGGTTGCACCCACCAGCATGTTGAACGAGCCGTCGTCGTTCAGCTTGATGGAGCATCCGCCCATGTCGAGGAAGGGGATGCCGCTTCCGTGCATACAGAACGCGAAGCCGAGGCCGCGGCGAATGTGGGGACGATCGGGAGGTGCGATCCACTCCGGGTCGTCTCGGCGATACCACCCGGCTTCGCGCATCCCCTGCGCCATGCACTCCTCGATACCAGACGACATGACGAGTGGGTACTCGTCGAGCTCGCCGTCGACCACCGCTCGCTCGCCGAGGTGGGGGGCGATGTCGATTTCGGATCCGACCTTCACCCAGTTCTTCCGTTTGAACTCGATCACGTCGACGCCGAGCTGGTGCGCGACGTCCTCGAGGTGCGCCTCGAGCGCGAACTCGGCCTGCGGCGCGCCGTACCCCCGGTATGCGCCGGGAACCGGGATGTTCGTGTACACGACGTCGCAGTGGAAGCGCTTGTTCGGCGCGTTGTACTGGCTCAGGCCGCGCATGCCTGTGACGGTCTGCACCGTGTAACCGTGGGTGCCGTATGGGCCCGTGTTGCCGATCACGTACATGTCCTGTGCGACAAGCTTGTGGTCGGAGTCGACGGCGGTCCGGTAGGTGATCGTCTGCGGATGTCGGGTCCGACTCGAGATGAACTCCTCGCTGCGAGTGAGTTCGAGACGAACCGGGCGCCGGGTCGCGATGGCCAGATGGCCGACGATGTCCTCGATGAGCATCTCCTGTTTGGCGCCGAATCCACCACCGATGCGGGGCTTGACCACGCGAATGTCCTTGATGTCGCGCCCGAGCAGAGGGGCGACCATGCGACGGGTGTGGAACGGAACCTGCGTTGCTGTGCGGATGACGAGGCGCTCGTCGGGATCGAGCCAGGCGATCGAGATGTGAGGCTCGATCGGACACTGCTGCACCTGGTGAACACGGAAGGTTTGTTCGAACACGATGTCGGCGGCGGCCAGGGCCGCATCGACGTCGCCTCGCTCGGCTTTGATCTGGTGCACCAGGTTGCGATCGCGGTCGAAGATCTCCTCGGTGTCGGGCTCGTCATGGATGATTGGCGCGCCGGGCTTCATCGCGTCGTTCTCGTCGAAGATGGCCGGCAGCGGCTCGTACGTCACCTCGATCAGAGCCGCAGCTGCCTCGGCGATTTCGATTGATTCGGCGGCGACCACCGCGACCCGATCACCGACGTGGCGCACCTTGTCATCGAAGCTGACCTGATCGTGCGGATGGGGATTGGGCCAGCTCTGGCCACCGGACGCGTATTTGATCCGTGGCACATTCCCGTGATGGAGCACCGCGTGCACGCCGGAGAGCTCGAGAGCCCGTGAGTCGTCGATCGATGTGATCCGTGCGTGGGCATGAGGCGAGGTGAGCAACTTGGCGTAGAGCATGCCGCGCATCTCGAGATCGTCAGTGAACGCGGGGTTGCCCTTGGCGAGTTTGACCGCGTCGACCTTCACCTCGGGCTTGCCGACCACCGCCATGTCGGGAACGTCGCGCGACGGGATCAACCGCGGTACCGAGCGAGGAGCTTCGGGAGCCGGTTGCGTCGGGTCGTACTCGACCGCGTTCGTCCCGTCGGTCATTGGCTCGAGGACAAGTGGTCCGAACGGTTCGACCGAATCTCCTCGCATCATCGCCGCCGCTCGTTTGACCGCTTCGACGGGCTTCACGTAGGCAGTCTCCCGGTCGAGAATTCCCGAGAGCATGTCGCGGATCTCGTACTCGGTCGGGTCCGGGGAGCGTTCGAGCAGCTCCATCGCGCCGAGTATCATCGCTCCGGCCGAGTATCCCGATTGGAGGGCTCCCGTGGCGGCGAACGCCGCCTGGATCGGGTGGAGCTCGGCGCTCGTATTCAGACTCTCGACGGTGGTGATCGAGTGACCGTCGGCCTGCGCGGCGAGGATGATGTCGGCGCTGGCGAGTCGGCCGTCGAAGAGAACGGCGGCAGCACCCGTTTCGCCGCTGTCGGATCCAAATCGCACGCTGAACATGCCGTGCCGGCGGAGCGTGTCGCGCAGCGTCTCTGCCGGCTCGACCAGCGTGTTGAGCGGTCGGCCGTTCAACTCGAACGTGATGTCCAGCGCGGTCATCGGAGGCCCCCGACCGCTCGGGCGGAGAGAACTCGGGCGAGCTCACGTCGGTACGCGGCGGACCCGCGGAAGTCGGCCGGCGGATCGAGTCCGCCAGTTGGATCGTCGGGATCGACGAGAATGGGCGTCTCGGCCACTCCGGACAGTGCGACCGTGAGGGTTGATCCGTGAGCCCGGGCCACCGCGGCCACGATCGGAATGTCGGCCGGGGTTCGCCGCGTGGCCGCTTCGACGGTCGATCCTGACGGATCGAGGGAGACGGCGAGGATCAACTCGTTCGAAGGAAACCCTCGGTCGAGAGCATCGACGAGCGAGGCCGTCCCGCTTCGCGCCATCTGCACGTTGGCATCGTGGGCGAGCAGAGCGGCGAGGAGCAGACTTTCATGATCCGCGCTCGCGATCAGGCCTCCCAGGGTGGCGACGGTTCGAATGGTCGACGGTGCTTCTGCGCGGGCAAGCCGTCGTAGGGCATCCGGAACGAGCGAGGATTCGGCGACGTCGGAGAGTGTGGCTGTCGCTCCGACGACGAGGCGGTCGTCGTCGAACTCGATCGATCGCAAGTCGAGCGCCTGAAGATCCACCACCTCGACTCGATCGTGACTTCGGTCGGCGTTGAGCGCCGATCCGCCCCCGAGTGGCACCCGGTTCGGGTCTTCGAGGAGTACGAGCGCCGCCTCGAGTGTCTTGGGTCGATGGTACGCAGAGGCCAGTGGCACGGATCGTCTCGCTTCACTCGATCGTCCGCTCAACCTATCGCGGCGCCGGTGGCTCGATCCGCTCGGGCGGACGCTGTGCTTTTGTTCAGCGGGCCGGTGACCCCTTGACCGTGCGACCGGGCTCGACGTCGGACACGACGAGCGATCCAGCACCGATCACCGCATGATCGCCGATCGCGACGCCGGGCAACACCGTGGTTCCGGCTCCGACGAACACGCGATCGCCGATCTCGACGCCGCCCGTGAGCGTGACGCCCGGGCAGATCGTGACGTAGTCGCCGATTCGAACATCGTGCGAGATGGTCGACCCAACGTTTACATGGGTGTGGCGACCGATCGTGATGTTCGTCGTTAGCACGACCCTTGGTGCGAGCACGACCCCGTCGGTGAGTCGACACTGGGACCCGAGCTGGGCGGTTGGGTGTATGAGTGGGGCATGCGCGCGACCGTGTGTGATGCCGTCGAGGCGTTTGCGTGACTTGGGTTCGCCGACGCCGAGCGCGAATTCAACGTTTCGGTCGAGCAGGGAGGCGGTCGGCCCCAGAAATCGAAGGCCCGATCGGGCGATGAGGCCAAGATCGGGCTCGCCATCGTCGGCCATGCCAAGGAGTTCGGTCTCGGGTGATATGGCCGAGATCGCCTGGACGATGTCGGCGAGCTCGCGTCCGTGGCCTCCGGCGCCGACCACGACGATCTGCGAGGTGACTCGAATGACGTCGGGTTGGGGACGGCTGAGTCCAGATCGCGAACGTGGCGGGCTCTCGGGCACCGGTCGTGTTGGTGTACCCGTCGTCTTCACTTCGATCATGCCTCCTCATTCATACGTGCAACATCGGCAGAACGAAGCAGCTCGATAGTCGGCGTGAGATCGACGAGCGGGTCGCGGAGGTCGTGGCCCGTCGTGCCGGCTGGATCGATCACGGCGCGAGCCGTGTGGGCGAGGACTCCGACGTACCGACGGACGGTGGGCATGGCTGCCCAGGCGAGGTCGTACTCGATTCGTTCGTGCCACGAGATCGTGTTGCGCCCTGCGACCTGCGCAACGCCGCTGAGCCCCGGTCGAACGAGGTGACGGTCACGCTGGCGGACGTCGAGATGGTCCGCCTGTTCAGGCAGCATCGGGCGAGGTCCCACGAGACTCATGTGGCCCTGGATCACGTTCAACAGCTGGGGCAATTCGTCGAGAGACCAGCGGCGCAGAAAACGGCCCACCGAGGTGATGGCGGCGGCATCCGGCACAAGGGGGTTCTCGCCGACATTCATCGAGCGGAACTTCAGCAGCTCGAAATTCTCTCCGAGAAGGCCAGCTCGATCCTGGCGGAAGAGAATCGGCCGCCCCGATCCGACGAGAACGGCGATGCTGCACACGACCAACGCGGGAATCCAGACGATGGCGGCAATGGCGATGAGCGTCAGGTCGATCACGCGTAGGTGCGCCGCTCCGCTCATGCAGCGGCTCGTTCTTCATATGGGGTCAGACCATGCACGAGGTCGATCGTTCCGCGCGCGATCTCGGTTCGCATCCAATCGACCGTCGCGGTCAGCCCGATTTCGAAGTCGATCGGAGCCACATCGGGAAACAGCGACCGCAATTGGGTCGGATCGGCCTGGGAGTGCGGCACGTCGCCGACTCGGTTCTCTGTGTTGTGAATGACCAGAGGGGCGTCGACCTGGGCGGAGATCATGTCAAGAACCTCGTTGAGCGTGATCCTCGACCCGAACGCGAGATTGACCGGGTCGGGATTCGAGACGCCGCGTTCGAGCGCCGCTGAGATCGTTCGGCACACCGTGGTGACGTGGGTGAAGTCGCGCGACTGGGTGCCATCTCCGTGGACCGTGATCGGCGCGCCGCGAAGAGCGGCGTCGGCGAAGGCGGGAATCACGGCGGCGTAGGCGTGCCCGGCGGCCTGTAGGGGCCCGAACACGTTGAAGAAGCGGAATGCGAGGGTGGGGAGCCCGAACGATGTTCCGTACGCGAGCGCATAGGCCTCGGCGGCCAGCTTCGACGCTGCATACGGGCTCATCGGTCGGGTTGCTGCCGTCTCCCGCTTCGGAAGCTCGGCGTTGGCGCCATATACCGACGAGGACGAAGCGATGATCACCTGGCGACCGCCGACACGCCGGGCGGCATCGAGAACGTTGAGCGTGCCTGACGCATTCGCCATATGGCTGGCGATGGGGTCGTCGAGCGACCGCGGGACCGACGACCGAGCGGCCAGGTGCACGATGGCGTCCGCTTCGGCGGCGACGGTGGTGAGGGTGTCGACGTCGAGAATCGAGCCGACGATCAGATCGGCACCGCTGCCCTCGAGGTTTCGACGGCGACCGTTGGAGAGATCGTCGAGCGCTGTGACCGAGTGGCCGAGACGGGCGAGTTCGTGGCTGAGGTTTCCCCCGATGAATCCGGCTCCGCCGGTGATGAGTACGCGCATGGTGGTGGCTCCCGCGGGTAAGAGGTCGATCGAATGGCGGTTCGGTGACCCCGGTGGTGGTTCGTTCTTCCCAGTCGGCATCGGGGCCGAAAGGCTTAGGTGTCGAGTGCGGTTTCCGCACCGAAATCAGCGAGAAATCAGGGCTCTATCGGAAAGATCGGGAGTGGCGACTTCGGTCACGGTCCCGTTGGCCACATGAAGCACTCGGTCCGCCACCGCGATCGTTGCCGGCCGGTGGGCGATCACGACGACGAGTGCCTTCCCGCGGAGCGTTTCGATCGCATCGGTCACGAGCGTCTCGTTGGCGGCGTCGAGTGCACTGGTCGGCTCGTCGAGGACGACGAACTGGGGTTCGTTCACGATGGCCCTCGCGACGCCGAGTCTTTGGCGCTGGCCCCCCGAGAGCTGCCGGTGAACGCCGCCGATCATCAGATCGAGGCCGTCACCGGTCTCGGCGATCAGGTCGCCAAGACCAACCGCTCGAAGCGCGCTGTGGATGGCAGCATCATCGATGGCCGGACGATGAAGCCGAACGTTGTCGCCGATCGTGCCGCCCCAGATCCGAACGTCCTGGCCGACGCGCCCGATCAGGGTCGCACGACTGGCCGGTGCAATGTCTCCGATATTGATGCCGTCGATCTCGATGGTGCCGCGTCCGGCTGAGCGCAGGCCGAGGAGAAGTTCGGCGAGCGTCGTTTTACCCGCGCCGGAGGCTCCGGTTATCGCCACCACCTCACCGCGATGGAGTTCGAGGTCGACGTCTCGCACGATCGGCGTTCGATCGGTCGAGAAGGAATAATCGACGTCCCGACAGCGCAACGCGCCGATGCTTTCGATCTCGATCGTCCCGGGCGACCGACGTGACGCGTGAAGCTTCTCGAGCGCCGCGCGGAGGCCGGTCAGGTAGGGCACGGCGTGCACCGTCTGTTGCCACTCGGACTGGAGTGCTTGTGCGTAGGACAACCCCCGGTACAGCAGAAGTGCGACGACTCCGATTCGGAGTGCTGGCGCCGATGCCACTCCGGCCCCGATGCCGACCACGGCGACGAGCAGAAGTAACCCGAGCGTCCGGAAGACGACAGGCGTCGCCCCGAGAAGCAACGTCGCACGTACTCGTGCCTTTCGGTGTCTTCGCGCGAGTCTCCGGTACTGCACCTCGGAACCGTCGATGACGCCGTGTACGCGAAGGTCAGCGGCCATTTCGACCTGAACGGCCAGTGAGTCGGCGACGCTGAGGTTGACGTGCGCCAACTCTTCCGCCGCTCGCCGAGAGTTGGAAACCAGTGGACGTACGAGGGCCGCAAGCGCCCCGCCGACCACCAGAATGGCCAAACTTCCAAGCGGGTCGATTGCGATCGCGCCCAACACGAACGCCGTGACGCCACCGGCGCCACGAAGCGCGAAGCCAAGGTGTCGAGCGCCATTTGCTCCCTCGTCTGCGTGGCCGTTGGCCAAGGCGACCATTCGACTCGTCGAGAGCTCCGCCTGCGCTTCCAGCGACGCGTTTGCATGCGCGTCAAGGAGATCCATCCGTAGCCGGTGTTGCCAGGCTGCGGTTGCGCGTCCGCGGAGCCATGCGCCGAGAATCTGAAGGGCAGCTCCCGTGGCGATGGCTGCGGCAGCCACCAATCCGACTTTCGATGTCGCGCCGCTCACTCGGAAGGGACCGATCGACCGATCGACGACGGCTTCGCCGGTCAGAAGCGAGTCGAGCATGGGAATGAGAACAACCATGCCGAACCCTTCGAGCGCTGCGGCGACGAGCGCACACAACGCGATCGCGCCGAGGGTTCGGCGGATCCAGACGTACTCATGTCGGAGGATCGAGATGGTCGACATCGCGATCTCATCGGCAGGTAGGACCCCGAAATCGAGTGCACGGGGAAGCATCGCCCTTCGCGTGCGACATCTCTGAACGAGGTTGGTCATGGCAGCACGGCTCGCGCAAGACGGGCGTGATGTTTCAATCGCGACGGATGCGAGCGTACGGCAGCGCGTAGATGATCCCGGGCTCGAGCCCGATCGCCGAGCCGATGAGCCGCAACCCCCGCGATCGCTTCATAGTTCGAGCGAAGTTTCGGCTCGAGGTCGAGCCGATCCGAGTGGAGCTCCAGAATTGCCTCCGCAGATTCGAGTTGCACAACAGGGTCATAGCGACCGTCGCGGACCACGATGTTCACGTGTGGGGTCGGGTCGATCGCAGTTCGAACCCGACGCCGCTCGTTTCTCGCAGCGACCCGGAGGGCAAGGTCGGTGTTCTCCGCGAACGCAAGGCCGTCGCAGTAGCCGCCAACCTCGTCGAAGAGCGTCCGTCGGATCGCGAACGCCCCCGCAAGCCAGAGCGCCTCGACCCCTCCGAACGCCGGGCCGGCGGCCGTCGGCTCCACAACTGTGCTGCGTCGATCGGGTGTGACCCGACGAACTGCGATCGACACGAGATCGTGGTCCATGGTGCAGCTGCCCATGAGGGTCGCGGCCCAACTCTCGTCGGGCCTGTCGTCGCTGTCGAGGAAGATGAGCCATGGCGTCGACGTGGCAAGAGCCGCACGGTTTCTCGTGGACGCCACGCCGGCGTGAGGCAGCGAGAGCAGACGCACCCGGTCTTGGAGGGTCGCAGGAAGCGACTGGATGCCGCTCGCAAGATGATCGACGGTGCCGTCGTTCGAACCGTCGTCGGCCACGACCACGTCGAAGTCGACGCCGGTCTGCTCGAGCAACAGTTTTCGAAGGAGGTCGTCCACCTGCTCCTTCCGGTTCCATGTGGGAACGATGACCGTTGCGAGCCGGGTCACGCTGCAACTCTCCGAGCAGCCAACGCTCTCTCGTAGAAGGCCAGCGTCGCGTCGACGATCGTCGACAGCGATGACTCTCGGAGGCTGTGAGTGCGCGCGAGAGCCGCGCGATCGGCGGCTGCAATCGGGTCGGCGAGCACATCGACGATGCCCTGTGCGAGCGATGCGGGATCGTTCACCGTCACGAGCACGGCGTGTCGGCGGTCCGGGATCGCGGCGCGCACCGAAGCGATGTTGGAGACCACAAGCGGTGTACCGAGCATCGCTGCCTCGACCACGACGCCGGGAAAGCCCTCGACGCGCGATGGGACCGCGCAGACGTCAGCGGCAGCGAGCAGATCTCCGACGTCATCGACGGCGCCCAGTAGAGCGACGGCATCTCCGAGATCGTGGTTGGCCACAGCGCGCTCGATCGTCGTGGTCGCCGAACCATTGGCTCCGGCGATCAAGAGGCGCGCCCCGGGAACCCGGGTGAGGACGTTCGGCATTGCATCGATGAGGACGTCGAGGCCCTTCGGCGGTTCATGACGTGCAAGCGCGACGATCATCGGTGCGTCGCCGACGCCAAATGCATCTCGCACGCTCTGCGATCGGGCCGTCCCACGAGTCCCCAATCGGCGGGGATCGCGGCCGCGTGGGATGACGTCGATCAGATCTGACGCAATGCTCAGTCGGGTACCCACAGCGACGGCCACAGGTTCGGACACTGCGTGGAACCGAGCGGCGAGCCGCGCAGTGTGGCGATCGACGAGGGTCGTACGGATTCGCTTGGCCCTAAGAAGCTGTCCGCCATCCTCGGGACCGGTCGACGCCCACGTCGTGACCGACGGAATGTGTGCGCGGGCGGCTGCGGGTCGACCAGCGACGTCCGCCCGGTAGAGCGTCGTGTGAAGGAGCTCTGTGCCCCGACGCTGAAGCAGGCCTCTCACCCGTTCAATCTGGTGTGGACGCGAATCGGAGCCGCGAAGGTCATGAACCTGGATTCCTGCAGCTGCGAGCTCGGGGCCGAGAGTGTCGGGGGAGCGAAGGTGGGCGACCTCGAGATCCACCCCTGCGTCGCGCAGGTGCGGGGCCATGGCTGCCAACGACCGCTCGGCGCCGCCGGTTCCAAGAGAATCGATCAGGTGGAGCACGCGCACGGCGACTCCTCGAGAATGTGGTGACAGAGACTCTCCCAAGCCGTCGCGATGCGGCGCGGGTGGAATCGCTCGACGGCGGTTGATCGAGCTGCGTGCCCGAACCGCACAGATCGTTCGGGGTCGACTATGAGCTGTTCGATCGAGTCGACGAACAGATCGAATCGGTCGGGAGGCACGATCAGACCGGTCTCACCGTGCATCACAACGTCGCTTGCTCCCGGAACATCGGTCGTGACACACGCTGCCCCCGACATGGCGGCCTCGATGAGGACACCGGGCATCCCTTCGAACGGCATCGACGGAAACGCAAGGACATCGGTGCGGCGGAGCAGATCCGCGACATCGTCGACGTGGCCGATCAGCGCGACCCCCGCCGACCTGGCCTCGCGCCGGAGCTCGCCGAGCAATGGCCCGGATCCTGCAATGACCGCCTCGAACTCGTGACCTCTGGAGCGCAGTTCCGACGCAGCCTCGACCAGCCAGTTCGGGCGTTTGCTTCGACCCAGGTGGCCGACGAACGTGAGGAGCGGGATCGAGTTGCACCTGGGCGACGGCCAAAACTTCTCGGGGTCGCGCGCGTTTGGGATCACCGAGATCGACGACGGGTGGACGCCCAGGCGGTCGATGGCCTCTCGTCGCGCCGCCTCACTGATAGCGACGACCGCGTGCGCCCGTGCCACCGCCGCTCGATGGAGGATCCGACTGGCGGGGCGCTCGAATGCCGAGTTCAGCACGCCGATCTTGTGATAGACGAGCGGAGAGTCGACGCCAGCCGCCGTCGCGTACTTGAGAGACTCACCGCCGTGAGCCACGACCAGG
>JBPCTR010000232.1:0-25158 GCA_051011575.1 Acidimicrobiales bacterium | reverse complement strand
GGACCGATTGATTAGGACATCGAGCTGGGCATCGACGTCATCGATGGCTCGCCCGCGTTCCAGAGCTTGCTCAAACAGCTCTGCCGCTCCTGAGTGGTCGCCTGCGGAAGCGTAGGCGAGAGCACTTGCTGCCATCAGCCGAGGCGGAACATCGTCGTCCCTCTCTGGCCAGACCCGGGTTAGTCGCTCTACGGCCTTTTGCGGCTCTCCGGTCAGCACGCACACCAGCACCTCGAGGCGAAGCATCTCAGCGAAGTGATAGTTGGTAGCAGTGGCATGCCAATTCGACTCCACTGTCTCAACCAGCGCGCGTACTCCCTCATAGTCCGCGAGCTGAAGTCGTGCAATCGATAGTGCATGCAGCAAAGAAATGCGCGACGCAAAGTCGTCCGGCGCTTGGACTAGCTGGTCCAAGGCTTCACGAATAACGCGTTCGGGTTCCGTCTGCGCAATTGCGATGAGGTCGTCGACGTCGGTCATTCGACCCCAGCGGGGTTAGTTATGCCAGTCGGTCGCCCAGGGCCCGCCTGCGTCCTCGACGATGAAGCGGTAGGCACCGCCGGGTGCCTCGAGTTCGAAGGTGCCGATGAAGTCGAGTTCGACTTCGGTCGTCGATTCGACGGTATGGAACTTCATTCCCATGACCGTGTCGGAGTCGAGCATGCCGGTGATGGTGCCCTCGACCCAGCTCCAGAGCAGGCTCGACTCACCATGGGTCACTCGGTGAGCCTCCGCGAGCGCAGCGGAGCGGACGCCCACGAGTTCATCAGCGGGGGTGGTGGGAACGACCGGGATGTCGCGAAACGAGAGTGCGTTCCTCGCGAGATCGGCCACGTCGGCCGGAGTCGCATCGGAGTCGGCCAATGCGGCCTTTCCGGTGCTGATCAATCGGTCGAGATCCTTGTCGTCATTCGCCATCGCTTGCCCTCTGCCTTCTTGTCCGCAGGATACCGACGATCTGGGGTGTAGGCCATTTTCCGAGGCGGATGGCACTCCCCGGCTCAATTTTGCACCGGGGAGTCCAGCTCTAGAAGTTGAGCACAGGAGCTGCGGTCACAAACCACATTCCCGCACCGAGTGCTGTCATGCCGAAGGTCTTCAGCGTCACGCGGATCGTCTGCTTGTTCATTCTGTGTGCTCCCCTGTAGGTGGCAATTTGGGTACCTGCACCCGCTCTTGGGTTGGTGCACCCGTGTTGTCGACATCTGAAGGGGAGTCTTGAGTGTGTCGTTTGGTCCTTTCCGACCGTTTTTGGAGAGCCGCTCGACCCATCCAGTTGTTGATTTGCACGCTATGAACATGTGTTGACCTGGTGACCCCGCCGATGGCGTCACCAAGCCCCCACATGCCGGGCAAGACGGCGATCCGGCCCGGAGTGTGCCGATGTACTGCAAGCGGCATGGGCCATAAGGCCCATGTAGGCACGATGAAGAGAGCAACTACTGGCGGTTCTGATTCACATTTCTCGAAAATTCTTTTTCGAGACCCCGAATCAGACGTTCGAACGCAAGAAATCGGCCACGATCGGACCAACGATCTCGGGCACTTCGACGACGATTGAATGCCTTACATCGGGCAGGATCACGAGCTCGCTGTTGGGTAGCTCGACATGGATGAAGCGGTTGAGACGAGGATTGCATCCTGGGTCGTTCTCGCCGGTGAGTACCAGGCAGGGCGAAGTCACCTCCTGCAGCCAGGGCGCCATCTCGGTCTCGGCGTACACATCGAACACCGACAGGAAGACCTCGGGCGGGGTGCTGAGCACCTGGTCAATGCGGTTGGCGATCACGTCGGGGTTCGCGGCGGCGAACGCTTCGGTGTACCACCGGTCGACCAGTGTCGGGAGCACGTCGTCGATGCCCTCGGCGCGCATCCGTGCGACCACTCCCTTCACCCGCGTGCTGTCGTCTTCGGTCCTGCCCGCCGCCGTGCTGAGCAGACCAACCGAAATCGTGTGCTCCGGGAAGCGCTGGGCGTAGCGAGGCCCAATCATCCCGCCGAGAGAGTGACCGATCACGTGGATCCGGTCGTGGCCGCGGCTCACGCGAACCGCTTCGAGGTCGTCGACCAACATGTCGAGCGAATATGGCACCGGCTCGACCGAACTCTCGCCATGACCTCGCAGGTCGTACGCCACGCACGTGAACTCATCGCGGAGCTGGTCGACGATCGGTCGCCACATCTCCTTGCGAGATCCGATGCCGTGCACCATGTACACCGGCGGCCCCGACCCCTCGACGATCACTGCCGATTCCACGGCACGCACAGTATGTGCATCGGAAGATCGTTGCCTCGGCCGGCGACCTCCGGACGTTGGGAGAGCGACAACTAGGTTGCGGAGCATGTCCGACATCAAGGCGATGGGGTTGTACCGCGACGTCGAGCGCATCCTCGCCGACCTCGACGCATCGGGGCTCGGCGCCGATGCCGCCCTGCAGGTCGACGACCTCACTCCCTTCGACCAGTACCACTACGAAAGCACCGACGCCGTCGACGATGCGATCGCCGAGCTGAACCTCGGTCCCAGCTCCCGTGTCCTCGACATCGGCTCGGGCCTGGGTGGGCCCGCCCGCTACATCGCCGACCGCACCGGCAGTCGGGTCACCGCACTCGAACTGCAACCCGACCTGCACGCCACGGCCGCCACGCTCACCGAACGGTGCGAGCTCGATGACTGGGTCACCCATGTACACGGCAACGTTCTCGACGGCGCGGTCGCACCCGACTCGTTCGACGCGATCGTGTCGATGCTCTGCTTCCTCCACATCCCCGATCGCGACACTCTCTTTGCCCGGTGCGCTGAAGCGCTCGAACCGGGCGGGCTCATGTACATCGACGATTACGTCGAGCGGGGAGAGCTGACCGACCGGGAACGGGAAATCCTTGCCACGAAGGTGCACTGCGCGTACCTGCCGAACCTGTCGACCTATGTGGGTCAGGTCGAGGCCGCGGGGTTCGTGGTGGTTCGGACCATCGACAAAACCGACGCCTGGACGAGGTTCGTCACCGATCGGCTCGAGCAGTTCCAGAGCCGTCGAGCAGAGCTCGTCGATCGCTACGGCACCGAAACGGTCGATTCGCTCGACGACTTCTATTCGGCCGTGGTCAACCTGTTCGCGGCCGGTCGACTCGGCGGCCTTCGAATGGTTGCCCGATTGCTCGACGACGACTGAGTCATTCAGTCCAGAGCGGCAAGTTCCTCGGCGAGGCGCCCGCGGAAGATCTGTACGTTTGCCAGCTTGATGTCTTCGTAGCCCCGGACGAGGTCGGGAAGCTCGGCGATCGAGACGGAGCCATCGACGTTTATCGGGGAAAGCCGTTCCAGCACCGTGTCGATTGCGGCGAGATACTCGCCGGACAGCTCGCGCTCCACCCGGCGCACCTCGGCCCGACCGAAGGGGTCGAACGCCGTTCCGCGAAATCGCTTGCCCCGGGCCAGGGCGCGCACGGCCGGGGTGGCCCACTCACCGATCGTGATCTTCCGATCCATCCCGAGCGCCCGCAGCATCGGCGGATGCAGCTTCCAGGCCACCTTGCCGCTGGTGTCGGCTGCAAGATCGTGGGCTTCCTCGGTACCCAGCACATCCGTCATCAATCGAGCAACTTCGTACTCGTCCTTGTAGGCGATCAGCTTGTAGAGGCCCGCCGCCACTGCCTCGAGGAGTCGCACGCTCGACGAATCGACCGACGTCTCTGCGGCGTACACCCGATCGAGCACGTCGAACCAATCGAGTGCCGTCGACTCGTTACCCCACGCCACCAACTCGCCGGCGAACATCGAAAGCCGCTCGCGCAGTACCGGGTCGATGTCGAGACGGTCGAGACGATCCGTGAAGCGCTCGACGGGCGAAGGAGCGTCATGTGGATGTACCTGCGCCCGAGCGGCGTCGACGGCGCTCGAGTCGTGCACCTGAGCACGGCCCCAATGAAACGCCGCCAGATTGGCGTCGATCGCCACGCCGTTCAGCGCGATCGCCTTTTCGATCGCATCGACGGTCACAGGAAGCGCGCCTGCCTGTACGGCCATGCCGACCACGAAGACGTTGGCGGTCGTCGACGACCCGAACAGATCGGTGGTGATCGCCTGGGCGTCTGCCCACCAGTGTTCAGGTCGGGTCGACCCACCGATCAGCTCGGCCAGCTCGTCGGGTGACGGAAGTGCGATCTCGGGGTGCGTGATCATCGCTCCAGTTGGTGTGGTCGACGTTGAGCCAACGGCGATTGTTGTGTCGGCATCACACGTGAGCAGGCCCTTGTCGGAACCCGCAACGAGCTGATCGAACGCGAGGAGCAGGTTGGCCTGGGCCTCACCCAGACGATTCGTGAACGACGGCCCCGATTTCGAAAGCCGTACATCGCTCACCACCGGACCCGCCTTCTGAGACAAACCGATCTGATCGAGCCCCCGCACGTGGAAGCCGTCGAGCATCGCCGCCGTGCCGATCACCTGCGCGACGGTCACGACGCCGGTTCCGCCGATCCCCGTGATCCGCATGGAGAAGTCGTCGATCGGAACGATCGCCACCGGCTCGGGCGATGAGGGTGGCGCGGCCACCTCGGGATCCCGCCGCGAGCGAGCGTTTCGCGAAGGTTTGCCGGTGGTGATTGTCATGAAGCTTGGGCAATCGCCCTCGAGGCAGCTGTAGTCGAGGTTGCAGGTCGTCTGATCGATCGTGGTCTTGCGCCCGAACACGGTGTCGTGGGGTTGAACCGACAAGCAGTTGCTCACCTGGCCGCAGTCGCCACAGCCCTCGCAGATCCGATGGTTGATGACGATGCGTTGGTTGGGCGTTTCGACCTGCCCCCGCTTGCGAGCACGACGCGCCTCGGCCGCGCACTCCTGGTCGTGGATCAGCACGGTGGTTCCCGGCGTGCCTGCAAGCACCTCCTGGGCTTCCATCAAGCGAGTGCGATCCCACACGTCGACCCCTCTCGGCAGGTCGCGTCGGCCGTAGCGGCTCGTGTCGTCGGTGGTTACGAGTACCCGGTTCACACCCTGGGCCAACAGGGTGTCGACGACCTTCGGAATCGGCAGCTGACCTTCGGGGTCCTGGCCACCGGTCATGGCAACGGTGCCGTTGTAGAGCAGTTTGAACGTGATGTTCACGCCACTGGCGACCGCGGCCTGGATCGCGAGCTGGCCCGAGTGGAAATACGTGCCATCCCCCAGGTTCTGGATCATGTGGTCGGTGTCGACGAAGTCGGCCATGCCGATCCATTGGGTGCCCTCGTTGCCCATACACGTGAGGCCCGCGATATCGCCCACACGGTCGGGATCCATGAGCAGGGTCATGGTGTGGCAACCGATACCGGCGCCGATGACCGAACCCTCGGGCACCTGGGTGCTGCGGTTGTGCGGACAGCCCGAACAGAAGAACGGCGACCGCTCCACCCCGATCGGAATCAGTGTGCGCGTTCGTTCCGTCTTCTCGGGGACAAGCCGCTCACCGACACGACCCTCGAGCCGTCGGCGGAGAATCGGCACGATGGTGTCGGCATCGAGTGCTCCCCATCCGGGCACCAGGAACTCGCCGGCCTCGTCGACCCGACCCACGACCACCGGGCGGTCGGGCAGCGAATAGAGCGCATCCTTCAGCAGCGACTCGATGTTCGCCGACTTCTCCTCGATCACGAACACCTGCTCGAGGCCGCGAGCGAAGTTGCGCATCGTCTCCGGGTTGAAGGGGAGCGGCATGCCCATCTTCAGCAGGCGGATTCCGGCGCCGGCGATCGACCGATCGGAGTCGAGGCCGAGCCTTGCCAGCGCCTCCCGCACCTCCCTGTAGGTGATCCCCGAAGCGATGATCCCGATCCACCCGTCGGCAGGGTCGACCGTCACATGGTTGAGCTTGTTGTCCGACGCATACATACGAGCCAGCTCGTACCGGACTTCGTAGATCTCCCGCTCGAGGTCGACGGTGTGGGGGGTGAGCAATCGCCCGTCGGGAGCGTGTACGTAACGTTCGCCGTCGAGCAACGGGATCACCGGCACGACCCGTCCGAGGTCAAGGTCGACGTTCGCCGTCGCGTCCGCCACGTCGGCCACGATCTTCAGCGCCGACCACAAACCCGTGGCCCGGGACATCGCGATCGCGTGGCGGCCAAGGTCGAGTGCCTCGGCTGGATCACCCGGGTACAGGACCGGCATGTGCATGTCGGCGAGGAGCCCGGCCGACGACGACGGGATGGTCGACGACTTGGCCGCCGGATCGTCGCCCACGATGGCCACCGCCCCGCTGTGCATGCTCGTGCCCGCATACACCGAGTGTCGGAGGGCATCGGCGGCCCGGTCGACACCTGGCGCTTTGCCGTACCAGATACCCACAACACCGTCGTACTTCGCGTCGGGTCGGGCGGCCGCCAACTGTGATCCCATGACGGCGGTGGCGGCGTATTCTTCGTTCATCCCCTGTCGGAACGTGAGCGGGAGCTCCGGCTCGGTGCGCGCCGCCGCCCGAACCGCTTCGCCGTACCCACCAAGCGGCGAACCCTGGTAACCCGACACGAACGCGGCCGTTCGGAGGCCCACCAATCGGTCTGCGCGCAACTGCTCCAACGGCAAGCGGGCCAGCGCCTGGATGCCGGTCAGGAAGACCGTGCCCTCATCGGCGGTGTACCGATCGTCGAGGCGATAGTCGTCGAAGCGTTCGATCGCGGTCATCAGTTCTCCATCAGAAGTGCGGACGTCTGCCATCCACTATCGCCAGAGTTCGTCCATGAATCCAGTAAACCGAACGATGTACGGTTGCGGATGACGGTGGCGAACGACGTTCGTATAGTGCGCTCTCGAACCCCGCCAAACCGAATGGAGTTGCGATGGCCAGTACACCTCTCGACGACGCCGACCTCACACTTCTTCGAGAGCTCCAGCGGGACGCTCGCCAGACGAATCGCGCTCTCGCCAGCACTACCGGCCTTGCGCCGTCGACGACATTGACTCGCGTGCGTGAGCTCGAACGACGCCGTGCCATCATCGGATATCACGCCGAAGTCGACCTCAACGTGCTCGGTCGCTCGCTCGAAGCATTGATCTTCGTACGGCTCCAACCCAAGAACGACGACATCATCTCGAGCTTCATCGAACACATGTGGGAGCTCCCCGAGACGATCGCCGTGAGCCTCATCACCGGAGTGGAGGACGTGGTGATTCACATCGCCGCCGCCGATGCGGCCACACTCCAATCACTCATCCTCAACGAGGTGAGCAACTATCCGGGCGTGTTCGACGAGCGCACCTCCCTGCTCTTCGAACATCGGCGAAAGAACGTGATCGATCCAATCTGACCGCGCGCCGCGGCCCGGAAACGCGAACGAGCCGGGGGCGAACCCCCGGCCCGTCTCGATTGTCGGCTCAGCCGATCATCTAGCCCTTGGCTTCGATGAAAGCGTCGCTGTAGTTGATCTCGAAGTCACCCGTGTCCTCGATGAACTCGAGCTTCGACGTATCGGTCGGGTACACGATCGGATCCTCGAGTACCTCGGGATCGATGAACTCCTCTGACGCAGCATTCGGGCTGGCGTAGAAGTTCCAGTTCGTCAGCTGCGCACCCCTCTCGGCGTCGAGCAGGAAGTTGATGAACGTATGGGACGTGCAGGGATGCGGGGCATCGGCTGGAACGGCCATGTTGTCCACCCAACGAGTGCCGCCTTCCTCGGGAACGAAGTAGGCGTACTGGTCGGGGTTGTCGGCTTCATCGAACTGCACGATGAAGTTGCCCGAGTAGCCGTGGGCCACCGCCGAGTCGCCACTGGCGAGCAGCTCGTCGTACTGGTCGGAGTCGAACGCGGCGACTCGCGCCTTCGCGTCGGCAACAAGCGCGCGAGCTTCTTCGAGCTCAGCATCGCTCGTGCTGTTCAGCGAGTATCCGAGGTACTTGAGCGCGGCGCCCATCGTCTCGCGGGGATCGTTGAGCAGCGTGCCGTAGGCGCCCTCGAGGCCGTACTGCGCTGCCACGTCGGCATCGAAGATCAGACCCCAGGTCTCGGGCACGTCTTCACCCGTGATGCTCAAGTCGACGCCGAGGCCCGTAGTGCCCCACTGGTAAGGCGCGGTGTAGGCGCCATCGGGGTCGAAGGGCAGGCCCGAGGCGAATTCTGGAAGCAGGTTCGACAGGTTCGGGATGGCATCCTTCTGGAGCTGCATGATGTCGCCCGATTCGATGAGGATCGACACCATGTAGTCAGACGGCACGATGAAGTCGTAGCCCGAGCCACCGGCCGAGATGATCGGCTGCATCGCCTCGTTCGAGTCGTAGTTGTCCTCGGAGACACTTACGCCGAACTCTTCTTCGAATGCGGTCTTCAGATCGGGATCCATGTATTCGGACCAGTTGTAGATCGCGAGGTCGCCGTCGGTCTGGCCGGCAGCGCACCCGTCACCTGCGGCCGAATCGTCAGATCCTCCCGCATCGGCATCAGCGTCGCCGCCGGTGTCCGTCGATGCCGGATCGTCGCTACCACATGCGGTGGCCAGCAACGTCAGGGCGAACAGGGCCGCGAGAACCCGCAGCACTTTCTTGTCCTTCATGGTTTCCCTCCAATCGGGCAGAATGCCCGAAAATTTCTTCCTTGTATGTTCGCAGAGTTGCGATTGGTTTTCGGTCAGGCCGGTTCGGCCCCACCTCGAGATCGTTGCGCAAGCAGAGAAAGCAGTACGAGAAGCATCGATGCGCCGAGCATCACCACCGATACCGCGTTGATCAGCGGCGTCACGCCCCGCCGGATCAGGCCGAACACGTATACCGGCAGGGTGGTCGACCCCGGCCCGGCCACGAACTGGGTGATCACCACGTCGTCGAGCGACAGCGTCAGCGCCAGCAGCGCACCGCCGGCAATGCCGGGGGCGATCAGGGGCAGGGTGACATGGCGGAACGACTGCCATCGTGTGGCGTACAGGTCCTGAGCTGCTTCCTCGAGCGTCTCGCTCATACCCTCGAGACGGGCCCGCACCACAATCGACACGAAGCTGATCGAGAAGGCGATGTGGCTCAGGGTGACGGTGGCCAGGCCCTTGGTCAGACCGAAGCCGAACCAGCGGTCGAGCAGATCGATGCCCTGGGTGAAGAACAGGAGCATCATCACGGCCATGGTCACGTCGGGGATGATCACCGGCAGGTAGAGAAGTGCGTCGAACACCCGCTTGCCCCGGAACTGGAATCGTTCGAGGGCGAGGCCGGCCATCGTGCCCAGGACGACGGAGATCAGCGTCGACACGATCGCCACCCGGATCGAGATGCCGAGTGCGCTCTGGACCTCCTCGTCCGCGCCGAAGGCTCGATACCAGGCGAACGGGAATCCACCCCAACGTCCGACGAGGGTGTCGTTGCTGAACGAGAAGACCACGAGCAGCAGAATCGGGGCGTAGAAGAAGAGGTAGACAAGGATCGCGTTCAGGTTCAGCGCCCACTTCGTGGCGCCGGTGGGCTGGTGGGTGCGGCTCACAGGTTGCGCCCCCCGCTCCGGAAGTACACGAGCGTCGACGCCAACATCACGCTCATCAGAACGAACGACACCGATGCTCCCACCGGCCAGTTCCGGGCGGTGAGGAACTGGGTCACGATGTAGCTGCCGAGCAACGTGGTCTTGGCGCCGCCGAGGATTTCGGGCGTGACGTATGCACCGAGGCTCGGCACGAACACGAGGATCGAACCGGCAATCACACCCGGCCGCGACAAGGGCCACACGATATGACGGAACGACTGGAAGCCGTTCGAGTACAGGTCGCGGCTCGCCTCGACCAGGCTCCAGTCCATTCGCTCGATCGACGCGTACAGCGGCAGGATCATGAAGGGCAGGAAGCCGTACACGAGGCCGAGTACGACCGCCGTTGGGGTGAAGAGGATGCTGGTCTCGCCCAGGCCCACCGCGTCGGTCGCTCTCGACACTGGACCGTCGTTGCCGAGGAGCACTCGCCATGCGTAGTTGCGCACGAGGAAGTTCGACCAGAACGGGATCATGACGAACACGAGCATCACGTTGCGAACGACCGGGCTGCGGGTCGAGAGGAAGTAGGAGAACGGATAGCCGATGACCAGACAGATGAACGTGGTGAGCGCCGCCAGCCACAGCGACCGGAAGAGAATGTCGCGCACGATGGGTTCGCCCAATTTTCGGTAGGCATCGAGGTTCCATCCCGACAGGTCGGTGCCACCGAGGCTGTTGCGCGTCGCGAACGAGTACACGACCACGATCAGCAGTGGCACGGCGAAGAAGAGGATCAGGTAGGCGTATGCCGGCAGCGCCATGAGCAGGCCACGACGACGTTTGTGCCGTTCGTTCGCGGCCTCGAACTCGGGCGTGACAACCGAGCCGACCTCATCGGGGTGGACTGCGGTCATCAGTCGGGAACCACCCAGTCGGCGGTGCGATCCCACCAGATCGAGACGTCGTCGCCGGGGCCCCAGCGGTCGTCGAGTCCGCCCGGGTCATCGCGCACTTCGAGGTCGATCCAACCGACCTTCACCTCGTACACCACCGAGTGCCCGAGGTAGGTCGCGTTGGCGACGACACCGTCGAGGCTGGTCGAACGGAACTCCTCCGGTGCCGAGCCCTGCGCGCCGATCTCGATCGATTCCGGGCGCAAGCTCATCGCGACCTTGGTGCCGGCCGCATGAGGGTTCGGCGCCTTCACCTTCGTGCCGTTCTCGAGAACGATCATGTCATCGTCGGCAACGGTGGCGTCGATCAGGTTCGTCTGGCCGATGAAGTCGGCCACGAATCGGTTGGCCGGCCGTTCGTAGATCTCTTCGGGGCTCCCCACCTGGAGCAGCTTCCCGTCGTGCATCACGGCGATCCGGTCGCTCATCGTGAGCGCTTCCTCCTGATCGTGGGTGACGAACACGAAGCTCACTCCCAGCTCCTGTTGCAATGCTTTCAACTCGAGCTGCATCTCCTGGCGTAGCTTCAGATCGAGCGCACCGAGGGGCTCATCGAGCAGCAAGACCTTGGGCTGATTTACGAGGGCCCGGGCGAGTGCGACCCGCTGCTGCTGCCCACCCGACAGCTGATTCGGGCGACGCTTCTCCATGCCACCCAGTCGGACGAGCTCGATCGCGTCGCGGGCGCGCTGCGTGGCGTCGGCCTTGGGCACCTTTTGCATGCGCAGACCGAAGCTCACATTGTCGAGCACGTTCATGTGCGGGAACAGTGCGTAGTTCTGGAAGACGGTATTGACGGGGCGATGATTCGGCGGCAGCGTGCCGACCTCGTCGCCGAAGATCCTGAGACTCCCCTCGGTGGGAAACTCGAGGCCGGCGATCATCCGCAGGGTGGTGGTCTTGCCGCAGCCCGACGGGCCCAACATGGCGAAGAACTCGCCGTCGGCGATCGACAGGTCGATGTTGTCGACGGCGACCACGTCGTCAAAACGTTTCGTGACTCCCCGAACTTCGACCGCCTCGGTCGTCATCGTCGTCCCCCCGGATTGTTCGTGTGCGCTCACATCGTGCCCCAGTCGTAGATCTGTTTCACGATCCGGAGGTATGTGAGTGTTTCGACGGTTCGTACGCCGGCCACGGCGCGGATTTTGTCGTCGGTGACCGCGAGCAGGTGTTCGGCATCGGTGCACACGACCTCGGCGATCACGTTGTAGCGACCCGCGGTGATCACTACATACTCCAGCTCGTCGATCTGTCCGAGTTTCTCGGCGGTCGCGGCTACGTCGGAATCCACGGTGATCCCCAGCAACGCCTGATATCCGTAGCCGAGCGCCATTGGGTCGGTCACGGCGACGATCGAGACCACTCCTCGTTCGACCAGGCGGTTCACCCGCTGTCTCGTGGCTGCCTCCGAGAGCCCGACAAGAGGGGCGAGCTGGGAATACGGCGTCCGACCGTCGACCTGCAGCGCTCGGATCAGTGCTTTGTCAGTGTCGTCGAGATCGGCCCGGCGAGGGCCGGAAGCGGCTGTCATCGTCAGGGCTTGTCCATCCTGGCCATCGCCTCGGTCAGCACCTGCTGGATCACGTTGGTCATCTCGTCGAACTGCTCGGGTCCGGCGATGATCGGCGGTGCCAGCTGGATGACCGGCTCACCCCTGCTGTCGGCGCGGCACAGCAGACCCAATTCGGCGAGACGAAGCGAGACGAACCCGCGCAGCAGGTCCTGGGCCTCGGCGTCGGAGAAGTGCACGCCGCTGGCCGCGTCCTTCATCAACTCGATCCCGTAGAAGTAACCCATCCCTCGAATGTCGCTCACGATCGGCAGATCGGCGAGCCGGTCGAGCGAGGCGCGGAAGTCGGCCGCGTGGGTCAGCACGTTTTCGAGTAGGCCCTCGTTCTCGATGATGTCCAGGTTTGCCAGCGCCACGGCACACGACACGGGATGGCCGGCAAAGGTGAAGCCGTGTTGAAAGGCGACGTCGGTCCCGTCGAACGGCTCGGCGAGTCGGTCACTGACCAACATTGCGCCGAGCGGGCTGTGACCCGACGTGATGCCCTTCGCGCTGGTGATGATGTCGGGCTGATACCCGAGCGCGTCGGCGCCGAACATGTGCCCGAGACGGCCGTAAGCACAGATCACCTCGTCGGACACGAGCAGCACGCCGTGTTCGTTGCAGATCTCGCGGACTCGTTGGAAGTAGCCGTCGGGTGGCACGAAGCAGCCGCCCGCGTTCTGGACTGGTTCGAGAAACACCGCGGCGACCGTTCCGGGGCCGGCGGCCACGATGGCGTCCTCGATCACATTTGCCGCAGCTACACCGAGCTGATCGGGATCGCCCGTATAGGTGTTTTGGAAGTCCTGGGTGTTCGGCACCTTGATCGCACCGGGTACGAGTGGCTCGAACGGTGTCTTCGCAAAGTCGAGCCCCGTGATCGACAGCGCCCCCATGGACGTGCCGTGATATGAGAGATCGCGGCTGATCACCTTGGTGCGCTCGGGTTGGCCCGTCTCCTTGAAGAACTGGCGTGCAAGTTTGAACGCCGACTCGACCGCCTCGCTGCCCCCGCTCGTGAAGAACACCCGATTCAGGTCGCCAGGTGCGAGATTCGCCAGTCGAGCGGCGAGCTCGATGCCCTTGGGATGGGCGTAGGTCCACATGGGAAAGAAGCCGAGCTGGGCGGTCTGCTCACTGGCGGCTGCGGCTAGTTCCGGCCGGCCGTAGCCAATCTGGGTCGTGTAAAGACCGGCCAAGCCGTCGAGATAACGATTGCCACGGTCGTCCCACACGTAACAACCCTCACCACGCTCGATGATCGGCATTCCGTCGACGCTGCGGCCGAGGGAGGAGAAGTGGCCCCATACGTGCCGGTTGGCGAGCGCGGCGAGGCTTGCGGAATCGTTCGCGGTGGCAGTCATGCCAACGGATTCAACACGAGATCTCGCATCTCTGCAACTGAAATCGTCGTGGGATTTGGTTGAACCGACCGTCTCGACCGGTCATGATGAGCGAACGATGACACGACGATCGATCCGAATACTCGACGCCGTCGGCTCCCCAGAGTCGATCGGCCACGCTCACGGCACCGCCTATTCCGACGAGATCCGCCAGTACCTCGACGAACGCGTTGGTCTGGTCATGGAGGGATCGTGGTCGGGCGGCCCCATGTCGCGAGGCGCCGTGCTCGACCTGGCCGGGTCCATGGTCCCTGCGCACGAAGCTCATCATCCGGCCCTCGCCGCGGAGATGATGGCGATGGCCGCTGCCGCGGACATCACACCCGGCGAGGCCGTGATCGTGGGCGGCTTCACCGACTTCGTCGATACTGTGCGCGCAGCTGTGGGCGGCGCCCATCCCGAATCGGTGATGGAAGACGACTGCACCGCGGCGATCGTTCCCGACAACCTCGCCGGCGGCGCGGGCTTCTTCGCCCAGACATGGGACATGCACGACACCGCCACCGATCACGTAATCCTCCTCCGGGTTCGGCCCGACGATGCACCAGCTGCGCTCGTGTTCACCACGACTGGCGCGCTCGGACAGATCGGCATGAACGAATTGGGGGTGTGCGTCGGCATCAACAATCTCACCGCCACCGACGGAGTCGCGGGTGTGACCTGGCCGCAGGTGGTGCGAGCAGCGCTCGAGGCCGAGACCGCCGAGGGCGCACGCGATGCGATCCTCGACGCCGACCTCGCCGGCGGGCACAACTTCTCGGTCTTCGACGCGACCGGCGTCGGCTACGACATCGAGGCGATGCCATCGGCGCGGCCGGTTCGCACGCTGGGTTCGGGTGCGCTCGTACACACCAACCACTCGCTCCACCCCGACGCCCTCGCTGTGCAGGGCGCCCGCTCGCCGCTGCTCATGGATTCCTCGGAACGGCGCCTCGACGTGGCGACCTCCCATCTCGACCGCGACGACATCGATGTCGACGACCTCTTCGATCTGCTTCGCGAGCCGAGCGCTGTCTGCCAGGTTGCGGTGGAGCCGTACAACATCGAATCGAGTGGCGCTGCGGTCATGCGCCCCCGTACCCGCGAGTTCTGGGCATGTTGGGGTCGGCCCGATCAGAACGAGTTCGAGAAGATCGGGTTCTCATGAGCGACGAGATCACCTACGCCCGCATCGAGGAGCGGTGGGCGCCCGAACTCGAGGCCATCGAGCTGAGCGTGTTCAAGACCATCGACCCGAGCGACCTCTACCACCGCGAGGAGCTCGTGAAGCTTGCGCGAACCTTCCCGGAAGGCAATTTCGTCGCGCTCGACGGTGAGCGACCGATCGGGATGGGGCTCGGCATATTGGTCGACTTCGATTTCGAACAGCCCGACCACTCGCTGTCCGACATCGCCGGTGACGACGGCGTCTCGACCCACCGGCCCAACAATGACTGGTATTACGGCACCGACATCAGCGTGTATCCCGAGTACCGCGGTCGTGGGATCGGGAGAAAGCTCTACGAACTGCGCAAGGACTGTGTGCGCGACCTCAACAAAAAAGGCATCGTCGCCGGTGGAGTCCTACCGGGCTACGCCGATCACATCGACGACATGACTGCGCAGGCGTACATCGACAAGGTGAAGGCTGGCGAGCTATACGACTCCACACTCTCGTTCCAGATCGAGAACGGATTCGACGCCAGGACAGCCATCCCGAACTATCTCGAGGATCCGACGGTGGGCAACTGGTCGGTCCTCATCGTGTGGGAGAACCCCGACTACTCACCAGCGGGCTGACCTGGTGGCCGCCGATCATCGAGGACTGTCGCTCTGGCTCGACATGTTCGACGGCGACCTCAGTCCGGCACCCACGTTGTCCGCCGATCTCGACGTCGACGTGGCGATCGTCGGCGGCGGCTTCACGGGCTTGTGGACGGCCTACTACCTGCTCGCGCACGATCCCGGAATCCGCGTGGCCGTGCTCGAACGCGAGATCTGCGGATTTGGTGCCTCGGGCCGCAACGGAGGCTGGTGTGTCGGCGAGCTTGTCGCGGGTGTGGGCACCTACGCCCGCATCGCCGGTCATGACGAGGCGATGCGCCTCATGCGTGAGGTTTTCGCGACGGTCGACGAGATCGGACGCGTCGCAGCGGCCGAAGGAATCCATTGCCGGTTCGCGAAGGGTGGCGCGGTGTACGTGGCGCGCAACGCGGCCCAACACAAACGCCAGCTCGACTTGATCGAGGAAGAGCGTGCGCACGGGTTCACCGAGGACGAGATCCGCCTGCTGTCGCCCGACGAAGCCCGCACGAAGGTGAACGCCACGGACATTCGAAGTGGGATCCACTTCGCGCCATGCGCTGCCCTCGACCCGGCACGGCTGGTCCGCGGACTGCGAGATCTGGTCATCGACCGCGGGGCTCAGGTGTTCGAGCAGACGGGTGCCTCGTCGATCGAACCGGGACGAGTGCAAACGCCGGGGGGCACGGTGCGCGCAGATGTCGTCGTACGAGCCACCGAAGGGTACACCCGCGACCTGCCTGGCGAGCGCCGGTCGATGGTCCCTCTGTACTCGCTGATGATCGCCACTGAACCACTGCCGGCGGAGATCTTCGACGAGATCGGACTGGAAGATCGCCCCACCTTCGCCGACGGCCGCTACGCCGTGATCTACGGTCAGCGCACCGCCGACGACCGCATCGCCTTCGGCGGCCGAGGCGTCCCGTATCTCTACGGGAGTCGCATCGATCCGAGCACCGAACGGCATGCTCCCACCCACGACCTCGTGCATCGCACCCTCGTCGAGTTGTTCCCCGTCCTGGCCGAGGCCAGGATCACGCACCGGTGGGGTGGCGTGCTCGGTGCACCCCGCACGTGGACTCCCTCGGTGGCATTCGACCGCTCGAGCGGCATGGCGGCGGCTGGCGGGTACGTGGGCGAAGGGGTCGCCCCTTCGAACCTTGCGGGGCGTACACTCGCCGACCTGATCACCGCCACCGATTCGCCCGTCACGTCGCTCCCGTGGGTGAACGTGCCCGATCGCAAGTGGGAGCCCGAGCCGTTTCGCTGGCTCGGGGTGTGGGGGACCCGCAAGATCATGATGCGCGCTGATCATCACGAGAACCGCACCGAGCGCGAGTCGCGCCTCGGCGCCTGGGCTGCGGCGTTCTTGAGCTGAGCCGATGGCACTCGATCCGCAACAAATCGCGCAGCTCGTGTCGGCCGCTCGGCCTGCCGTGTTCTGGACCGATCGCGAGGGCGCCCCGGACGTCGCGTCATCCCTGGGAGGTCGCGACAACAGCGCCGATCTCGCCATCGTGGGCGCCGGGTTCACCGGGTTGTGGGCAGCACTCCAGGCCGTCGAGGAGCAGCCCGGCCGCGTCATCGTCGTGCTGGAAGCCGAGGTCGCCGGCTTTGGTGCATCGACCCGAAACGGCGGATTCTGCGAAGCGTCGCTCACCCACGGGTTGCTCAACGGCATCTCCCACTGGCCAGACGAGATTGCAGCCCTTCAACGCATGGGTCGCGAAAACCTGAACGAACTCATCGCCACCGCGGAAAGGCTCGGGATCGACGCCGCGATCGAGGCGACGGGGCAACTCCACGTAGCCGACAAGCCCTGGCAGATCGGCGACCTGCGCGAGATGCGCGACACCGCTGCTGCCCACGGCGAGACCCTGGAGTGGCTCGACACCGACCAGGTCCGCGCCGAGGTCAACTCGCCGACGTACCTCGGCGGTCTGTGGGATCGCGAGGGTGGCGCCATGATCGACCCGGCCCTCCTCACGTGGGGGCTTCGGCGTGCTTGTGAGGACCGCGGTGTGGTCTTCCACGACAACACTCGGGTCAAGGACATTCGAATCGCCAACGGCCGCCTCCTCCTCGAGTCACACGACGACGCCTGGCTGTTCGCAGATCGCGCGGTCATCGCGACCAACGCATGGGGCGAACCGGAGCGTCAAATCCGCCGCTACGTGATCCCGATCTACGACCACGTGCTCATGACGGAACCGCTCAGCGCCGAGCAGATGGGCGCGCTCGGCTGGCGGAACCGGCAGGGCCTGGCGGACTCGGCCAACCAGTTCCACTACTACCGGCTCACCGCCGACAACCGAATCCTGTGGGGTGGCTACGACGCCAACTATCACGCCGGCAACGGCATTGGGAGCGAGTACGAGCAGCGGACCGACTCACACGAGAAGATCGCCGGCCATTTCTTCGAGACGTTCCCACAGCTCGAGGGCCTCGGCTTCTCCCATCGCTGGGCGGGGCCCATCGGTACGACCTCGAAATTCACTGCTGCCTTCGGAACCCGCCACCGGGGCGCCGCGGCTTGGGTCGCCGGCTACACCGGTCTGGGGGTCGGCGCATCCCGCTGGGCGGCCCGGGTGGCCCTGGATCTGGTCGACGGCCGCACCAACGAGCGCACCGCCCTCTCGATGGTGCGGCGCAAGCCGATTCCGTTTCCGCCCGAGCCCTTCCGGAACCTGGTCGTGCAGTTCACCCGGAAACAGATCGCCCGCGCCGACGTCAACGACGGTCGCCCCGGGACGTGGCTCAAGATGCTCGACTCGATGGGTGTGGGCTTCGACAGCTAGCGGAGCTCAATCCTCGAGGTTGATGTGCATCTGGTACAGCTCGTTCATGTGCTGTAGCCGTGACGCGAGTTGCCGAGCGACCGCGAAGCAGAGATCGGGGTTCTCGTGGAACACACTGTCGAGTTCCCGATAGGGAATCGCCAGGACCTCCATTTCGCTCGTGGCGCGTACGGTGGCGCCAGCCGAGGAGTGGCTGAACAACGCAAGCTCTCCGACCATGTCGCCCGGGCCGACCTGCGCGATCACGTCGCCCGACATGATCACATTCGCCGTACCGGACAGGACGAGATAGGCCTCGTGGAATCGATGGCCGGCTTCGATGAGCGCGGTGCCGTTCCCGATCGTCAGTTCGTCGGCGGTCGCGGCGACGTGCTTCAGGGTGTTCTTGTCGGCGTGTTGGAAGACCTCCACCTTGTGGAGACGTTCGATCTTGGGATCGTCGTGGCCAAGGAGTGACATGGCGTGTCCTTTCTCCGCCCGCCGCGCCCGCCGCGGAGGGACTTCGCTTCAATCCACCCTCCCCCTCGCGCGCAGCGCGCGTCAACCCTCACCTCGGGGCCGGCCCGCCGCCTAGTCGACGGTCTCGACACGCAAGACGTTCGACGCCAACGAGGCATTCGACGAACCTGCGACTACAGGAACAATCTGTCCGGGCTCGACGAGCCCCCGACGGTGGAGCTCGTCGAGCACTCCCCGAATTCGCCCTCGCCCTTCGCCTCGAGGGCTCGCGAGGATCGGTGTTGCGCCCCACACCAGGCCGAGTTGTCGATACGTCCTTGGATTGTCGGTCACCGCGAGAACACTCGCCGACGGGCGGTAGCGGCAGATCGCGCGGGCGGTCGCCCCGCTCCCAGTCACACACACGATCGCCGGCGGCAACAGTTTGGAGACCGCCCGAATCGCCGCGGCTGACACCGCGTCGGCGATCTGCGCGTTCGAATCGACCTGCTCGCGCCCACCGAGATGCTCGACCCGTTCCGCCCATCGTTGGTTGTCGAAAACTTGTTCCGCGTTCTCGAGGATCTCAGTCATCGTCTTCACGACGCGAACGGGGTCGATGCCGATCGCGGTCTCACCCGAGAGCATCACCGCCGACGTGCCATCGAAAACCGCGTTGGCCACATCGGAGACTTCCGCGCGCGTTGGCTGAGGATTGTCCGTCATCGTCTCGAGCATCTGCGTGGCGGTAATGACAGGTCGGCCGGACTCGACTGCCGCCTCGATGATGCGCTTCTGCAGGGCAGGCAACTGCGGGAGGGAACACTCGAGTCCGAGGTCACCGCGTGCGACCATCACGGCATCGCTGACTTCGAGGATCGTCTCCAGGTTCTCGACCGCGGCCTCGGTCTCGATCTTGGCGACGAGATACGGACCCAGCGGTGCGCGCTCGAGACCCAGGGCCCGGATGTCTCGTGCGGTGCGTACGAACGAGACGGCGACCATGTCTACGCCCACGGCGACGACCGCGTCGAGCGCCTCGATGTCATCCGGTGTCGGCGTGGCGACGCTCAGGTGTTCCGACGGAATGTGCACGCCGGGTCGGCCGCGCATCACACCGCCGTGCAGGACTTCCGCGGTGGCCGATTCCTTGGTCAACGCCGTGACCTCGAGTACGGCACGCCCGTCGCCGAGATTCAATGAATCGCCCACCTGCAGGTCGTCGAGCAGTCGGTCGTGGTTGACCGTGACCTCGTGGGCGGTACTTCCTCCTTCGCCGGGAATGAGCTGCACGGTCGTTCCGGTCGCGAGCTCCACACCCGCCTCGCCGAAATTGCCGGCCCGAACCTTCGGTCCAGGAAGATCGACGAGCACTGCTGCTGACGAGTCCAGCGAGTCCGCAACGCGTCGGATGGTCGCGATGCGCAACAGGACGGTGTCGATCGAGTCGTGGGCCAACCCGATTCGGAAGACGTCGACACCGGCGTTGATCAATTCTTCGATTAGTTCGGGTGAATCGGATGCGGGCCCGATCGTCGCCACGATCTTTGTTCGGCACGTGCTCATGTCGTCACCGTGATTGCGGTGGCGACGACGATGGTGATTCCGACGATGGTTTGCTGCACGCCGATCACCACCGCCGGTCGTGATGGAAGCCGGATCATGACGACGTTGATCGCCGAGAAGAACGCGAGGGCCAGGAGCGCGCCGACTGGCACGAGATCGGTTCTCCACGCCGCGACTGCACCGACCGTGGCAAGCAACTGCGCACCATCGCTCCGCCACGACGGCGCGTACCGTGCATGAACCTGCGCGATCTGATGGCGGACGTACGGAATTGCCGAGATGGAGCGGAGCGCGATGACCATCCAGAGGCCAAAGGCCAACCGATGGCTGGAGCCGTCTACGAGCGCGATCGCTGCGGCCACAGCGCCGATGCCGATCGACCCGGCGAGTTCGGGGAGCAGCCTCCGCCCGCGACTCTGTCTGTCGTACCAGAGCTCGAGACCGACGAGGGGCGCCGCCATTGCGAACGGGAGCCAGAATCTTCCCGATTCCCATGTCGTGACGAAGATCAACAGCCCGCCAATGATCACGAGCTGAACTCCTGCAATCTTTGCGGCAAGGGCGGTTCTGTCGAGCCACCGGCGGCGCCATCGATCGACCAGCACGATCTTCAATGGTGTACGCGCGAGGAAGGCCACGACGGCGCTGACCCCGAGGGCCAGTCCGGGCCAGGACCACGACACCAGAAGTCCAAGCAGTATGGGCTCGGCCGTGAGACTCCAGCCGCCATGTTCAGACGGCAGCGCGACGGAACGCCATGGCACCGACGCCGCGGCAGATGCCGGACGCGATTGGACTCTCACACGTCAGATGGTCCAGCCGACCGGCCGAACGCAGTAGGGCCGAACGTCCTGCACCCGTGGCAGCGCCGGCCTCAGCCCATGAGTTGATGGGCGACGTCGAGCAAGAGATGCTCGGAGCCGAGTGGAGCGGAGAGCTGGACACCGATCGGCATACCTGCCGCGCTGGTCGCTCCGGGAACCGATATCGACGGCCATCCGCTCACGTTGAAGAGGTAGCTGTACGGGAAGGTCTCGTCGTTCAGGCGGATGTACTCGTCGAGGTCGTCGTTCGTGCCCGCCAGTGCTCCGAGCGGGATCTCGGTTCGTCCGAGTGTGGGCGTGAGGAAGACATCGAATCCGGCGAGCTCGCGTTCGAGGCGCATCGTGATCTCGCCGCCCGCTACCTGGGCGGCCGTGATCTCCTCCATCGTCAGTTCGCGGAGGTGAGCGAGTGCCTTTCGGGTGAGGGGCTCGAGGGTGTCGTCGCCCTCGACCCCGCCCGCCGCGACCAACATGTTCACGTCGTGCACGATCCAGCGATGGAACAGCGCAAAGAACGTTCCCATCAACCGTTCGTAGTCGACCGGAGTCGTGATGGTCTCGACCTCGTGACCCTGCAATCGCAGCGAGTCGGCGGCAGCCGTCGAGGCCGCAACCACCTCAGGGTCCTCGGCCGCCCGGGCCCAGTGGGTTGTATCCATGGCGATTCGCAGCGGCCGCTCGGGCGCGGGGGAGTAGGGGCCGTCACCGAGGATGTCGAGAAACAGCCGAGAATCCCGCACGGTGCGCGTCAGCACGAACTCGTTGGCGATGCCGCCCCAGCCTCCGTCGTCGAGCCGGACCCGATGTAGGCCCGGCTTCAAACCGACCAGCCCGCAGGTCGACGCCGGGATACGAATCGATCCGGCGCAGTCACTTCCGTGCGCAGCGGGAACAACACCTCGAGCGATCGCCGCGCCCGCGCCGCCCGACGACCCGCCCGGCGATCGTTCTGCGTTGAGCGGGTGGCGGGTGAGGCCGTTGAGTGCCGTTTCGGTCGCGCCGTGCTGCACGAACTCCGGGCAGGCGGTTCGGCCCAGTATTTGGGCACCGGCGTTCAGCAAGCGATCGACCAAGCCAGCGGTGTGCCGGGCGCGGTTGTTCAGGCCGAGCCGACTGCCCATCTGCACCAGGCGCCCCTTCTCGCTGGAGCCGTAGTCCTTCAACAGGAACGGCACGCCGGCGAGTGGGCCTTCCGCATTCTGAATTGGCGTGGGGTCGTCGAACCACTCGACGACGGCATTGATCGAAGAGTGCGTGGCCTCATACTGCTCGAACGCACGAGCTTGGATGTCGGCAGGATCGGCATCACCCGCCCGCACCGCGGCCGCGAGGTCGGTGGCGTCGAGGCGGAGGTAGTCGGTGAGTTGCATACGACTCAGTCGTCGAGCTCTATCGGATCGATTTCTGCGTACACGTCTCCGGGCATCGCGGGTTTATCCGACCAGCTTTGGGAAGAACGCGGGCGTGGCGTCCTTGTAGGCCTCGTACTCGGCCTGGCCGCTCCACTTCTTGTCGGACCGGGCTTCGAGGGCCGGAACGCCGCTGACCCGCGTGAGCAACAAGAACACGAACACCGGCGAGAGCAACGTGACGTACTGCCAACCCTGGAGCACGGGAAACGCCATGATCGCCACGCCGATCCACAACACGAGCTCTCCGAAGTAGTTCGGATGCCGCGACCGTGACCACAGACCGGCTCGGATGAACGTGCCGGCATTCGCCGGGTCGGCGCGAAACGCCGACTTCTGCTGATCGGCGATCACCTCGATTGCGAATCCGGCGATCCATACGACCAGCCCGATCACACCGATCACACCGAAGTCCTTCTTGGTGCTCGAGGTGATCGCCGCGAGCGCAGCCGCCGCGGTGAAGACGACCCACAACGCCTGGATCGTCCACGCCATGAGGAAGCGTGCCCAGTCGTGTTTGATCCGGTCGAATCGCCCGTCGCCGCCCACGTTCCTCACCCGTTGAAACAGGAAGCTTCCGAGCCGAAGTGCCCACGTGATCACGACCAGGGCGATGATCGCTGTTCGAGCGTCCGGGTTCCGAGACAGGATCCAAGCGATCGCGACCACGATGAGATACGTGGCTGAGCCGGTGAGGTCGTAGTAGTGCTCGGTGCGGGCGAGATACGAAGGCACAAACACGATCCAGTTGATTGCGAACGCCACGATCGTTGCGAGCAGGAACAGTTTGATCCCGCCCTGTTCGTCGCCGCCATCGCTGCCCGCAAGGCCGACGAGCGCGCCGATACCCATCGATGCGACGAAGCTCATCAGCGCATGTTCTCTCTTCATCGACTCGGACGATACGCGCCCGATCGTTCCGACGTCGGCTCGATCAGCCCAGCCGGTCGAGTAGGCGTTCGGCGGCCCCCAGTCCGGCCATGCCGTGAACGCCCGCGCCTGGTGCGGCGCTCGCGCTGGCGATGAAGATCCGATCGTCGGGTGTGTCGTAGAGATTGATCGAGGGGGTCGGCCGAAGGAACAGCTGACGGCCGCGATAGCTGCCCCCGCCGATGTCGCCGCCCACGAGGTTTGCGTTCTGGGCCTCGAGTTGGATGGGCCCGGCCACGTGTCGGCTGCGGATGAGGTCGCGGAAGCCGGGAGCGAACCGTTCGATCTGTGACTCGATGGCGTGGGTCCGGTCGACGGTCGACCCGTTCGGCACGTGACAGTAGGTCCACAGCGTGTGTTTGCCCTCGGGTGCACGAGATTGATCGAAGTTCGTGTGCTGGGCGACGAGCACGAATGGGCGATCCGGGTTCTGTCCGTTCGCCACCATCGCCTCAGCACGGACCAGTTCTTCCGGTCCGCCGCCGAGATGGACAGTCCCCGCGGAGGCGACATCGGGGTTCGTCCAGGGCACCGGACCCTCGAGCGCGTAGTCGACTTTCCACGCTCCCGGTCCGTAGCGGAACTTTTGCAGGTTCGCGCGGTATCGATCGGGGAAGTGGTCGCCGGTGATCGTCTCCACCTGGCGGGGCGTGAGCGCGAAGACGATCGCGTCGTGATCGGGTAGGTCTGCCATCGTCTCGACTCGTGCGTCGGTGCGGATCTCGCCGCCGTGGGCCTCGAGAACTCGACTCATCGCGTCGGTTATGGCGCCGGCGCCGCCACGCGGGAACGGCCACCCGATCGCATGCGCCGATGCTCCGAGTAGAACGCCGAACGCCGACGTGAACGGCAGGGTGAGCGGAAGGATCGAGTGTGCCGCATGGCCCAGGAAGAGGGCTCGAGCTTCGTCGCTCTTCCAAAATCGTTTCGCCGTAGTAGCGGCGGGAAGGGCCGCAGTCGCCGCGAACCGAGCGCTCAACACCGGCATCCTCGGCACACCGACCACGGGTCTGAGTGCGAACTCGGCCAGCATCTCGAAGTGATTGACCCAGTAGGCGTAGTAGCGGCGATAGCGGGCAGCATCGCCACCCAGACCTTCGGCCGTGCGCTCCAGGTCGTTCCACGCGATGGCTGCGCGGCCGTCATCGAGCGGATGTGCCACTGCGGCTGGAGGCGTGATCCAGTCGACGCCGTTCGATTCGAGGTCGATCGATTGAAAGAACGGGGAGCCCATCGCCAGGGGATGGATGGCGGAGCTCACGTCGTGACGGAAGCCCGGTTCGGTCAGCTCGGCGGTACGAGCAGCCCCGCCGACGGTCTCGTTGGCCTCGAGCACGATGACGTCGTGCCCCGCCCGGGCCACGGTGATTGCAGCCGCCAGGCCATTGGGCCCCGAACCGATCACGACGACATCCATCACGGTCGAAGGTATCGGCCTGTTGCAGAGGCATGCTTGACCCGATGTCGATCGTGCTGAATCCGTTCAACAATCCCGATGAGTGGCGGGAGCATCTCGAGCGACTCCTTCCCGACGAGACGTTCGTGATGTGGCCCGATGTGGACGACCCGCAAGAGGTCGATCTTGCCGTTGCGTGGGTGCTGCCGCGTGCCGATGTGCGCGCCTATCCGAACCTGAAGGCGATCCTGTCCCTCGGTGCCGGAGCGGAGCAATGGCAGCGCGAGGGTATGCCCGACGTCGACATCGTTCGGCTCGCCGACCCCGGGATGTCCGACGAGATGGCGACATACGCGCTGCACTGGGTGATCCACCTGCAACGCGGGTTCGACCGCACGGACCCGCTCCAGCGAGCGGGCCGGTATGAGATCCCGGACTCGGTCGGCGCGGCCGAGTTTCCCGTCGGCATCCTCGGGCACGGCACCATCGGAGCGCGTGTCGGTCGGGCCTTCTCCGACCTCGGCTACCCGGTGAACGCCTGGACCCGATCGGGAGGCCACGAGGATGGCGTCGCCCATTTCGCTGGGCTCGACGAGCTCGATGCCTTCCTGGCGGCGTCGATGGCGGTGGTGAACGTCCTGCCGAGCACAACGGCCACGACGGGTTTGCTCACCCGGGAAC
>JBPCTR010000231.1:0-18971 GCA_051011575.1 Acidimicrobiales bacterium | reverse complement strand
CTGTTGCCGGGCTGCGGTGAACCGGCCCCGCGTGGCATTACTGCTCGCGATGACTCTCTGCTATCTGACTAGGTCAGACGGCGAGAGCGAGATCGTCCTGATTGGCGTCTCTGTTGTTGCCCCGTTTAAGGAGTCTGAGCAACTCCGGTCGCACGATGCTGCTTCCGACTCCAACGTCGAAACCGATCAGCCCCGTGTATGTGTTGTCGATTGTCAAGAAACCCGTTTCCGGGACTTCCACCGTAGCTGTTTCCGAACGGCGTGCGGACCGCGGGATCGAGCGCGGTCGGCGATTGCCCGCGTGGGCCAATAACATTGCCGGGCGTGAGCTCAATCCCGCCGGCGGAAGACTCGAGCGCTGCCGACAGCCGGCGGTTCTACGGCCTCGCCTATGTCGGTCTTCTCGGTGCCATCGTTGCGTTGGGAGCGCTCGCGGTCGTGTTCAAGGATCGGGTTGAAGCGATTCCGAATACGGCGGTGGTAGTGGAGGTGACCACAACCGTTCCGCCCACGACCACAGCTCCGACCACGACCGTGGCGACAACCACGAGCGCTCCGACCACGACCTCGAGCACCACCACCACCACGGAGCCGCCGCCCACAACCACGACCTCGACCATCCCACTGTCGGATCGAAGCCTCGACCGGATCGACTCGGTCACCGGGAACATTGCTCCAAAATCGGTGGTCGCTACACCGGGTGGCCTCTTCTTCGCGCAGAACATGATGTATCGACACAGCATCACGGTGTACGACGACGACGGCACTCTGCTGCAGACGATCGACGACCGGGTGGATCTCGCCGAATACGGCATCGCCGACGGCGTGAGCGCAAGGGGTGCACCGGTGGAGGCGGCACCCACGAGCGATGGGAAGTACGTCTACGTCTCGAATTACGCGATGTACGGCCCGGGGTTCGGGCCGGAACCCGGGGACTCGTGCACCGACTCGGGTTGGGACAACAGCTTCCTCTATCGCGTGGCGACCGACTCGCTCGACATCGATCAGGTGATCGAGGTCGGAGCGGTTCCCAAGTTCCTCGCCGTGACACCCGACGACAAGTACGTGCTCGTCACGAACTGGTGCAGCTTCGATCTCAGCATCGTCGACACGGCCTCTGGGCTTGAGATCGCCCGAATCGACATCGGTCGCCATCCTCGTGGTATCGCGATCTCGAGCGATTCCAGCACCGCCTATGTGAGTGAGATGGGCGGATCCGACATCGCCGTCGTTCGGATCGACGAGATCGTCCGCCCGACGACGATCGTCGTGCCGCCGAACGCGCTGGAGATCGCTGTGGGGGAGTGGGGCGTCGATTTCGAGCTCGAATGGATCGAGGACGTGGGTCGCGGGCCGCGACATCTGGTGCTCAGCCCCGATGACCGCACCCTCTACGCGACCCTCAACGGGGAAGGTCGAGTCGTCAAGATCGACATCGAGACCGGTGAGGTAGTCGAGGCCGTTCGCACCGGCAACGCACCGCGCTCGATGGCGATGTCACCCGACGGCGAGGTCCTCTACGTCGTCAACTACAACTCCGACACGATGTCGAAGGTCCTGACCGAGACCATGGAAGAGGTCCAGGAAGTGCGCACCGCGGACAAACCGATCGGCATCACGGTCGATCCCTCGAACGCGAACGTCTGGGTGAGCAACTATTCGGGTGTGCTGCAGATATTCGCCGAGGAGCTCGCCGAACAGCAGTAAGTCAGGCTTGTGCTTCGGGCTGCATGATCATGAAGTTGGCACCCTGAGGATCCTGGATGGCCGCCATGCGCCCCACCCCGGGCACGTCGAACGCCGGCCCCATCACGGAGCCACCGAGCTCCTGAATCTTCGCGACCGTGGCGTCGGCGTCGTCGACCGCGAAATAGGTGGACCAGTGGTTCGGGATCCCCTCCATCGGCGGCGGCATCATGCCGGCCACCTGCGCTTCGCCGCACTCGAGGAGCGTGTACATCATGCCCCCGCCCATATCGACTTCGGAGGTGTTCAGTCCGAACAGCGCGTTGTAGAACGGCGCCGCAGCCTCGATATTGTCGGTGAGCAGCTCGTTCCAGATGAGTGCACCGTGTTCGTTCACGACCTCGCAGCCGATGTGTTGACCGGGCTGCCACATACAAACCACGGCCCCGCTCGGATCGACGACGACCGCCATTGATCCGGCCTCCATCACCTCCATCGGAGGCATCATCACCGAGCCACCGGCGCCTTCCGCTTTTCCTGCGGCCGCGGCGATGTCGTCGACGGTCAGATACGTGTTCCACATGGGTGGGATGCCCATCTCGATCTGTTCAGGTGGCTGTGCGCCCATTCCCGCGGCGCTTCTCCCGCCCTTCGAGGCCATGGTGTACACCTGGCCGTCGGGCGTGGGATTGTCCTCGAAGTCCCACCCGAAGATCTCGCCGTAAAACGCCTGGGCGCCGGCGGGGTCGGTGGTCATCAGATCGACCCACGATGGTGTGCCGTGGTCGTAACTCTCGCGTGTTGGCATGGTGTCCCTCTGGTCGGCCCGCCGTTCCTACGTTGACGATTCGACCGTAGCCCTGCGGGCACGTTCGATCCACTGGTTCGTCGACGAGTCGTGATCGAGGGGGGCTTGGGGGTCGTCGAGTTCGGAGATGATGTCCTTCGCCAGTACCTTGCCCAGTTCGACTCCCCATTGATCGAAGCTGTTCACGCCCCAGATGACCCCCTGGGTGAACGTGCGGTGTTCGTACAGCGCTACGAGCTGGCCGAGAGCGTAGGGAGTGAGGCGCTCGCCGACGATGAGATTGCTCGGCCGGTTTCCCGGGAAGGTCTTGTGTGAGACGAGGTCGGGGGCGACGCCATCGGCGGCAACTTCGTCGGCTGTCTTGCCGAACGCAAGCGCCTCGGCTTGCGCGAACAGATTTGCGAGCAGTGCGATGTGGTGCTCGTGGTCGGGGTCTCTGGCGCCGAAGTCGGGTTCGAGGAAGCCGATGAAGTCGGCAGGAATCGGGGTGGTCCCCTGATGGATCAGTTGAAAGAACGCGTGCTGACCATTGGTGCCCGGCTCGCCCCACACGATCGCGCCGGTGTCGTAGGTGACCTTCTCGCCCCCGAGTGTGGTCTGCTTGCCGTTGCTCTCCATGTCGAGCTGTTGCAGATAGGCGGGGAACCGCTCGAGTAGCTGGCTGTACGGCAGAACGGCGTGTGTGGGCCAGTCCCAGAAGTTGCGATACCAAACCCCGATCAGGCCGAGCAGGACAGGAAGGTTGCGCCGGAGCGGGGTGGTGAGGAAGTGTGCGTCGACAGCATGGAATCCGCTCAGCATCTCGCCGAACGCATCAGGGCCGACGGCGATCATCAACGACAACCCGATGGCCGATGTCATGCTGTATCGACCTCCGACCCAGTCCCAGAATTCGAACATGTTGGCGGTGTCGATCCCGAACGCGGCCACCCCGTCGGAGTTGGTCGAGAGAGCCACGAAGTGTTTCGCAACGGCGGCGTCGTCGCCGAGCGCATCGACCAGCCACGCCCGCGCACTGCGGGCGTTCATCAGGGTTTCGAGCGTGGTGAATGTCTTCGAGGCGATCACGAACAGCGTCTCGGCCGGGTCGAGGTCATGGATCGCCTGGTGAAGATGGGTTCCGTCGACGTTCGACACGAAACGAGCCTCGATCGTCAGGTGATGGCTCGCCATGAGCGCGCGGTACGCCATCAGGGGACCGAGGTCGGAGCCGCCGATGCCCACGTTCACGACCGTGCGAATCGGCTTCCCGGTGTGTCCGACCCACTCGCCCGACCGCACCCGATCGGCGAAGCCCGCCATCTTGTCGAGGACGTCGTGGACCTCGCGAACGATGTTGTCGCCATCGACGGTGACGTGCGCCGTGTCGGGAAGGCGGAGGGCGGTGTGCATGACCGCCCGATCCTCGGTCGAGTTGATGGGTTCACCGGCGAACATCGCCCCGATTCGGTTCGGGAGGCCGGCCTCCTCGGCGAGTGCGAGAAGAAGCTCGATCGTGCGGTCGGTGACAAGGTTTTTCGACAGATCGAGCGTGAGGCCGCGCACGTCGAAGGTGAAGCGAGAGGCCCGATCCGGGTCGTCTGCGAACAGACGGCGGAGGTCGGTTCCGGCAATCTCTCGCTGATGTGCGGCGAGTGCACTCCAGGCCGTGGACTGGTCGATCACTGGCTGGTTCCTCGCCGGTCGTTGGCTTTCGACATCGCTCGTTCGGCCTCGCGGTCGGCATCGCGTCGGGCGATGTCCTGGCGCCGGTCGTGCTGTTTCCTGCCCTTGGCCAGTCCGATCTCGACCTTGGCACGACCATTCACGAAGTAGACCGACAGCGCGATCATGGCCAGACGCTCCCGCTGCACCCGGGCATCGATTCGATCGAGTTCGGTCCGGTGGAGAAGGAGCTTTCGGTGGCGGTCGGGAATGTGTCCGAACGAACTCGAGCCGGTGGACGCATATGGAGCGATGTTGAGACCGAGGAGCCACATCTCGCCATCATCTATCCGGGCGAACGCTTCCCCGAGCTGAACCTGAGCATCGCGCAGGCTCTTGACCTCGGACCCCCGGAGCACCATCCCGCACTCGTAGGTGTCGAGGATGTCGTAGTCCCGGCGGGCGCGGCGGTTGGTCGCGACGATCTGTTTCGTCGGCCCGGTCACACCCGGCGTCTTCTTCCCGTGAGCCGCGCGGGAGTTCGCGTTCTTGGTCGCCACGGCGTTGATCGTAACCTCGCGGCGATGATCCTTCGTCTCACTGCCGCTGTTCGCGACGACCTGATCGGGATGGCTCGCGCGGCGCTGCCGAACGAAGCGTGCGGTTACCTCGCCGGCGACACCGCTCTCGAGGGCGATGTCGCCGGTCAGACCGTGTCCGTCGTGGGTGTGTACCCGATCGCCAACGCCGCGAAATCACCGGTGGCCTTCGTGCTCGACCCGGCAGCCATGCTCGCGGCCGAGGACAGCATCGACCGAGCGGGACGTCGGGTGGTCGGGCTCGTGCATTCCCACCCCACGTCGAGAGCGCGGCCGTCGCCGCGAGACCTCTCAGACGCCAGTACCTACGACCCGCAATCACATTGGGTTCATGTGATCGTCTCGTTGCAGGGCTTCGCGCCGACGCTGAGCGGCTGGAGATATCGGACGGGCGAGGGGCGCGATCCCGAGGAGCTGCAGCTCGAGATCGTGGAATCCACCTAGCCTTCTCCGAATGGACGAGCGGCCAATCGGGGTGTTCGACAGTGGGTTCGGCGGACTCACGGTGGCGCGCGCACTCCTCGATCTCCTGCCGAACGAACAGCTCGTGTACGTGGGCGACACCGGGAGGTATCCGTACGGATCGAAACCACTCGCCGAGGTCCGAAGCTACGCACACGAGATCACCAACTGGCTCGTCGAGGAGCACGACGTGAAACTCGTGGTGGTTGCCTGCAACACGGCATCGGCGGCGGCGCTGCACGAGCTTCGGGCCGTGCACACGACGCCGGTTGTGGGAGTGGTTGATGCCGGTGTCCGCTCGCTTGTCGCCGCCAGTGAAAATCATCGCCTCGGAGTCATCGGAACCGTCGGCACGATTGGAAGCGGCGCCTACCAGACCGCGGTACACGCCATCGACCCTGACCTTCAGCTCACCTGCGCCGCCTGTCCGGGCTTCGTCGAGTTCGTCGAACGGGGTGAGCTCGAGAGCGATCAGGTTCGGGTATTGGCAGAGCGTTTGTTGGCCCCGATTGCCGATGCCAAGGTCGACGCACTCCTGCTCGGGTGTACCCACTACCCGTTCCTTGCCCGAACCATCTCCGACGCGGTCGGAAGGCACGTGGTGCTTGTCTCATCTGCCGACGAGACAGCCTTTCAGGTGCGTCGGAGCCTCATCGACGGTGGCCGTACCCGTACGGGCGAACCGGTCGCTCCGGTATTCCTGTCGTCGGGGGACATCGACGAGTTCGCGCGGATCGGTCGGATGCTTCTCGGCCCCGAGATGGTTGACGTGGCAGCATGGACGAAATGAACATCAGGGCGGGCGGCACCGCTGCCGAGAATAGATCGAACGCGTGACTGGAGAGGAGAACGCCGCTTCGCTGCGCGTCACGGTCCTCGGTTGCTCCGGCACGCACTCGTCGGCGGAGTCGGCGTGCTCGGGATATCTCGTGCGAAGTGCTGGCGCGACCGTGCTCTACGACGCCGGCGCTGGGATCTCGATCGAGTTGCAGCGTCACGTGGAGCTCGCCGACCTCGATGCCGTGATCGTCAGCCACGAACATCCCGATCATTGGAGCGAACTTCCCACGCTGTACCACGCGTTCAGGTACGGGGTGGGCCGCAAACATGTACCGACGTACTCGACGCAGGGAGTTCGAAAACTGGTCGACGCCGTCGTTCCAGCTGCGCGCGAGTACGCCTTCGACTGGACCGACATCGACGAATCGAGCGTTGTCGAGATCGCTGATCAACGCTGGACTTTCAGCCGGACCGACCATCCGGTCGAGACGTTGGCGTGCCGGGTTGAGGCCGGCGGGAGATCTCTGGCGATTTCATCGGACACCGGCCCCGAGTGGTCGCCCCAGCAGTTTGGGGAGCCGATCGATTTGATGGTGTACGAAGCGACCCTTCCCACCCATCTCGAAACCAGCGGAATTCCCCACGTGTCCGGACGGCAGGCAGGCGAGCGGGCGTCGAACGTGCCCGTGGGTGCGCTCGTCCTCACCCACGTACCTCCGGGTGAAGACGCGGATCTCCGGTTCCGCGACGCCGCCACGACGTACTCCGGTCCGCTCGACCTGGCGGCACCCGGCAAGACATTCGTCGCGTAGTTGCGCAGCAACTCCCAAGCAACCCGAGGGGGTTGCCGGTGGGGTGGAGTTGCGCAGCAACTCCCAAGCAACCCGAAGGGTTGCCGTCGTCATCCAATTGACGCATTCGGGCGGGAACCGAGGTCGACGCGCCGTCGTATCACGGCCATGGATACGACATCGACAACCCTGATCGACCATGTCCGTGCGCGGACTCAACTCACCGTTCTGCGGCTGATTGCCGTCGTGGTGGCACTCCTCCTCGTGGCGACAGCGTGTGGGAGCGACTCGGATACCGGCTCCACGTCGCAGAGGGACTCCGAGACTGAATTCGCAGGTGGCGATGACAGCTCGACCGACGACGGTGGGCTCTTCGGCGCACCCTCGGATGACGTCGAGACCCGCGACGGTGACGCCGACGAGAGCTTCGCGCCGGCGACAACGGCGGCGGCGGCGGCCGATGCGCGGGCCGAGAGCGATGATGAGGGCGAGCTTGATCGGACCGACGGCAGCGGACTCTTCGGCACCGTGGAGAGCAAAGAAGACGTCGCCCCCGAGCCAACGCCGAGCGCCGACAGCCGATTCACCGACTACGGAATCCGCAACTTCATCGAGGCCGACCGTGACCCGCTGTCGACCTTTGCGCTCGACGTCGACACCGGATCGTTCACGATCGGGCGTCGATACCTCGACGAGGGTGAGCTGCCACCCCGCGACTCGGTCCGGGTCGAAGAATACGTCAATGCGTTCGACTACGACTACGAAGCTCCTCGTCGGGGTCTCGACGTCATGGTCGACGGCGGTCCCTCGCCATTCGATGAAGATGCGTTCCTCGTGCGCATCGGTGTGCAGGCCGAAGTGGTCGCAGATCGCGACCGTCAGCCGGTCGCACTCACCTTCGTGGTCGACACGTCCGGTTCGATGAACACCGATGACCGGCTCGGTCTCGTCAAGGAGTCGCTCACCCTCCTTGTCGAGGAGCTCGATCGGGACGACACGGTCGCCATTGTGACCTACTCGGGCAACTCGGGAATCCTGCTGGAGCCCACCAGCATTCGGGATCGGGACGAAATTCTTGATGCCATCGACAACATGCGTGCGGGTGGGTCCACCAACCTTCAGGCCGGTCTCGACACCGGCTACGAGCTCGCCCGCGACGCCTTCCGCGACGACGGCATCAACCGAGTGATCGTTGCATCAGACGGCCTTGCCAATGCAGGAATCACGAACGTTGACCGACTTGCTGCACGAATCCGCGACGATGCCGACGACGGTATCGGCCTGGTCACCGTCGGGTATGGCCTGCGCGGGTTCAACGACACGACCATGGAACAGCTCGCTGATCAGGGCGATGGTTTCTATGCCTACGTCGACACCTTCGACGAGGCCGAGCGTCTGTTCCGCGACGAGCTCACCTCGACGCTGGTGACCGCGGCGATCGACGCCAAGGTCCAGGTCGAGTTCGACGACCGGATTGTCGACGAGTACCGCCTCATCGGATACGAGAACCGCGGCGTCCTCGACCAGGACTTTCGCAACGACGATGTCGATGCGGGCGAACTCGGTGCGGGTCATCAGGCCACGGCGCTCTACGAGATCCGTCTCGCCCGCGGCGTCGACATCGACGACCGGGAAGAGATCGGCGTGGTCAACCTACGCTGGCAGGATCCGGAGACAGGCGACGTCGTCGAGATCGACGAAGACATCGATCTCCGTGACGTCGAGCCTCGCTGGACCCGCACCGCAAGCGACTTTCAGCAAGCGACGGTTGTCGCCGTCTTCGCCGAGGTTCTGCGCGACAGCCCGTTCGCCGACGACATCGACCTCGACGACCTCGCCGACGAGGCCAACTCGCTCGCACGAGACATCGACACCGATGAGTTCGACCAGTTCGTCGACATGATCGAGGTCGCTTCTCAGCGAGCCTGACGCCGATAGCCTTCGGGGCGCGCGACCAGAGGAGACCCAATGTCCCGCCCCGATGGCCGATCGGCCGATGAACTTCGTCCCGTTACCTTTCACCGTGATTTCGTCGACACCGCGTCTGGATCCGTGCTGATCGGTTTCGGCCGAACCCGGGTGCTGTGCACGGCCTCGGTCTCCGACGACGTGCCGCGTTGGATGCGGGACAGCGGCAAGGGCTGGGTCACCGCCGAGTACTCCATGCTCCCCGGCTCGAGCCCCGAGCGCATTCGGCGCCGAGTGTCGGGCCGCAGTCAGGAGATCCAGCGGCTCATCGGTCGCTCGCTCCGAGCGGTGGTGGACATGAAGGCCCTCGGCGAACGAGAGATCGTGATCGATTGCGACGTCCTCCAGGCAGATGGGGGCACTCGCACCGCCTCGATCACGGGTGGCTACATCGCACTCCACGACGCCCTCACCCGTCTCGTCCAGGAGGACAAGCTCGAGACGGTTCCGCTGCTCAGCGAGTGCGCGGCGATCTCGGTGGGAATCGTGAAGGGCGAACCGCTTCTCGACCTGCCCTACATCGAGGACGCCAACGCCGAGGTCGACATGAACGTGGTCATGGACGGCAGCGGCAACTTCATCGAGATCCAGGGCACGGCCGAAGGTGCGGTGTTCGGGCGAGATCGCCTCGACGACATGTTGGGTCTGGCCCAGTCGGGAATCGCTCGAATCACCGAGGCTCAGCGGGGTCTGCTCGACGATCCGCCCGCGGAGCTTCCCGAACGATGACGCAGCTCGATCGGGTCGTGATGGCAAGCGCCAATCCCGACAAGGTCGCCGAGATCACCGAAATGATGGTGGGCGCGGTCGAGATCGTGCCACGACCTCCGGACGTGCCCGACGTGGTCGAGGACGCCGACACGCTCGAGGGAAACGCGCGGCTGAAGGCCGTCGCGCTCTGCAGGGCGACCGGCCTTCCTGCGATGTCCGACGACACGGGGCTCGAGATCGATCATCTCGGGGGAGCGCCAGGTGTACACACCGCCCGCTTTGCCGGACCCGACGCGACCTACGCCGACAACGTGGCGAGGTCGCTCGAGGTTCTCGACGGCGTGGCGCCCGCAGATCGCACCGCTCGCTTCCGCACGGTCGCGATGATCCGCTACCCGGACGGGAGCGAGCTCGTCGCGCACGGGGTGGTGGAAGGCCGGATTGCGACCGAGTCGGCTGGTGACGGTGGCTTCGGTTACGACCCGATCTTCGTCCCCGACGAAGCCGGGGGCCTCACGTTCTCAGAGATGGACCCCGACGCCAAACATGCCATCTCACATCGGGGTCGAGCGTTCCGGGCGCTGCGCGCGCAGCTCTGATCCAAATGGGTTACGGCCAGATCCCGCGCTGGTCGAACACGGTGCCGATGCGTTTGAGGGCGACGGCATACGCTGCCTCGCGGCGAGTGCAGGCGAGGGCCTTTCGTTCGGCCTCGAGCGCATCGCAGGCCTCCCACAGATAACGACGGAGCTCGTCGTCCACCTGGGGCAGTCGCCACCGGGAGCTCATCTTGTTCTGGAGCCACTCGAAATACGACACGATGACGCCGCCCGCATTGGCCACGACATCGGGCAGGATCTCCACACCGCGGTCGATGAGAATCTCCTCGCCCTTCACGCTGGTCGGGCCGTTCGCTCCCTCGAGGATGACCCGCGCGCGGACTCGAGAAGCACGATCCTCGGTGATCTGGTTCTCGATCGCCGCCGGGATGAGGATGTCGACATCGGCTTCGAAGAATTCCTCGACGTCGATCGGCTCGGCGTCGTCGAAGCCCGCCACACCACCGGCCTCGGCGCTGTGACGCCAGAGGTCCTCCGGGGAGATCCCCTTCGGGTTTGAGATCGCCCCGGTGTGATCGGCGACGTGGGTCGTGGTCACGCCCATCGCCCCGATCGCTCGGGCCGCATGTTCGCCGACGTTGCCGAAGCCCTGGATCGCGGCAGTGCGGCCTCGAAGGTCCTGCGACGTGTGCTCGAAGTGGTGGGCGAGCACAAAAGCGGCACCCTGGCCGGTGGCCTTGTCGCGGCCGACCGAACCGCCGGTCTCGATCGTCTTGCCGGTGACCACGCGGCGTGTGTTCTGCCGATCGCCGAACCCGCCGGCGTTGAGGTACGTGTCCATCATCCAGACCATCGCCTGGGCGTTCGATCCGATGTCGGGCGCCGGGATGTCGTGCTCGGGACCGATGTTCGAACCGAGTGCATGGGTGAACCGTCGAACGATTCTTTCGACCTCCCCGATGCTGTGGTTGCGCGGGTTAAATGCGATGCCGCCCTTGGCGCCACCGAACGGGACGTTGGCGAGCGAGGTCTTCCACGTCATCCACATGGCAAGTGCTTTGACCTCGCCGAGCTCTACTTCGGGCGTGAATCGAAGTCCACCCTTGTAGGGGCCGAGCACGTCGCTGTGCTGAACGCGATAGCCCCGAAAGATCCGAAGCTCGCCTGAATCCATCTCGACCGGGAAGCTGACGATGATCTCGTTCTTCGGACAGCGAAGAATCTGGCGAATTCGATCGGGGAGATCGATCAGGTCAGCGGCGGCATCGAACTGTTCGACCGCGGTCTCGAAGAGCTGTTCACCTGCGGTCGAGTCGCTGGCTCGTCTCGTGGGCATGTTTGTTTCTCACCTCGTGCGATCGCCGTTGATCGCGTCGATGTAACGAATTGACGTGGTTATGTCTCTGCGCTGGCTAACGCATCGAGTGCCGCCGTGGCGAACTCGGGCCGGCAGATAAGAAGGTCGGGAAGGTACGGGTCCTCGTGGTTGTATGTCATCGAAGATCCGTCGGCGCGGCTGCAGTGCAGGCCGGCTGCCGTGGCAACCGCAACCGGAGCGCACGAGTCCCACTCGTACTGACCGCCGGAGTGGGCATACATCTCGCTCTCGCCCCGTACGACCGACATGGCCTTGGCGCCGGCCGATCCCATCTCGACGAGCTCGGCGCCGAGCTGTTCGGCCACCAGGGTGGCTGCCGCCGGTGGGCGGCTCCGGCTGACGATCATCCGAGGGGGAGTGGCGGCTTCGACAGAAAGGCTCGGTGGATTCGCCGTCGAGAGGGTGACGCCCAACCCGGGGAGGGCGACCGCACCGACCACCGGGACACCGTCGACCACCATCGCCACATGGACGGCCCAATCGGTGCGGGGCGGCTCGCTGAACTCGCGCGTTCCGTCGACCGGATCCACGATCCACACCCGCTCGGCGTCGAGGCGGGCGAGGTCGTCCTTGCCCTCTTCGGAGAGGATTGCGTCGTTCGGCCTGACCCGTCCGAGCTCGCTCATGATGAACTCATGGGAGCGACGGTCGCCTTCGTCCTTCATCTCTTGGGAGTCGGCACCCCGAGACGACATTTCCTCACGGATCGCGATCAGAAGCTCACCCGCTGCGGTGGCGATTCGAGCGGCTTCGTGATGGTCGTCGGGAGTCACGACTGTCATGGGCTTTTCCAACCTAGGATTCTCGTTCTGACGGGCAGAGCACATCTACCGACTCGTTGCTAAGGGTCTCCATCGGCGAGCCGATGAGTCTTGTGAACGAACGGTGTACAGGAGCTGGTACGCATCATGACCTACGAGCTGACCCATCTGAGGGAACTCGAAGCGGAATCAATTCACATCATGCGAGAGGTGGCCGCGGAGTTTGAGAACCCCGCGCTGATGTTCTCGGGCGGGAAGGACTCGATCGTCATGCTTCGGCTGGCCGAAAAGGCCTTTTCGCCAGCGAAGATTCCTTTCCCGGTATTACACGTGGACACGGGTCACAACTTCCCCGAGGTGATCGACTTTCGTGATCGCCGCACCGCCGAGCTGGGGATTCGCCTCATCGTCGCGTCGGTCCAACGCTCGATCGACGAGGGTCGGGTGGCCGAGGAGTCGGGACCGCGAGCGTCGCGCAACCGACTGCAGACCACAACGCTCCTCGACGCGATCGAGGAGCATCGCTTCGACGCGCTCTTCGGCGGCGCCCGCCGCGACGAGGAAAAGGCGCGGGCCAAGGAGCGCGTCTACAGTTTCCGCGACGACTTCGGCCAGTGGGATCCGAAGGGCCAGCGCCCCGAGCTGTGGAGCCTCTACAACGGCCGCATCAAGATGGGCGAACACATCCGCGTTTTCCCGATCTCGAACTGGACCGAGCTCGACATCTGGCAGTACATCGCCCACGATGACGTCGAGATCCCATCGATCTACTACGCCCATCGCCGCCAGGTGTTCGAGCGCGACGGCATGCTGCTCGCCGACAACGACTGGATCACCCGCATGGAGGGTGAGGAGGTGTACGAGGATCTCGTTCGCTACCGCACCGTTGGCGACATGACGATCACCGGAGCGGTCGAGTCCGACGCTGACACCGTCGAGAAGATCATCGCCGAGGTCGCCGCGACGCGACAGACCGAACGTGGTGCGACGAGAGCCGACGATCGAGTCTCGGAAGCTGCCATGGAAGATCGCAAGAAAGAGGGCTACTTCTAATGTCGGAAATCCTTCGCTTCGCCACCGCGGGCTCGGTCGACGACGGCAAGTCGACGCTGATCGGCCGGCTGCTCTACGACACGAAGTCGATCTTCGAGGATCAGCTCGAGGCGGTCGAGCGCACGTCCGAGAAGATGGGCAGCGAGTACGTGAATCTCGCGCTGCTCACCGATGGTCTTCGGGCCGAGCGGGAGCAGGGCATCACGATCGATGTGGCCTACCGCTATTTCGCCACCCCGAAACGCAAGTTCATCATCGCCGACACGCCCGGCCATATTCAGTACACGCGCAACATGGTGACCGGCGCGTCCACTGCCGACCTGGCGCTCATCCTGGTCGACGCGCGGAACGGCGTGATCGAACAGAGCCGCCGCCACAGCTTCATCGCGTCGCTTCTGCGCATCCCGCACATCGTCGTGTGTGTGAACAAGATGGACCTCGTCGATTACGACCAGGCGGCGTTCGAGCGAGTGCGAGACGAGTTTCGCGAATTCGCGATGCGCCTCGACGTCCCCGATCTGTCCTTCATCCCGGTGTCGGCACTCAAGGGCGACAACGTCGTCGACAAGTCGGCGCACATGCCCTGGTACGAAGGCCCTTCGCTGCTCAGTCATCTCGAGACCGTGCACACCGCGTCGGACCGCAACATGGTTGATGTTCGTTTCCCCGTGCAGTACGTGATCCGGCCGCACAGCGACGAACACCACGACTATCGGGGATACGCCGGAACGGTCGCTGGTGGCGTGCTCAAGCCCGGCGACGACGTCGTCGTACTGCCGAGCGGCTTCGAGTCGACGATCAAGTCGATCGACGCCTTCGAGGGTCCGGTCGATGAGGCGTTTGCGCCCATGGCGGTCACGGTCAGGCTCGACGACGAGATCGACATCAGTCGTGGCGACATGATCTGTCGCCCGAACAACCAGCCGGTTGTGACCCAGGACGTCGACGCGATGGTCTGCTGGATGGACGAGACGTCAAGCCTCCAGCCCCGCAAGAAGTACGCGATCAAACACACCAGTCGAGCGGCCCGGGTGATGGTCAAGGACATCAACTACCGCCTCGACATCAACACACTCCATCGCGACGAGTCAGCGACCGAGATAACGCTCAACGAGATCGGCCGGATCAGCTTCCGGTCCACGGTGCCGCTGTTCGTCGACGAGTACCGGCGAAATCGCGAGACGGGTTCGTTCGTTCTGATCGACGAGGCCACCAACGCAACGGTCGCGGCTGGGATGATCCTCGGCGAGAGCCACGGCTGAGCCCGACCCGGATGGGGAACGACGAGACCAGCGAGAACGTCGCCTGGCATGCCGGGCATTTCGATCGCGCCGAGCGGTGGGAGCAACTCGGCCTTCGAGGCGCCACGATCTGGTTCACCGGGCTCTCGGGTTCGGGAAAGTCGACGGTTGCCGTCGAGGTCGAACGACTGCTCGTCGAACGAGGGCAGCCCACGTACATGCTCGACGGGGACAATCTCCGCCACGGCTTGAACGGCGATCTTGGATTTTCGGCCGACGATCGGAACGAGAATGTTCGTCGTGTCGGCGAGGTCGCACGCCTCTTTGCCGACGCCGGCGTCGTGGCGCTCGTTCCGCTCGTCAGTCCGTACCGGGCCGGCCGTGAACGGGCCCGCGCAATTCACGACGTCGCCGAGGTCCCCTTCTTCGAAGTCTTCATGGATACGCCGCTCGAGGTCGCCGAGACCCGTGATCCCAAGGGACTGTACAAACTGGCGCGGGAGGGCAAGATCCCGAACTTCACCGGGATCAGCGATCCCTACGAGGCGCCGGTCGATCCCGATCTCTCCCTGAAGCCCGACGAGGGCGACGCTCCCGCGATGGCGCGCCGGGTGCTTGCGATGCTCGATGAGGCCGGACTGCTCCGACCCTAGTTTCCCGCTCGTTCCTCGCTCCCGGGCTCGGATCCGGCCGCCAGGGCGGCCTCGACCTCGCGCCGGCTGCGCCCGAGGCGGAGAGCCGCTCCTCGTCCCTCGTCGCTGGTGTTCCCGCTCGTTCCACGCCGCCGTTTCTAAAGTCGGGGGTGTCTGCGCCGATTGACACCGCATGGCAAAGACTGCTGTTGCGAACACCACGAAGCCCACCAAGATCAAGAAGGTGAGCCGCGCCGTGACCCGCCTCGTGGAACCAGGGAGCCAGGTCGACTGCGTTCACTGCGACGAACGGGTGAAGTTCCAGGCGAAGATGCGACACCAGCAGGTCATTTGCAACATCTACGAGAAGAGCAAATGGGTCCGAGTCGACCACTATCACGCCGACTGCTACAAGAAGGCCAAGCAACCGTTCGGTAAACCTCAGGACTGAGCTCGATTACATGGCGTCGGTCGAAATCCGTAGGCTCGACATCGTGACCGACGACGGAATCGAGCGCGGGCGACTCCTTCTGCTCGGCAGGAACTACGGCGAGTACGGCGGCCTGGCCTCGACGCGCGTCGGCTCTCACAGTGCCGCCGCAATAAGCGTCGGAACCGACGCCACGTCGCCGGCAGGCCGATGGAAGTACGACTCCAACGTCGCCAACGAGGACGCACTCTGCGTGATCGACGCAGGCGAATGGATCGGGATGGCCGTCGCCGATGCTCACTACGGACCCGAGGCGAGCCACGTCATCATCGAACGCCTCCACGAGATGTGGGCGAAGATCCGCCCTACCGATGTCGAGCATCTCGGTCAGATGATCGAGTTCCTTCGCAACGGCGACCCCGCTCGCACCGAATCGGAAACAACGCTCCTCGTGAGCGTGTTCGATCGTGAGTCGGGCCGCGGATTCGGGGTCTCCTTCGGGGATTCGACGATCGCCGTGGCCGGGGCCGACCGGATCCCGATGCCGGTGAACCCTCAGGACACCAGATTCGTATCGACCGCCGACCGTCGGTCGCTGCTCGATGGTTCGCTGTTCACCTATCGCGCGGCGCCCGGTGAGCTGATCATCATGCACACCGATGGAATCGATGGTTGTCATTATCGAGAGCCCGACACGTCCGTACGGCCGCGGCACGTGCACGAGATCGCGCGCCGAAATCACTTCGATCCGTTTTCGGTCGTGAACGAGGTGTCAAGCCTTGCGCTCGACGGGGTCGACGGGTATCCCGGTGGCCAGGACAACATCGTGATGATCGCCACGTCGGCCTGACCGACCCCGTTCAGGTAATCAACCCCACGACGATCAAGCCCTGCCCGAGGTGGTATGTGACGTGGGTTCCAAGCCGCCCGTAACGGAGCGGTTCGACGAAGCGGTTCCAACCGAGAATCGCATCGGAGATCGCGAAGATCAGCCCTCCGGCCATCACGAGCGGTGAGCCCGTTCCGACACCTGTAGCGGCCATCGCCGAGAGCGCCATGACGTAAACAAGAACCGGGGTTCTGAGCCAGTTGTGCTTCGCTGCGGCGCCTCGGATGATCGGCTGACCCACGCCCACGGCGAGGAGTGTCGTCAAGAGAACGCCGACAACGAGGAGTCCGGGCTGCTGACCGTCGACGAGAAATGCGACGAGGTAGAACGCGTGCGCAATCAGGAATGATGCGAGTCCGGGAACGAAGCGGTCGATCGCCGGCAGAAGCAACAGATCGCCGACGAGCGAGAAGGCCAGCGCTCCTATGGCGAGGAGCAGTACGCCGTCAACAGAACCGCTGAGCACGGTGCCGATCAGCAGAGCCATCACGCCCGGTTTCGCCACCACCTCCACGCCAGGCAAGCTGCGCCAGACGGCGAGCCAATCGACGATCGCAGTCAGGCCGGCGAGCGCCACCAGGATCGTCGCCCAGGCCGACATCGGTGTCAGCGGACGAGGGGTTTGTATTTGATCCGGTGAGGTCCGGCCGAGTCACCGAGTTCCCGCTTTCGGTACGTCTCGTACTCGCTGAAGTTTCCTTCGAACCACCGAACCTGAGAGTCGCCCTCGAACGCGAGGACATGGGTGGCGATCCGGTCGAGGAACCACCGGTCGTGGCTGATCACCACCGCGCAGCCTGCATAGGCTTCGAGGCCGTCCTCGAGTGCTCGAAGCGTGCCGACGTCGAGGTCGTTGGTCGGCTCGTCGAGCATCAGGAGGTTTGCTCCCGACCGGAGCACCTTGGCGAGATGCACGCGGTTGCGTTCGCCGCCCGACAGCACCCCCATCTTCTTTTGCTGATCCGAACCCTTGAAGTTGAACGACGCCACGTACGCCCGCGCGTTGACCTCGCGGCCGCCGACGTCAAGAAACTCCTGGCCGCCCGAAATCTCGTCGAACACGGTCTTGTTGGGATCGAGGGAATCCCTCGACTGGTCGACGTAGCCGAGGTCGACCGTCGAGCCGACCGTGATCGAACCCGAGTCCGCCTGCTCGGCTCCGGTGATCATCTTGAAGAGCGTCGTCTTGCCCGCGCCATTCGCACCGATCACACCCACGATCCCGGCAGGCGGCAGGGTGAACGAAAGGTCGTCGATGAGGAGCTTGTCCTCAAACCCCTTCGACACATTCTGAAAATCGATCACCTGGTCGCCGAGCCGCTGGTTCGCCGGAATGCGGATCTGGAGGTCGGCGGCGCGCCCGTCAGCGGCTTTCTGCTCGGCGAGAAGTTTGTCGTAAGCCGCGAGGCGGGCCTTGCCTTTGGCCTGACGCGCCTTTGGTGCCATGCGTACCCATTCGAGCTCGCGGGCGATTGTTCGTCGACGGCTGTCATCGGCCTTCTCTTCCGCCTCGAGGCGCGCCTGCTTCTGTTCGAGCCACGAGGTGTAGTTGCCCTCGAACGGGAAACCCCGCCCCCTATCCAGCTCGAGGATCCATTGGGCGGCGTTGTCGAGGAAGTAACGATCGTGAGTTATGGCTACGACCGTTCCTTCGTAGTCCTGCAGGAAACGTTCGAGCCACGCCACCGATTCTGCGTCGAGGTGGTTGGTGGGCTCGTCGAGGAGGAGCAGGTCGGGTCGAGACAGCAGCAGCCGCGCAAGCGCGACGCGGCGGCGCTCACCACCGGAGAGGTTCGTGACCGACGCATCGCCGGGCGGGAGACGCAACGCATCCATGGCGATCTCGATCGTGCGCTGCAGGTCCCAGGCCTGCGCGACCTCGATCTTTCTTTCGAGTTCAGCCTGGCGTTCGCCCAGCTTTTCGTAGTCTGCGTCGGGATCGGACCAACCGGCGAGTACGGCGTCGTACTCGGTGAGAAGCGACGCGATCTCACCCACGCCATCCATCACATTTCCCTGCACGTCCTTCGAGTCGTCGAGTTCGGGCTCCTGCGCGAGCATTCCCACGGTGAACCCGTCGGTGAGCCGCGCCTCACCCGTGAAGTCGTCGTCGAGGCCCGCCATGATCCGCAGCACGGTCGACTTTCCTGCCCCGTTGGGACCGAGCACACCGATCTTTGCCCCCGGAAAGAACGACAGGCTGATGTCTTTCAGCACGTCGCGATCTGGCGGAATGAACTTCGACAACTTGTGCATTGTGAAGATGTACTGCGCGTTCATGCGCAGAGACTATCGAGGTCCGATCCCTTTGATCATCGATGTCGACCTTGGCCGGTGATGCTCGTCAGGTGGGATCGGTCGCACGACGGCGTTGAACGACGTCGGAGGTCGCCACGACGACGACACCCGAGCCTGTGGTCGAGGCTCCGTTCAGGACCGACACCGTGTTGTCGTCGGTGATGTGGAACATGTGACGCTCTGATTCGTCCACCTCTGATGCCGGGCGTGTCACGAACCCTCCGGACCGGGCCAGCGCGGTCAGCTCGCGAAATGTGATGTTCCCGAATGCGGGCCGGCC
>JBPCTR010000230.1:0-52425 GCA_051011575.1 Acidimicrobiales bacterium | reverse complement strand
CGTGGGCGCCGAGGTCGTCGAGGTGCTCGCTGAGCGTCATGGCGGCCGGCTCCGCCCGTCGAAGCAGGCTGCACTCGCCGACGAAGTGCACATCGGTGGCAGTCGGGTCGCGCTTGCGTTTCCGCAGACATTCATGAATGACTCCGGCCGTTCGGTCCGGGACCTCGTGAAGCGCTACGGCATCGACGATCCCGAAGACCTCCTCGTGATCCACGACGAACTCGACCTCGACCCCGGGCGAATCAAGCTCAAAGTGGGGGGAGGCCTCGCCGGGCACAATGGGCTGAAGTCGATCAGACGGCACATCAAGACCCCCGACTTCCTCCGACTTCGCATTGGTATCGGACGGCCGCCCGGCCGCCAATCGGTGAGCGACTACGTTCTCCGGCGACCTGGAAAGACCGATCGAACCGAGCTCGACATCGCTGTTCAGCAGGCAGCCGATGCGGTCGAACGCCTGCTTGTCGACGGGGTCGAGAACACCATGAACGAGGTCAACCGATGAGCCTGGACGTCGATGGTGCCGCGCTCGCCGGACTCACCGCGGCCTTGCGCGACGATCCCGGGATCATCGACGTGCTCGGTCGCCGCACCGCTGTGCTCGCGGTGCCCGAGGCGGGCCGACCCCTGGCTGTTGCCACTGCCGCAGCCCAGAGCGAACGAAGTCCCGTCGTGGTGGCGGTTCCCACGTCGACCGAGGCCGAACGACTTCGAAGCGACCTCGTCCACTATCTGGGCGAGAACAACGTCGCGATCTTCCCCGCCTGGGAGACGTTGCCCTTCGAACGAATCAGCCCGAATGTCGAGACGATGGGCCGACGTCTCGAGGTCCTTTGGCGCCTTCAGGATCCAGCCACCGCCCCCAAGGTCGTGGTCACGTCGGCCCGAGCGATCGTGCAACGACTGGGTCCGGGCATCGACGAGCTCGAGCCCGTCATCGTCGGCGTCGGTGACCAGGTCGACATCGGCGACCTCTCACGCGCACTGGTCGACGCCGGGTACCGCCGTGAACCCCAGGTCGAGAATCGCGGCCATTTCGCCGTTCGTGGCTCGATCGTCGACGTCTACCCGAGTACCGCCGATGCCCCGGTACGAATCGACCTGTGGGGCGATGAGGTCGATCGTCTCACCGAGTTCGGTGTGAGCGACCAGCGCGCCACCGTGACCCGTAGCGAAGTGATCATCCATGCCGCCCGCGAAGTCGTCGCATCGGAGGAGATCGTCGAGAAGGCCGCCTCGCTCGTGGCCGAAGAACCGTGGGGTCGGGAACAGTGGGAGCGGCTCTCCGACGGCGAGTTCTTCGACGGGATGGAGTCGTGGCTCCCGTGGCTCACCGACTCGGAATCCATCCTGATCGATCATCTCGGCGATGACGCCCTCATCGTCCTCGTCGAACCTCGGCGATTGCGCGACCGGGCGGCCGACATTTTGGCCGAGGAAGCAGATCTCGCGCACAGTCTTGCCCGCACGTGGGGAGCGATCGCCCACGACGCCACCGAAGACGAGTTCCCCCGCCTCCACGTGCCCTTCGACCGGATTCTCGCCCACGCCACGGCGCCGGTCTGGACGATGACGGTCGCCCCGGAGGGTCCCGACGTTGGGGTGGTCGCTGCGACCGGTTGGGAGTCACCGCTCGGAGATCCACCTCCGCTCGTCAACCAACTGCACCGCCTCATCGCCGATGGTTTCCGCATCGTCGTGGGCGCCGATGGCACCGGCACGGCCCCCCGCCTGGCCGTACTTCTCGCTGACAACGGCGTGCACCTCGAGCTCGTCGACGAGCTCGGCCCGGCACAGTCGGGCATCGTGGTCGCGCCCCTCGAGCGCGGCGCGGTATTCACCTCGGCCAAGCTCGCGGTCCTGTCCGAGAGCGACATCACGGGCCGACGGCGCACACACCGGCGGGCGCGCAAGCGCACCCCTGCAGCACAGGACACCTTCGATGATCTCGCACCCGGCGACTACGTCGTGCACCACCAGCACGGTGTGGCCCGCTTCGCCGGCATGGTCACTCGCGCCATCGGGGGAGTGGAGCGCGACTACCTGCTGCTCGAATACCGCGGCGACGACAAGCTCTATGTGCCGTCCGACCAGATCGGCATCGTGCGTCACTACACGGGCGGCGACAGCCCGTCGCTGTCAAAGATGGGCGGCGCCGACTGGGCAAAGACCAAGGCGAGGGTCCGTTCCGAGGTGGCAGAGATCGCGCAGGAACTCGTCGTGCTGTACCAGAAGCGCGTTACTGCCGAAGGCCATGCGTTCGGTGCCGACACCCCGTTCCAGTCGGAGCTCGAGGACTCGTTCCCGTATGAGGAGACCCCCGACCAGCTTCAGGCGGTGGTCGATGTCAAGGGCGACATGGAACTTCCGTATCCGATGGATCGGCTCGTCGTGGGCGACGTCGGCTTCGGCAAGACGGAGATCGCGATCCGGGCGGCGTTCAAGGCGGTGCAGGACGGAAAACAGGTGGCAGTGCTCGTGCCCACGACGCTTCTTGCCCAGCAACACCACATGACGTTCGGCGAACGGTTCGCCAGCTTCCCGATCCGGGTTGAGGTACTCAGTCGCTTTCTCACCAACGCCCAGGCGAAGCAGGTGATCGAAGGCGTGAATGAGGGCAAGGTCGACGTGCTGATCGGCACCCATCGAATGCTGAACAGCGAGCTGAACTTCAAGGACCTCGGTCTGCTGGTCGTCGATGAGGAACAACGGTTCGGGGTGAAGCACAAAGAGGCGATCAAGGCGCTCCGTACCGATGTCGACGTCCTGACGCTCACGGCCACGCCGATTCCTCGCACGCTCGAGATGAGCCTCACCGGCATACGCGACATGACACTGCTGAACACGGCGCCGGCCGAACGACAGCCGATCCTCACGTACGTGGGCGAACAGAACGATCGGGCGATCGCCGAGGCGATCCGCCGCGAACTGCTCCGCGAGGGGCAGGTGTTCTTCGTTCACAACCGGGTGATGGACATCGAACACATCGCGGCCCGAGTCCGCGAGCTCGTCCCCGAGGCTCGGATCGCGATCGCTCATGGCCAGATGGACGAGGGCACGCTCGAACAGGTCGTGCTCGATTTTTGGGAAGGCCTCTACGACGTGCTCGTGTGCACCACGATCATCGAGTCGGGCATCGACATGCCTTCGGTGAACACGCTCGTGGTCGACCGCGCCGATCTGCTTGGCCTGGGACAGATGCACCAGCTGCGCGGCCGCGTGGGTCGATCGGGACAACGGGCCTACGCCTACCTGATGGTGCCTCCCGACAAATCGCTCTCCGAGCAGGCCTACGAGCGCCTGAAGACAATCGGCGAGGCCACAGATCTGGGGTCAGGATTCAAGATCGCCATGCGCGATCTCGAAATCCGCGGCGCGGGCAACCTGCTGGGCACCGGCCAATCGGGCCACATCGCCGCGGTCGGCTACGACCTCTACTGCCAGATGGTCACCGAAGCGGTCTCAGAGCTCAAGGGCGAGACGGTCGAGCAGGCGGTCGAACTGAACGTCGAGCTACCGGTCAAGGCTTTCCTGCCCGACAGCTACATGAACACCGAGGATCAGCGGCTCGAGGCCTACCGCCGACTCGCCGCGATCTCCACGACCGCCGAGGTCGATGACGTTCGAGCGGAGTGGCTCGATCGCTACGGCCCGCTACCCGATGCCGCGGCGAACCTGCTTGACGTGGCGATGGTCCGTGCGCACTGCATACGTATCGGCATCACCGAACTCACGACTGCCAAGGGCCCCGGGTTCGGAGGTCCCGATCATCTCGTGCGCATGTCGCCGATTGCGCTGCCCACGAGCAAACAGATCCGACTCGACCGCATCTACAAACATTCCGTGTACAAGGAGGCCGATGGCGGCTTCCTGCAACTGGGTATGAAGAAGGGCAACATCGCCGAGCAGATCGTGTTGGCGCTCGACGACCTTGCACCCGTCGACGAACCCGAACCCGAGGCCGAGAAGGTGCCATCATGAACTCCGTGATCCGACGTCTTGCCCCCGTTTTGCTCGCGACCCTGGCGCTGTCGGCGTGTGGCGCCGGCGGCGAGCCCGACGCTTTGGCGGTGGGCGAGCTGTCGATAAGCCGCAGCGGGCTCAATGAGCTGAGAGTCTCGCTGCAGCAGATCGATCCCGACGGTCCGGACCTACCGGTCACCCTCAATGCCGACCAGGTACGCCTCGACGGTGCGATCTGGATCGTGAACGCGGCGCAAACGCAGTACCTGTCCACCCTTGGGATCGACATGTCGGAATCCGACGAATCTGTTGCCTCGCAAACGCTCGAGGAAGCGATCGCGAATGGAGGGCTCGGTCCCTTGAGCCGGTCGAGTGAGGCATGGGCAGCGCTCGTTCGAAACGTGTGGCTCACCTCGGTCCAGAACAACTTCGATAACCCCGAGTCTCAGGCAGCGATCGATGTGCTGCTCAACGAGGCCGACGTCGACTCGAGGCTCGGTGTATGGGACCCCGTCGACCGAGTGATCGTGCCCCGGGTCGTGGCCAACCCCTGAGGAAGGTGTCATGACCTCGATCGTCACGGTCGTGGGGCTCGGGCCGGCCGGTCCCGAGCTGATCACAGCCGAGACCTCTGCACTTCTCGCCGGCCCAGATCCGGTGTGGCTGCGGACCGAACGACATCCGGCCGCCGGCGGCCTGACCGTCGCGGGCACGTTCGACCACCTCTACGACGAACACGCGTCGTTTCCCGAGGTGTACCGGGCAATTGTCGAGCACCTCGTGGCAGAGGCAGTCGAACGCGGCCACGTCGTGTACGCCGTTCCGGGTTCGCCCGTCGTCGCCGAACGCACGGTGGAGCTGCTTCGCGCCGACGAACGAATCACCCTCGACGTTCGGGCAGCGATGAGCTTCGCCGACCTCGCGTGGATTGCGCTGGGGATCGACCCCATGGCCGAGGCGGCCACGATCGTCGATGCTCACCGGTTTGTGATCGATGCTGCCGGCCGACTCGGTCCGTTTCTGGTGACGCAGGTGCACTCCGCCGACGTGCTCGACGACGTGATCCTGGCCCTCGACGAACTTGATCCGCCCGACGTGACCATCCTGAAAGGTTTGGGTACACCCGTCGCCGATGTGCGGGCCGTGCCCTGGGGCGATCTCCGCGACGCAACGGACCCCGATCACCTGACGTCGCTATGGATCCCGCGGCTTGCCGCACCGGTCGCCGGCGCGTTTGCTCGTTTCGACGAGCTGGTTCGGCGACTGCGGGCCGAATGTCCATGGGATCGCGAACAAACCCATGGCAGCCTCCGCCGATATCTGCTCGAGGAGGCCTACGAGGTCCTCGAGGCCATCGATATGGTCGAGGCGGGCGACGACGGTGGCCCCATCGAGCTCGAAGAGGAGCTCGGCGACCTACTGTTCCAGATCTTCTTCCACAGTCGCCTCGCCTCGGAACAGGGCTGGTTCACCGTTGCCGACGTAGCCGATGGCATCCACGACAAGTTGTTCGAACGGCATCCGCACGTGTTCGGTGATGCCGATCCCGACCACATCATGGACAACTGGGAACAGGCAAAGCAGGTCGAGAAGAAGCGCAAAAGCGTGATGGATGGCATCCCGAGTGCGCTTCCGGCCCTTCTCCATGCGCTGAAGACCCAGAAGCGTGCCGCCACCGTTGGTTTCAGTGGCCCGGACCTCGATTGGGCGCTGGCAGACGTGGCCGAGGAGTTGGCCGAGGTGACCGCCGAGCCGAACAAACATGAGGTCGGCGACCTTCTCTACGCCGGGGTTCAGGTCGCTCGAATGCTCGACGTCGACCCCGAAACGGCCCTCCGACAGGCCTCGAACCGCTTCGCCGACCGCTTCCGCCACGTCGAAGCCGGCGCGCAGGCCGACGGCGTCGACCTCGCCGACCTCGACATGACCGAGCTCCGAGCCCGCTGGACCACCGCCAAAGGGGTCTGACCCCTAAATCGAATAAGGGGTCAGAGCACAATCTGTTGGAACGGGTCAGACCCCATTTGGCACCCTGGGGTCAGACCCCTTGGCGATCGTGGGGGTGTAGGTTTTTAGCGGGCGTTGGGGTTCGTCGAAATCGCTGACGCCTTTTGTCGCGTTTCGGTAGGCCCGCCCCCGAAATCGCGCGGCCACGGTGCCGTGCAGGAGGATCCCATGTCACGAATCGATTCGATCGGCGCCCTCGAGGTGCTCGACTCCCGCGGCAATCCCACGGTCGAGGTCGAGGTCACCACGGCCGATGGAGCGGTTGGTAGGGCGATCGTGCCCAGCGGTGCGTCGACGGGCCAGTTCGAAGCAGTCGAACTCCGCGACGGCGGCAATCGCTTCCAGGGCAAGGGAGTGCTCACCGCGGTTGGGTTCGCCAACACTGAACTCGCCGATGCCGTGGTCGGCCTAGACGTGAGTGACCAGCGCACGATCGATCAGACGATGATCGACGTCGACGGCACCGACAACAAGGGTCGGGTCGGCGCCAACTCGATCCTCGGCGTCTCGCTCGCCGCTGCGCACGCCGCCGCCGCCGAGGTCGGTCTCCCGCTCTATCGCTACGTGGGCGGGCCGAACGCGCACGTGCTTCCGGTTCCGATGCTCAACGTGTTGAACGGTGGCGAGCACGCCGACAACAACGTCGACATCCAGGAGTTCATGCTCATGCCCATCGGTGCAGCTTCGTTCAGCGAGGCGCTGCGTTGGGGAGTGGAGACCTATCACACGCTCAAGGGTGTGCTCAACGAACGCGGCCTGGCCACCGCTGTCGGCGACGAAGGTGGATTCGCTCCCGATCTGAACTCGAACGAAGAGGCGCTCGCACTTCTCGTTGAGGCCGTCGAAAGAACCGGGCTGCGCCCCGGCGAAGACATCGCACTCGCAATGGACGCTGCGGCCAGCGAGTTCTTCCACGATGGGAACTACGTACTCGCAGGCGAGAACCGCACGCTGAACCCGACCGAGATGGCGGCGTATTTCACGGACCTGAGCGAGCGTTATCCGATCGTGTCGATCGAAGACAGTATGGACGAACAGGACTGGGACGGTTGGGCCGCACTCACCGAATCGATCGGCGATCGGGTGCAGCTGGTGGGCGACGACCTCTTCGTGACCAACAGCCAGCGGCTCCAGCGCGGAATCGACGACGGCATCGCCAACTCGATTCTGATCAAGGTCAACCAGATCGGGACGCTCACCGAGACGCTCGACGCGGTTGGTCTCGCCACCCGGAATGCGTACACGTCGGTGATGTCCCATCGCTCGGGTGAGACCGAAGACTCAACGATCGCCGACCTCGCGGTGGCGGTGAACTGCGGTCAGATCAAGACCGGTGCGCCAGCGCGCTCGGATCGAGTGGCCAAATACAACCAGCTGACCCGTATCGAAGCGGACCTCGGCGAGACCGCTGCCTACCCAGGCCGCGCTGCGCTGGCGGGCGGATGAGGAACGTGCCCGGATCCCGGCCCGTCAGCACGTCGACCGCACCGCGGCCTCGACCGGCTCCACGGGCGCGTCCAGAGCGCCGCCCTCGTGCTCATGAAACGGTTGCGAAGCGACGGCGGGCGCGCACCGTCGACCACCGAGAACCCCGCGCGACCACGGCAAAAAGCACCCCGCCGTGGCTACGAACATTCGCACGAATCGTCTTTCGCTTCGGCGTTGGAATGATCGTGCTCGCCGTGTTCGTCTTCGGTGTCTTCCCGACCGGGCAATTCGTCGAGCAACGTGACGAGCTCGACCGCGCCACGCTCGAGTTGGACGCGCTCCTCGCCGAGAATCGGTCGTTGCAGGAGGGCGTTGATGGCCTCCAGACGGATGCGGCGATCGAACGGGTGGCCCGCGAGCAGTACGACCTCGTCCTTCCGGGCGAAGAGGTGTACGCGATTCTTCCGCCCGCCGGCAGCTGAGCGATGCGGCGGTTCCCGCGGCCGGCCGGGGGTGCCCTACCCTGAACGCCATGACCAGCGCCCCGCACCCGCTCGGCTCGGTGAACGACGTCCTCGAGCAACTTGCGGCACAGCAGTACCTCGCCGATCGCGGGCTCGCCACGTCGATCTTCCTCGCTGCGTCCCTGAAACGTCCTCTTCTCCTCGAAGGGGAAGCCGGAGTCGGCAAGACCGAGGTCGCCAAGGTCGTTGCGGCCATCACGGGGGCCGACCTGATCCGCTTGCAGTGTTATGAGGGAATCGACTCGTCGCAGGCCCTCTACGAGTGGAACTACACCCGTCAGCTCCTGCACCTTCGCACCGCTGAGGCCACGGGCGAAGCCGCCCGCGAAGGCGCCGACCACCTCGAGGAGGAGCTGTTCACCGAGCGATACCTCATCCGCCGGCCGCTGCTCGCCGCTATCGACCACCGCAGCGAGGTGCCTCCGGTGTTGTTGATCGACGAGGTCGATCGAGCCGACGACGAGTTCGAGGCCTTCCTGCTCGAAGCTCTGTCCGACTACTCGGTCACCGTGCCGGAGCTCGGAACATTTCACGCCGATACACCGCCGCTTGTGATCATCACCTCGAATCGCACCCGCGATGTTCACGATGCCCTCAAGCGTCGGGCCCTCTATCACTGGGTGGAGCACCCCGACTTCGAGCGCGAGGTGGCGATCATCGAGACGAAGGCTCCCGGCGTTCCCGATGGGCTGGCCCGTCAGGTTGCCTCGGCCACGGCACAGTTTCGCGAGATGGGTATGTACAAACCTCCCGGCATCGCCGAGACGCTCGATTGGGCCAACGCGCTGCACGTGTTGGGCGAGAACACGCTCACCGCCGACGCGGTCGATGCCACGCTCGGCACGCTGCTCAAGTACCGCGAAGATCAGGAGCGAGCCCGCCGAGCCGGCATCGAGAGCGTGATCGAGATCGCCCTCGGGGCCTGACCGTGACGACGGCTACCAGGCCACCGCCGCTCGAGCGCGTTGTCGCGGGATTTGTGCACGCGCTCCGGAGTGGTGGTCTCACCGTGCCGGTCAGTGCATCGGTGCAGTTCCGATCGGCGCTCGATGCTGTAGGGATGCGCCGCGGTGACGATGTGTACTGGGCAGGGCGCGCCACATTGGTCTCGCGGCCCGAGGACATCGCAATGTACGACGCGATGTTCCTCGCCTTCTTCCACAACGACAGCTCGGGGTTCAAGGTTCGATTCGAGGATGAGCCCGAGTCGGCGTCGCTTGCAACCGATGAGGGCGACGACGACGGCTCCGGCGAAGGAAGCGACGACGACGTCGTTGCGCTGCGCTACAGCGCGGCGGAGGTTCTGGGAGAGAAGGACTTCGCCGAGTTCACCTCTGACGAGCTCCGTGAAGCGCAGCGAGTAATGGCTGCGATGCGCCTCTCGCCTTCGCAACGTCGGTCGAGGCGCCGGGTTTCCGCACGACGCGGCGACCGCCACGACCTGCGTCGAACCGTGCGTCAGGCGATGCGAACGTCCGGCGAACCGCTCTCGTTGGCAATGACGAGTCAGGGTTCACGCACACGGCGACTGGTTCTGCTGCTCGACGTGAGCGGGTCGATGGAGGCCTACGCACGGGTCCTGATTCGCTTCGCACACGCCGCGGTCGTCGGGCGCGGCCGGGTCGAGGTCTTTGGTCTTGGCACCCGACTCACCCGCATGACCCGGCAGCTCGGGTCGCACGACGTCGATGCGGCGGTCGCCGATGCGGCGGCGTCGGTGGTCGACTGGTCCGGTGGCACGAGGCTCGGCGAGGCCATCGGACGATTCAATGACGAGTGGGGAGTTCGCGGGATGGCGCGAGGGGCCATCGTGGTGGTGCTCTCCGACGGGTGGGACCGGGGCGATCCAGACCAGATGGCGCTCGAGATGGAGCGCCTTCACCGCACGGCCAACCGGGTGATCTGGGTGAACCCGCTCAAGGCCAGCCCCGGCTACGAACCTCTGGCTCGAGGTATGGCCGCAGCGCTACCTCATGTCGACACGTTCCTCGAGGGTCACAGCCTGGATTCTCTCCAGACGCTGGCCGACGCCATAGATGCCTGAGCACTCCATGTGGTTGGGGCCGTCGTTCCTGCCGGCGGTAGCGTCGTAGCCGATGAAGGAACTGCTGAACGACCTCGATCGCTGGCAACGCCAGGGCAAGCAAGTGGCCGTGGCGCGGGTCGTCGATCTCGACGGTTCCGGGCCTCGTCTCCCGGGTGCTGCCATGGCCGTCAACGACGACGGCGAAGTGGCCGGATCGGTTTCGGGTGGTTGCGTCGAGGGTGCCGTGGTCGTCGAGGCGCTCGACGTGATCGAGACGGGCGATCGGCGCACCGTCACGTTCGGCTACTCCGACGACGAAGCATTTGCCGTGGGTCTCACGTGTGGTGGCACGATCCATCTGTTCATCGAGCCGCTCGACTGGTGATGGCGGACCACTCCGAGGCTGAACGCCCGCTCTTCCACGCGCTCAGCACCGCCATCCGCGCCGAGAACCCAGTGGCGCTCGCGACGATGATCGACGGTCCATCGGTCGGCGCGAAGATCCTCGTGCGCCCCGACCAAGACGTGTTGGGCACACTGGGGAACTCAGATCTCGACCGGGTCGTTACTCGCGATGTGCTGGGCGAACTCGCTGCGGGGCGTACGGGCCTTCGACACTACGGAGCCGACGGGCAGGCGCGCGAGGAGGATGTGGCGATCTTCATCGAGTCGTATGCGCCTCCACCACAGATGGTCATTTTCGGGGCTGTCGACTTCACCGCGGCCCTGGTGAAGGTGTCGAAGCTGCTCGGCTACCGCGTCACCGTGTGCGACGCTCGGCCGGTCTTCGCAACCAAACGTCGCTTTCCGACCGCCGACGATGTCGTGGTCGACTGGCCCGATCGGCTTCTTGCCGAGATCGGGCCGTCACTCGGAGAGCGTGATGCGGTAGCAGTGCTCACCCACGATGCGAAGTTCGACGTGCCCGCGATCACGTCGGCACTCGAGACCGGAGTCGGCTACATCGGGGTGATGGGGAGTCGCCGGACCCACGACGACCGCAGCGCTCGGCTCGTCGACGTCGGTCTGACACCGGAACAGCTTGATCGCCTGCGGTCACCGATCGGACTCGACATCGGTGGACGAACCCCCGAGGAGACGGCGGTCTCCATCGTGGCCGAAATCATTGCGTTGCGGACCGGGCGGAATGTCGCGGCGCTGCGCGACAGCGACGGACCGATTCACCGCGATCACTGACATGGGCAACCACAAAATCTCGTATTGTGCAGCCCCGTCAGGGACGGACAGCGAAGGTGGCGCTCCACGTCTCCGACGTCGCGTCGTTGATGTACAGCTTCCATGTGTAGCGCTTGCCCCGGGGGAGTGGCACCGCACCGAAGTTGATGCCGAGCGGCACCCACAGTGCGGTTCCCGGCGGGACACCCGCCGGACGACCGGCCTCGAATCGCCCGGCCAGGGACACGGGTTTCTCGCGGACGAGCACCGGTCGACCGTCTTCGTCGGTGAGATCGAGACGCCAGTCGTGTTTCACGTTGGCTTGGTCCCACGGAACGGCGATTCGTACCGCCACCGAAATGTGTTGCGGCCGGGGGCCGATCACACCCAGTCCGCCGCCGAGAATGAAGAGCTTTCCCTCAGCCACCTGAACCGAGTCCGCCATCAGGACGATCGCCTGGAAGGCCGGCGGGTTGAACTCGAGGTCAGGCTGATCCACGGCGTCGACCCTAGCGGCGCTCGTGGAGCGAACGCGGGTGTGCGATGACCGAGGCGGCTGTCGTTCTCGCCGCCGGTCGTGGCTCGCGCTTCGAGGGTGCCGGGCACAAACTCCGAGCCGAGATCGACGGCACCGCGATGCTGCTCCGCACGGTCAATGCGGCCCGCGCGGCCGGGTACGACGACGTGGTCGTGGTCGTCGGCGACGACGACTTTGCCGACCTCCTGCCGTCGGACGTTTTGGTGATCCGCAACCCCGATTGGGCGGAGGGGCAGTCGACGTCGCTACAGGCCGCAGCCGCGCACGCACGAGCGCACGGCCACGATGCGTTCGTGGTCAGTGTGGCCGACCAACCGCTCGTGGGAGTGCGCGCATGGCGGGCCATCCGGGGTGTCGCCGCGACACCGATCATCGTCTCGCTCTTCGACGGGCTCCGTCGTACGCCCACCCGGCTAGCGGCCGAGATCTGGGATCGTCTGCCTTCTCGGGGCGACGCCGGTGCCCGCGGCCTGATCTCTGAACACCCAGAGCTGGTCACGACGATTCCGTCATTCGGCGATCCGACCGATGTGGATACGGTCGAGGCGCTCGAGGTCGTACAGAAGCTGGCGGTCGACAGGCGTCGGGTCTCCGAGCTTCTCGGCCGGGAGCCGCAGGGTGCATTTGCGGTAGTCGTCCGAGACGCAACCGGTGGGCCCGTCGTGCTTCGGAACGCGCCGATCCTGCACGATGGCACGCCGATGCCGACGCTCTACTGGTTGTGTGGTGAGCGAGAGAACGTGCTCGTGGGACGACTCGAGTCGATGGGAGGCGTGCGCCGGGCCGAGGCCGAGGTCGGTCTCGACGCGATCGCAGACGCCCACGACCGGTATCGCGAGGAGCGAGATGCCGCGCTCGACGCCATGCCGCTTCAGCCTCAGCATCGGCCATCGGGTGGAGTGGGAGGAACCCGCACCGGCGTGAAATGCCTGCACGCGCACTACGGCTGGTGGTTGGCTGGCGGGGACGATCCGGTCGGCGAGTGGGTTGCCGAGCATCTCCACGAGGTCGATCGCCCCGACTGGCCGGCGGCGTCTCGAGAGGACAACGAGTGACCAACGATCCGACCCGTCCGGTGTACGCCGCCATCGATTGTGGCACGAACTCCACCCGGCTCATCGTGGGCGATGGGGCCTCAACCTTTGAACGCGAGATGCGTATCACCGGCCTCGGACGCGGCGTCGATGCGACAGGTCGCCTGGCCGACGATGCGATCGAGCGGGTTCGTGTCGCACTCGACGAGTTTGCCTCGATCATGGATCGCTACGAGTTGGCCGGCGTTCGCATGACAGCGACTTCGGCCGCCCGCGATGCCTCGAATCGCGAGAGATTCTTCGACGTGTCCGAAAAGGCGGTCGGTGTCCGCCCTGAACTGATCTCGGGACACGAGGAAGCCGAGCTCTCCTTCATTGGCGCGACGGCGGAACTGGATGCTGCCGACGGACCGTTCCTCGTTTTCGACATCGGCGGTGGCTCCACCGAGTTCGCGATTGGAACGACGCGGATGGAAGGCGGGCTGTCGACCGACATGGGCAGTGTGCGCTTCAGCGAGAAGTACATCGAGAGCGATCCGCCGCTCCCGGAAGAACTGGTGGCGTGTCTCTCGATCGCCGAGGCTCACATCGACGATGTCGTACGCGAGGTCCCGATGGTGCTGGGAGCGCGACAATTGGTGGGCCTGGCAGGAACGGTCTCGACCGCGGCGGCAGTGGAGATCGGGCTGCTCGAGTATGACCGGGATCAGATCCATCACTTCCGTCTCGACCGGCCTGCGATCGAGGACGTCTTCCGCACGCTCGTCACCGAATCACGAGCCGATCGATTGCACAACCCCGGGCTCGAGCCCGGGCGGGTCGATACGATCGTTGGCGGTATGTGCATCCTCGCCCGCATCGTCCGGTACTTCGACGCCGAAGACGTCCTCGTATCGGAGTCGGACATCCTCGATGGGCTCATCCTGAGCCAGATCACGTGATCCGATCGCTTCCCGAGCCGGGCGCGGCCCCGCTCGAGGGCCGTCGAGTGATGCTCCGCCCGCTCGTGGTCGACGACTACTCCCAATGGAAGGACGTCCGCTCGGCCAACGAGGACTGGCTCACCCGTTGGGAACCTCAGCGGGTGCCGGGCCAACCCGATGTCGTGCAGAGCAAGCAGGCGTTCTCGTCGCGCTGTGCGGCCCGACATCGGGAGCGCCAGCTCGGCACCGGCTATGGGTTCGGTGTCTTCCTCGGGGCCGAGCTGATCGGGGAGATGAACGTCTCTTCGATCCAGCGGGGTCCGTTTCAGAACGCATACGTGGGGTACTGGATCGACGAGCGGCAGGCCGGGAACGGGTACACCCCCGAGGCGCTTGTGCTCGCGCTTCGCTTCGCTTTCGAGGAGCTCCGACTGCATCGCCTCCAGATTTCGATCATTCCCCGCAACAAGCCTTCGCGGCGAGTGGTTGAGAAGTTGGCGATTCGACTCGAGGGTCTTGCCGAGCGGTATCTGGAGATCGACGGCGTGTGGGAGGACCATCTCCGGTACGCGATCACGTCGGAGGAGTGGTACGAGCGCCATGCCGAGTTCTCGGATTGGCTCTAGTTCCCGCTCGTTCCTCGCTCCCGACAATCGCAGCTTTGTCGCTCCGCTCCTCGTCCCTCGTCGCTCGTCTAGTCAAGATCGTCGAGCGGGTCGTCGAACTCTCTCAGACTGCGCTGACCAACGTCGCACGTGTCGAGTACCCGACACCAACGGCACTGAGGCCCAGGCACGGTCGTCCGCGTCGAGTCATCGAGGTGGAGATCGATCATCCGGTTGATGCCGGCGGCCGCGCGCCCGACCGCTGCAAAGAGCACGTCCTCGTTCACCTGTTCTCGGTGGAGTTTGCCCTGGTCGAGGTAGTAGCTGGCGAGCATGCGGGGAGGTACCCCAACCCGAATCGTTTCGACCAGTGCGTAGTAGCGGAGGTCGTCGAGATGGCTGGGCCGCACCTTGCCACTCTTCAGGTCGATGAGCACCTTTCCCGCCCTGAGACCGTTCGCCCGACCGAGTGTGAGATCGATCTTGCCCTGCAACACCACCCGACCCTCGAAGAGTTCGAGGCGCACCCTCGATTCGGTGACGGGCCGCCATTTCTTCTCGAGGGGCGGCCAGCACTCGGTGAATGCGGTGACATGCCCGACTACATCGCCACGGAGTTGAGCGCGTTGCGCCTCGGGAAGTTCCTGGAGGAACTCACCGATGTTCTGCTCGGAATGTTCCAGGGATGCCAGCGCCTCGTCGACGAGGTCAGCCGGATGGGGAGCACCCCGCCAGTTGATCGAGAGTTCGATCGCTTTGTGCACGACCGTCCCCCGAGCGAGGGGAACCGACCAGCCCGGGAATTCACGATCGGCCAGGAACTTTGTTTCACAACCGTGCACCGACGCGATCGCATGTTTGTTGGCGAAGATCTCAGCGTCGGCCGGGAGTCGCTCGACCGAGCCTGCGATCGACGTTTCGAGCTCGCCCCGGAGTTCGTAGCGAAGCTCGGCGGAGAACTCGGGGCGTTCGCCGACGGTCGCACCGAGCAACGACTTGATGTCGAGCTGCGCCGGAGAGAGGTGGTCCTCGGGATGGTCGTGGTTGGTCAGGAGCGTGCCTTTTCGCGAAGAAGGAATTTCTGGATCTTGCCGGTGGAGGTCTTCGGGAGCACCCCGAACTCGACCGCCTTGGGGGTCTTGAAGCCGGCGAGGTGCTCGCGGCAGAACGCGATCACCTCGTCGGCGGTTGCGTCGTGGTCCGGCTTGAGTTCGACGAACGCCATCGGAACCTCACCCCACTTCTCATCGGGCTTCGCCACCACGCCTGCCGCGAGCACGGCGGGATGTTTGTAGAGGATGTTCTCGACCTCGACCGACGACACGTTTTCGCCACCCGAGATGATGACGTCCTTGAGCCGATCGGTGATCTGGATGTAGCCGTTGTCCCGCCAAACCGCTGCGTCGCCCGAATGGAACCACCCACCGGCGAAGGCGGCGCCGGTGGAAGCCTGATCTTTGTAGTACCCCTTCATCACCGTGTTTCCCCGCATGAAGATCTCGCCCTGGGTCTCGCCGTCGCGGGGAACGGGAGTCATGGTTTCCACATCGAACACCGCGAGCTCTTCGCTCATCGGCATGGTCACACCCTGCCAGGCCTTCTTATCGGCCCGGCCATCGAAGTCGAGCTCCTCCCACTCGTCGCGCCACTCGCATTGCGACACGTGCCCGTAGGTCTCGGTCAGGCCGTACACCTGCATCACGTCGAAGCCGATCGCCTCGACCGCTTTGAGGATGGCCGCGGGTGGGGGAGCGCCCGCGGTCATCGCTTTCACCGTGTGATCGAAGCGGCGGCGTTCGTCGCTGCCGGCGTTCACCAGCATGCCGAGCACGACCGGCGCCCCGCCGAAGTGGGTCACGCCGTGGTCGGCGATCGCGTCGAACACACCCTGCGCGGTGACGTCCCGGATGCACACGACGGTGCCGGCGAGCAGCGCCATAGTCCACGCATGACCCCACCCGTTGCAATGGAACATCGGCACGGTGTACAGGTACGTGGGCTTGCTCGTGAGCTCCCAGCCGACCACCGTTCCCATGCTCATCAGGTAGGAGCCGCGGTGGTGGTAGACCACACCTTTTGGCTTGCCGGTGCTCCCCGAGGTGTAGTTGAGGGCGTGGGCCTGCCATTCGTCGGCCGGCATACGCCACGCGAACTCGGCATCGCCCGATGCGACGAATTCCTCGTAGGTGCGATCACCGAGTCGCTGTCCGCCGGGCCCGGCCGCGTCTTCGATGTCGATCACGGCGATCGACCGGTCGAGCCGCTTCAGCGCTGAGCCCACACGGTCGGCGAATGCCGCATCGGTGATCAGGACCTTGGCGTCGGAATGATCGAGGATGTAGGCGATCGTGTCCACGTCGAGGCGGGTGTTTATTGCGTTGAGCACCGCTCCTGCCATCGGAACGCCGAAATGGGCCTCGAAGAGCTCGGGTGTGTTCGCGGCGATGATGCTCACCGTGTCGCCGATCCCGACACCCTCACTGGTGAGCGCAGAGGCCAGCCGAGTGGTCCGATCGCCCACCTCGGCCCAGGTGTAGCGACGCTCTCCGTAGATCACTGCCTCCCGTTGCGGGTGCACATCGACGGTTCGCCGAAGGAATGACAGCGGTGTGAGCGGCACGTGATTCGCCGCAGTCTTCGGTAGCGCATCGTAGGGATTCGTGGTCAACGCAGCACCTCCGGTTTCGGGTCGTGAGATTACTTGCTTCCCGCTCGTGCCTCGCTCCAGGGCTCGGATCCGTCGCTTCGCTCCTCGACCTCGCGCCTGCTGCGCCCGAGGCGGCGAGCCGTCGCTCGTCCCTCGCTCCTTCGGTGCTGGCGTCCCGCCATCGGTAGGGGCCGGGGGAGCGGAGCCTCGCGGAGCGATCATGGTGGTGGCCGCGGTTCTCGACCGGGAGTGTCGAGTTGCGAAGCAACTCGCAAGCAACCCGGAGGGTTGCCTGTCACACCCGGGCGCGATGATGAAGAGGTGGAGTCGACATCGATCCGTTTTGCGGGGGCTGCCCGGGATTTGTCCCGCGCTTCGCGCCTGCGTGGGCTCGATCCGCCGAGCTTCACATCACCGCCCCGTCTCTCCGGTTTCTCGCGGACGATTCGACGTCGTCCCAATGGCGACACGGTGTCGATCGTGCTGAGGGGTCGACCCTGGGGTGCGGTTCTGGCCGACATGGTCGAGGGAATCGTCGTGTCGAATCGCCTGACCGGTGCCCGAGCCGATCAGATCCGCGCCGCTCTCTGGTTGGCAATCGAGAGTCCGGTTACCGACGCCGCGTAAGGGCGCCCGCCCGAGTCAGAATCGGCCACCGTCGACCATGAACTGTTGAGCGGTGCATGCACCGCCGTCGTCGGCCGCGAGAAACAGGACCATCTGGGCGAACTCGGCCGGGTAGATCCGGCGTTTGATCGCTTGATCGTTCAACGTGCTCTCCTCGCCCTCCGGGCTCCACCACTTGGTGAGTTGGCGTTCGGTCGCCACCCAACCGGGGAGCACGGTGTTCACACGCACGTTGTGGGGGCCGAATGTTCGGGCCATCGTGCGGGTGATCCCCTCGACGCCGGATTTCGCGATCGCGTACCCCGGAAAGAAATCCTCTTGCATCATGTAGCTACTCGAGCCGATGTTGACGATCGAGCCCTTCTCCTGTGCGATCATCCCGGGAGCGACCGCCTGGATGGCGAAGAAGTAGTGGCGCAGGTTCACATTGATGCGATCGTCCCAGTATTCGGGCGACATTTCGTCCCAGGTGTGCCGCTCGTCGTTGGCCGCGTTGTTGACGAGCACGGTGATGGTGCCGAGCTCATCGATCGTGGCGGCAATGGCTGCTCGGAGGGCGTCAATATCGTGGAGGTCGACCTCCACGAAGAGCGGATGGTGTCTGGGATCGTGTTCGGCACAACGGGCGATGGTCGCTTCGGCCTTGTCGGCCTGGATGTCGGCGAAGGCGACACGGCTTCCCTGACGTACGAGCTGTTCGACGATCCCGGCTCCGATGCCATCCGCTCCGCCGGTCACGAAAACCGTGCGGTCGACGAGCGATGGGTACCTCGCATAGTTCTGAGGGGGAGCGGCCGTCGGGTCGATCATGAGGGGTTCCTTTGTTCATCCGGGCTTTGTTCTTGGTTCCACCAGGCCCGGAGACGATGGGCATCGTCGAAGTTGAGGCTTCGAGGTGGAGCGTCGTGGGCGATCATGGCGGCCACCTGCTTCACCGAGCTGTCGGCCTGGGCGTCGGCATTTGCTGCGGTCAGGCCACCCAGGTGCGGCGTGGCAACGACCAGGGGGTGTGCAGCCAATGCTGCCGACGGGCGCTGGTCGTGTGATTGTCCCACGTCGATACCGAGACCTGACAGCCGTCCAGAATCGAGTGCGTCGAGTACCGCACCCTCATCGAGCACCTCCCCGCGGGATACGTTGATCAGCGCGGCGCCGGGCTTCATGGTGGCCAGCTGGTCTACGCCGATGAGACCAGCGGTCTCGGAGCCTCCGGGCGTCAGAGGAAACACGACGTCGCTCGCCGACAGAAGTTCGCCGAGCGACGCCGGGGTGATGTCGTCGCCGACACCCACGTCGGGGTCGTGATCGTTGACCAGGACGGTCATCCCGAGGGCCCGAAGTGTGACGGCCAAGTATGCGCCAATCGATCCGTAGCCGATGATGCCGGCCGTGAGGCCCGATATCTGCCAGCCGGGACGCTGCGGCGGCTCCACTCCGGCGCGATAGTCGCATGCGCTCGCCGAGATGTTCCGGGCCACATCGAGGAGGAGCCCAATCGCCAGCTCGGCGGTCGAGGCGATGAAGCTCTTGTCGGCGTTGGCGACGAGAATTCCGTGCTGGGAGGCGGCGTCGACGTCGATCGTGCTCACATCGATTGCGCAGCGCAGGAGCGCGAGCAGGTCGGGAAGCGTCTCGAACAGGAGGGCGTCTGCCGGGGTAGAGCGATGGGCGATGATCACATCGTGGTGGGCGGCGGCCTCGGCGAGCTCGCCGGATTCAAGGTCGCGGTCGAGCGGGTTGAGCGTGACCTCGGCGATCGCCCGCAGGTCGGGAAGCGATCGGGCGTAGTACGCATCGAGATCCTCGGGGTTGTGGGTCACGAACACACGCACGTCGACAACCTAGCCACGACGAGGCACTAGAAAACGGCCCATGGAATCTCCCCGTCCGAATCTCCTGTTCATCATGAGCGACGACCATGCGTGCCACGCCGTGTCGGCGTACGGCAGCCGGATCAACGAGACCCCCCATCTCGACCGCATCGCGGCGGAAGGGATGCGCTTCGATGCCGCGTTCTGTACGAACTCGATCTGCGCACCGAGCCGGGCCGCCATCCTGACAGGTACGTACAACCATGTGAACGGCGTGACCACGCTTGACACACCTCTGGACAATTCTCTGTGGACCTTTCCAAAGGCGTTGCAGGCGCAGGGATGGCAGACGGCGTTGTTCGGCAAGTGGCATCTCGGGCACGGGCCGGAAGCGGATCCCCGTGGCTTCGATCGCTGGCGGGTTCTTCCCGGTCAGGGCCACTACCACAACCCCGTGTTCATCGACGGCGAGGAAGGGATCGTGGAGCGCGGTGGGTACGTCACCGACCTCATCACCGACGACTGCGTGGACTTTCTCGACGGCTGTGACCCCGATCGTCCGTTCGCCCTGTTCTGCCATCACAAGGCTCCCCATCGCACGTGGGAACCGGACACCAAACACTTCACGATGTACGACGACGTCGAGATCCCGTACCCCGATACGTTCCGCGACGATCTGCAGGGGCGGGCCGAGGTCGTGCAGGCGGTGAAGATGCGCATGCTCGACCTGGATCCCGTCATCGATCTGAAGGCCACCGTTCCACCGGGACTCACACTCGACGAGGAGATCGACTGGCGGTACCAGCGATACATCAAGGATTATCTGCGAGTTGTCGCGTCGATCGACGACAACGTCGGACGGCTTCTCGACCATCTCGACGAAACCGGGCTCGCGAACGACACGATCGTCGTCTACACGAGCGACCAAGGTTTCTTCCTGGGCGATCACGGTTGGTTCGACAAGCGACTGATGTACGAAGAGTCTCTGGCCATGCCGCTCCTGATCCGGTACCCACGCCGCATCGACCCGGGATCGGTCGTCGACGACATCGTCGTGAACGTCGATTTCGGCCCCACCTTCCTCGACCTCGCCGGCGTGGAAATCCCCGACTCGGTCCAAGGCCGATCATTCGCGCCGCTGCTCGAGGGCAGAACACCAGACGATTGGCCCAGGTCGATGTACTACCGGTACTGGATGCACAACGACGACTGCCATGCGGTACCCGCACACTTCGGTGTCCGAACCGCAACGCACAAGCTGATCTGCTACTACAACGATCCCCTCGATCAGCCGGGGGCGCGGGGCCCGGCGAACCCGGTCGAGTGGGAGCTCTTCGACCTCGTTGCCGACCCCCACGAGGTCGAGAACGTTTACGGCAAGCGCGGATACGAAGCCATCACGATGGAGCTGCTGGCCGAACTCGGGCGACTGCAGTCGACCGTTGGCGACACGCCCGTTGCCGGAACGTTGTGAACTCCGGTCAGGCGTTCGGGATCGACGTGATTCGTACGCCCAGGCTCGACCCGACAGCAACGACCTCGCCGTGGGCGACGAGCACGCCGTTCGCGAGCAGTTCGATCGGATCGCCGACGTTGCGGCCGAGATCCAGCACCGAGCCCGGCGTCATCGAAAGCACCTCACCCAGCGGCTGCGTGACTGCACATAGGCGAGCGGTCACCGTCACTTCGAGATCATTGAGTACCCCGAGCCGCTCGGAGAGTGGTCCGGTCGAGGGCCCGGCCGCGTTTGGCTGGAGTTCCTGTTCGATCTCGGCGGCGATTCCGGGACCGTCCTCGCCCAATGCCTGAGCGAGTGTCTCGGGCGCGTCCGATTGCGCGTCCGGAGCGACGTCTGCGTGTACGTCGGTCTCGTCGACATCGGTGGTCAATTCATCCGCCATCACCTCTGTGATCGGCAGATCGGTGCCCGACGTTGAGTGTTGGAGCCGGAATTTCGACTGTTCTCTAGGCGGAGACAGGCCCGAGCGGCGCTCGAACCGGCAAGTCGTCGTCCATCACGATCTGTCGAGCCATCCGATTCGCCTGGTTCACGACAACCGGAGCGAGAAGATTGGCCGAAACAGCTTCTGCTTCGTGATCGACGGTAATCAGGTTGAGCACGAGCAAATCTCCCGGGTTTTCGACGTCCAGCGCGGATTCGTCGTCGTCGCCGAGCGATAGCTCGTAGTCGGGAAAGTAGTTCCACGGCACGGCTGCCAGAAACGCCAGATCGCCGTCGTCGGTCGACTGCAGCCAGTAGAAGGGTTGATCGGGTGCCGCTTCCACCAGGAGGAACCCGGTGAAGCTCGCAAACCCCGGAATCCCATCAGGAATCGAGATCACGGCCGCGCTGTCGATCTCGATATCGCCAAACCGACTTGTATGAAGCTGCATCGGCGAAATCGTACTGGACGCGCCATGTGGGTTGTCTGCTTCGGTGATGGCCATCGGATCAGAGGAAGTTGAGGAGGCTCGTGCGGTTTATCTGGGCGGTGATCGCCAGCGCGGCTTCGTAGGCCAGCGCGGCCTCGGATACGTCGATCGATGCCTGCGCCAGATCGACCTCGTCAATGGACGCGGCCGCGGCGCGGTTCGTGTCTCGGCGTTCGGTCGAGTGGGTGATCGTGGTCTGAACCCGCGACGTACGAGCGCCGATCGTGCCCAGCGCATTGCTGACATTGGTCCGAGCAGACTCGAGCTCGTCGAGCCTCGTCGTGCCGAGTGTCGCAACGTCGGCAGCGCGGACGTCGATGATGATGTCGTCGAGCACATCGAACAGGCTGCGCCCTGACGAGAAGCCGAAGACCTCACCCGCGTCGACGTTGATCTGAACGACATGGTTCTCGTCCACGCGCCGGAGGACAGCGCCACCATCGGAGCTGAGTGCAACGGTCGGCGCCGACGCATCGACCGCCGCGCCATTGAATCCACCGAAGAGTGCGCGACCGCGATGATCGGTGTTTGCGATGTCGACGAGTTGTGCGCGCAACTCTTCGAGTTCGGTCGCAATCGCTTCACGTCCGTCGACGGTCTGCACATCATTTGCCGATGAGATCGTGAGTCCCTCGACCTCGATCATCCGGTTCAGGACGGATTGGAGAGCCGTGTCCTGTTCGTTCATGACGGTGACCGCGTCCTGCGCAGCCCGATGGTACTGGTCGATGGCGTCCGCATCCGTGCGCAGCTGCGTGGCTCGGAGTGCTCCGACGGGGTCGTCGGACGCACGGTCGATCCGCCGACCGGTGGAGACGCGTTTGCCCGCCTCGGCCGAAGCCACCTGCGCACGCGACACATCGTTGATCGATGAGCGCCACATCTGGGGGGTCGAAATTCTCATGTCCGCCTACCGATTCCTCATCGACCGACCAGGCCGGTTCGATTGATCAACACATCCAGCATCTCGTCGACCGATGTCATCACCCTGGCCGACGCTTCATATGAGCGCTGGTACTGCATCAGCATCGTGAGTTCCTCGTCGAGGTTCACGCCATTCACTGCCGAGCGAGCCGAGCGAAGGCCTTCGAGTGAGGTCGACCCCAGAGCTGCTCGATGCGACGCCGTCTGTACGGCTGCGCCGACTCGTCCCAGGATTGCTCGAGCGGTCTCATCGATCGTGCCACCAGGTCCGCCGAGCGAGCGCACGCCGGCGAGGGCGATTCCGTTGTTGCCATCTCGTGCCGCACCGTCGGCCGAGGCTGCGATCGCTCGCACGTCCAGACCGACAGCGAGATCGAGATCAGTCGCTCCGGATCCACCGAAGAAGTCGCCTCCACCTGCACCGTCGAGGTCGAAGCCGAGACGGTGCTGATCGTTTACGGCGTCGCGGAGGCTGATGGCGAGCACATCGAGATCCGATTGGACCTGTCCTGCAGCCGCAGCGGCGCCGACGAGAAGCGCGCCAAGACGCCCTCCTGGGTTGAGTGTGTGCCCTTCAGCCGTGAGAAGAGTTGGTGGTGTGCCGGCGATGCCAAGTGTGGTCGTTCGGTCGCCCCGAACGAGTGCGTACCCGCCGACCGAGACGTGGATCTCCCCGCTTTCAAGCGTGTGAACCTTGGCACCGAGGTTCTCGGCCATTCGGTCGAGCAATCGATCCCGTTCATCGAGAAGAGCGTTTGGGTTCTCGCCGAGTGCGGTATGAGCGCGGATCTCGCCATTGAGCCGAGCGACGTCCGCGAGAACGCCATTCTGGGCTTCGAGGACGAGCTCCGCTTCACCGCGAGTGGCGGTCACGACTTCGTTCACGGCCGTCGACATCGATCGAACCGACCGGCCGATCTGAGCGCCGGCGTCGAGTACGAGCTGTCGAGCGGTAGTTGATGCCGGGTCGAGACTCAGCTCCTCCCAGCTGTTCCAAAAGGCCGTGAGGTCGTCGGTCAAGCCTCCTCTGAGCGGCCCCAGCGCCGTCTCGATGTGTTCGAGGGTCGTCGCCGTGGTCTGCGAGCCGGCCGCGTTGGCCATCTCGCCCCTGACACCACGATCGAGGAGCACATCTCGAATTCGTTCGACCCCCGTGATCATCACGCCGGTGCCGTTGGCTCCTGGGCCGAGGAGAATGGAGGCGCCGGCCCGTTCGGTGCTCACCTGCTGGACGCGCTGACGGCTGTAGTCGGGGGTGCCGACGTTGGCGATGTTGTTGCCCGTGACGTCGAGCGCCCTTTGGCTCGCGAGAATTCCGGACCTTGCGATGTGCAGGCCTTCGAAAGCCATGGCTACAGGCCGCCCGTGATGATTGTCGGTCCGTCTGGACCGCCACGGAGATCGAGCAGACCGGTCACCGAGCGCTTTCCTTCCTCGGCAATCGACTTGGTCGAGTCTCGCAGCGCCTCGACGAGGCGGACCTCTGTTCGGCGTTCGGCGACAAGTCGGCCAAGAACGGCTTTGTGGGTGTCCGGAGCCGTGATCGCGATGTCGTCGATCTCTATCGGAGGCTGTCCTGCACCGAGCATCCCACTCAACGTGGTCTCTCGTTCTTCCGCGAGGTCGGCGAGAAACTCTGTGGCCGCAACGACGTCCTTTGTCGCAAGCTGAGCGACGCCAGGGTCGCCATCGAGCAGCGCGAGTCGCAGTAGTGCCATGCGGTGACGCAGCCCTTTGAGCAGGTTCACCTCGCGATCGAGAAGGATCGCCAATGCGTCGTGGACGCGGTCCGCCGTTTCACTTGTTCCGCCAATCACCTCGCCCTATCGGCCGAAGTGTGAGCCATGTGAGGCGTCAGAGAATTGCGGCCCAACCCTCGTGAATGTCGGCAAGCACGTTTCGGGCAGGTCCCAGAGGCTCGTTCGACCGAGTCAGAAACGCCTCGAGACACTGACGCTCAACGTAGGCGTACAAGGCGTCGAGGTTCTCAGCGACCTCTCCTTGAGACAGATCGATACAGCACCGAAGCTCGAGCACAATGTCTTGAGCGTGTCGAATGAGAGCGCTTCGTTCGGCTGCGTCGGGCTTCGCCATCGCGCCGTCGAGATCGATGACAGCACGCTCCAGGAGCATCGAAATCAGCGTGCCGGGAGGAGCCGTGAGAATTCGTTCCGTCCGGTATCGCTCGAGCTCCTGCTTCTGATGAAGAGTGAGCTCTCGATCCCTCGCCTGTTCCGCCGTGTTCGTCATTCCCTTTTCTTCCGTCGTGAATTTCCGCTGGTCGATCGGCGGTGGGTTCCCGCCATTGGCCACCGCCGATCGCCAGCTCCCGGATCAACCCGCCGATCCGGGTTCACCCGCCTCAGATTTCCCGCCGGTAATCCGAAGCTCGTCCGAATCCCGCCGATTCGGACCTTGTCTCCCGGTCCGACTAGCGGACCGGGAGACCAGGGCTGGAATTGGGTTGCCAGTTGGACTATCGGAGCAGTCCGAGGATGTTCTGGGGGACAGCGTTGGCCTGTGCGAGCATCGCCGTGCCGGCCTGGACCATGATCTGGTTCCGGGTGAACATCGACATCTCGAGAGCCATGTCGGTATCACGAATTCGTGATTCCGATGCCGAGAGGTTCTCGACGCTGACACGCAGGTTGTTGATCGTCGACTCGAGACGGTTCTGCTTGGCACCGAGGGTTCCTCGCAGATCAGACACGGTCTGGATGGCCGTGGCCAATGTTCCGATCGCAGCATCGGCGTCACCAGTTGCGGTGGTGACGTCGAGGCCGGTCACGCCGACCGAGGCCACATCGAGGGCACCCGTGGTGACATCGATGGACTCACCGCTGTTGGCGCCCACGTGGAACGTACGAGCGGCGGCGTCGAACACATCGAGGCCAGCGAACTTGGTGTTCGTGCCGATGGCGTCGATCTGGAGCAGGAGCTCGTCGATCTCGGCCTGTTCGGCGGAACCGTCGCTGGTCGCGGTGTTGGCTGCAGAGACAGCCAGCTCATTCATCCGCTGCAGCATGGCATGGACCTCAACGAGGGAGCCTTCTGCAGTCTGGACGAAGCTGATACCGTCCTGGGCATTCTTGACCGCCTGCTGGGTGCCACGCACCTCAGCACGGAGGGTTTCCGACTTGATCAGGCCGGCTGCATCGTCTGCAGCTCGGTTGATCCGGAAACCAGACGACAGCCGCTCGAGCGACTTGCTCAGCATGTTGTCGTTGGAAACAAGGTTGCGGTGAGCGTTGATCGCCGCAACATTCTGATTGATCTGCAGACTCATGGTGCTGCGTCCTCCTTGACTAGTAACCCACTTCCTTGCGGGCAAGAGATCAATCGGACTTGTGGCAGCACTGATGAGGACTTCGGGCGAGTTTGGGCGTTTGGCTCACTGATATGGGTCGGACGGACTGCCCGATTACCTGTATTGGTGGCTAAAACACACGATTCCCCGACGCCGGCTGACCGGCATCGGGGAATCGTGGTTCGACCGGAAACGACGTTGTTCCCGGCCCGGTGGTGCTATTTGGCCTGTATCAGAGAAGGCCGAGCATGGTCTGCGGAACCGCGTTGGCCTGCGCGAGCATCGCCGTGCCGGCCTGGACCATGATCTGGTTCCGGGTGAAGGCGGACATCTCGAGGGCCATGTCTGTGTCACGGATTCGTGATTCCGATGCCGACAGATTCTCGACGCTCACCCGCAGGTTGTTCGTGGTCGACTCGAGCCGGTTCTGCTTGGCGCCCAGCGTTCCACGAAGTGTGGAGACGGTATCGATCGCCGTCGCAATGGTGCCGATGGCGGCGTCGGCATCGCCCGTGGCTGTGGTGACGTCGAGTCCGTTGACACCGACCGACGTCTGCGTGAGCACTCCCGTCGTCACGTCGATGCTCTCACCGCTGTTGGCGCCCACGTGGAACGTCTGCGCAGCTGCGGCAAAGACATCGAGGCCGGCAAACTTCGTGTTGGTGCCGATCGAGTCGATCTGCAGCAGAAGTTCGTCGATCTCGGCCTGTTCGGCGGACCCGTCACTGGTCGCCGTGTTGGCGGCCGAAACCGCCAGCTCGTTCATCCGCTGAAGGATGCTGTGGACCTCGTTGAGTGAACCCTCGGCCGTCTGCACGAAGCTGATCCCGTCCTGGGCATTCTGAATCGCCTGTTTGGTGCCACGCACCTCAGAGCGAAGTGTTTCCGACTTGATCAGGCCGGCAGCATCATCTGCAGCTCGGTTGATCCGGAAACCCGAAGACAGACGCTCGAGTGATTTACTCAAGGCGTTGTCGTTTCCCACCAAGTTGCGGTGGGCGTTTACCGCCGCAACATTCTGATTGATTCGCAAGGTCATTTCGCCCTGTCCTCCTTGACATTTCCAGACCCCGACTTGGGATCCGGTATTTGTTTGCGTCGCTCACGTCCTGTGAGCAATGGAGGTATCGGGATGCGATTCGGGGGCCTTGACAAGAAAATCACGAGAAAACGCCAGCGGCCCCACGAGCCGCCTTCAGGCGATCCGTGGGACCGAAACGAAGCGGGGTGCTTCGTGGCGAGACGGGAGGAGTAAGCGTGTGAAGTGTGAGCCCTCCCGCATCACGTCTTGTGGAGCGGTTGAGCTATTGCATGACGAACGACGTGAAAATCACACGCGACACGGTTTCACCGTCGAATGCTTCACGGGTCTTCTCCGAGATCTCGTCTCGCAGGATGTTCTTGATGCCTGGCTCTCGCAGCTCCGCGAACGTGCGGTTGCCAACGACGTCGATGACGATGTCCTGGATGATCGGCAGTTTGCCCTCGGCGATGACAGGGTCCTCGCCTTCGAGAAGAACAGCGGCGAGCCCGATTCGCGCGAAGTGGAGGGCCTCCGGGTCGGCAAGGTTGAGCGTCATCTCGGGAATCGGCAAGATCTCTCCTTCTGCGACGTCCACCTCCTCGACCGCAGCCATCGCTTCGGGGACCTCCTCTGCGGCTCCGCCGCTGAGGACGAATCGATAGATCGCACCGGCCGCGAGAACGCCACCGATGATCATCTTCTTTTTCTTCGCAGCCGCCGCGGCCGCTTCTTCTTCTGCGTTTTCTTCTTCAGCCATCTGACTGCTCCTGTCCGCTCGGATCGGATACGAATTCGGTTGACGTGTCGCCGTTGTAGACCTGCCCCACGATCGGCGGCGTGATGTCGAACAGCGATTGGTCTCTCGTCACTCCAGCGAGTTCGAGAGGCGTGGGAATGCTGAGGTCGACGAAAGGTGCGACCCCGGACGAGGCGGTCATATTGAGCGGATGTTGGCCCGGTGTCCCCAGGATCTCCGCCGCTTGCTCCTCTTCGATAAGAACGACGAGCTCGACCCGTCGGTTGGCCGCGCGACCTTCAGCGGTCTCGTTCGTGCTGCGCGGCATCGTGTCCGCGTGTCCGATCGCTGACAATCGGGCGTCTGGCATGCCGAGGATCTCGGACATGTACCTCAATGTGGTTACCGCCCGCATCGCCGACAGTTCCCAGTTCGTGGCGAAGCCACCCCCACCGTTGGTCGGTTGGCTGTCGGTGTGGCCTTCGATGAGGATTGGATTGTCGATCTCTTCGAGAACGGGTGTGAGGCCGGAGAGAATCGTGGCACCATCGGGCACGAGTTCGGACGAGCCCGATGCAAACGCCACCGACGCGTCCATGCGAATCGTGACGCCGCGCGCATTCCTCTCGACCTCCACGAACGGCGTGGCGCGCATCGCCTGTATCTGGTCTCGGAGCTCGTCGTAGAGAACCGACGCGGTCGACGGGTCGATTTTCGATACGTCGAAACGCTGATCGGTCTTCTCTTGATTCGCGAGTACCGGAGGTGCCGCGACCTGCGGTGTGACACCACTGCCCAGGTCGAGGATGCCGTTTCCGCCGTCGAGGGTGGGTGCGGCCTTTCCCGCCGCAAGGTGCAGGCCCGCTTTGAACTCGAGGAATTTCTTTTGATCCACGAGCGAGAACGCGAACAACAGGATGAAGAACGCGAGAAGCAGCGTCATTGCATCTGCGTAGCTGTCGAGCCACGCCTTCGAGTTGTCCGGCTCCGGCTCGGGACACTTGTGCTTAGGCACTCTTGCTCCCGTCGATCGATTCGCGCGCCGACGGCGCCAGATACGCGGCGAGACGGTCCGCCACCGCGCGGGGGCTGGCCCCGGCCTGGATGGCGATCACGCCTTCCAGCACCATGTTCTTGTACGCGATTTCCTGCTTCGATGACGTCCGCAGCCGGTTGGCCATGGGCGAGAAGATGTAGTTCGCCAAGAACACGCCCCAGAGTGTGGTCGCGAACGCCACGCCAATCGCCGGGCCGAGTGCCGACGGATCGTCGAGGTTGTTCAACATGTCGATCAGGCCGATCACCGTTCCGGCCACTCCGAACGCAGGTGCATATCCGACGCACCTGTCGAAGAAGCCGACACCGACCTTGTGTCTGTCCTCCGTCGCAGCGATGTCGGTCTCGAGGACCTCTCGCACCACCTCGGGGTCCGTCCCATCGACAGCCATCTGGACGCCGCGTTGAAGGAACTCGTCGTCGAGTGTGGCAACGCTTTCCTCGAGGGCGAGGAGGCCGTCTCGACGTGCGGTGTCGGCGAATTCGAGCACCGTCTGAATCGTCTTCTCGGAGTCCGGCTCTGCCGGCGGCATGAGCGCCTTCAGCATCACCTTGACGAAGCCGGTGGCCTCGCCCATCGAGCCGGACGCAAGCGTTGCGCCGATCGTGCCGCACACGACGAGAATGATCGAGCTCGGAGATGACAGGAACACACCGACAGGGTCGATACCGCCCATGATCATGGCGCCCATCGTTGCGCCAATTGCCATTGCAAGACCCGCAAGGGTTATCGGATCCATTGCCTACCGCCCCTCTCTCTTGATCGTTCGACCATCGTCACGTCGGGCCCCCTCGTTCGGGACCACGCTGAGCGAGCGGTCGCCGCCCGAATGGCTCGATGAAAGCTCGGGGTCGTCGCGCAAACGGAGAACGCCTGCACGAAAGAGCTGGATGCGCCGAATGAGCTCATCGGGGCTCTCGACCACGATGAACCGGGTTCCGTCGATGAGGGTGATCACCGTGTCGGGCGTGGCCTCGATGACCTCGATGAGGTCGGCGTTCACCACCAGATGGCTGCCGTTCAATCTCGTTGTCTGAATCATGTGTCTCTCCCATCGGAGGGAGCAGTCGCCGTCGCCGCACGTGCAGACACCACTTGGGTGCTGCTATCGCCGCCGGTCCGCCGCTACCGCCAGTCGCCTATCGCGTCAGGTTGACGAGTTCCTGGATCATCTCGTCGCTCGTAGTGATCACCCTGCTGTTCGCCTGGAAGCCTCTCTGGGCGATGATCAAGTTGGTGAACTCCAGGGCCAACTCGACGTTTGACGCCTCCACCTGGCCGGCGGCGAGGAGGCCACGGCCCGATGTCCCAGCAGCACCGACGGTGGCATCGCCACTTGCGAGCGTGGAGCGGAACACCGTGTCGCCCTCTGCTCCCAGCCCGTTCGGGTTGGAGAACGCCGCGAGGGCGAGCTGAGCGAGATCACGCGTCTCACCGTTCGAGAAGACTCCCGAGATGATGCCGTTGGCATCGATTGCGAATCCTCTGAGCGAGCCGGCCTCTGATCCATCGCTCGAGATGAGTCGAGGATCGGTGGGCGTGCCGTACTGGGTTGTCTGGGTGAGGTCGAGGTCGAACACGATGTTCTCGCCGTTCGGGGTCGTGAACGTGACGGGGAACGGAGCCGGGGGAGCAACGAGTTGGCCATTCGCTGGATCAAAGTCGAGCGTGGTCGTGTTGATCACGCCGCCGCCTGCGACATCGGTCATCGTGAGGGTCCACTGATCGATCGCGGTCTTCTCGAACGAGAGCGACACCTTGTGGGGTACGCCCTGGCCGTCGACGACCTCGATCACAGACTCAGCGGGGGGATCGCCCACTGCAGCGACGGCAGACATGTTGCCGCCATAGACGACCTCGGTCGTGATCTGTGGTTCGATCGTCGAGCTCGTCGGCACCTCGATGTCCGTGAGGGGTGCGTTCGAGTTGATCTCGTTCGTGGCGGGGTCGATCAGCCAACCCTGCACGAGCCCACCCGACGGGTTTGCGAGACGTCCGAGTGCATCAAAGCGGAACGAGCCCGCCCTCGAATACAGCTGTTCGTTCTCCATCCGAACGACGAAGAATCCATCGCCCTGGATCGCGACGTCGGTGGTCTGGTTCGTGACCTGGGCGGCACCCGGTGTCTGCGACAGCTGCGTGGCCGCAACTTTGACGCCGAGGCCAATCTGGGTCGGATTCACGTTTGCCGCGGCGCTGGTGGCGAGTGACCCCGCCTGCATGAGCTGCGACATGGTGTCCGCGAACTCGACGCGACTCGACTTGAAGCCGGTCGTGTTGACGTTTGCGATGTTGTTGCCGATCACGTCGGCCATCACCTGATGGGATCGCAGGCCGGAAACGGCTGCGAACATGGAACGCATCATGATTGTGTTCTCCTTGTAGTCATCGATTTCTCGATCTGCCCGATCGCTCGAGCGCTGAAGTGCGTGTCCGCCATCCGTGGCGTTGGCATCGTCCTGTGAGATTCCGAGTGGGTGTCAGTCGGTCGACTCCTCCTCTGGCGTCGCACCAGCGGCCACCACCTCGTCGAGTCCGACCCGTTGGCCGTCGATGAGAAGTTGTGGATCGCCGAAGTTGTAATCGACCCCCGACACGACCCCGGTCGTGCTCGCCTCTGATTCGTCGACGGCGGTCACGGTTTGGCCGATCATTCCCGACGCGAGGGTCGCACGTTGGAACGCAAGGAGTTCCGATGTCTGTTCTGCCATTCGCGTGATCTGCTCGACCATCGTGAACTGAGCTGTCTGGGCCAGGTACTCCTGGTTGTCCATGGGCTCGAGAGGGTCCTGATACTGGACCTGCGCGACGAGGAGCTTCAGAAAGAGATCTCTGTCGTTCCCCATCGAGTCGGCGATCATGGGCTGACTCGTCTCACTCGTGGCGATACCACTGATTCCGTTGATCATGATTTCCTCAGATTCGGAGCACCGACGGTCGGTCGATGTCTGGGTCGGGTTCGGTTTCGGGATCAGCGACGTCGTCGGCCGAATCGCCGGACTCGCGAGCCCGCTCATCTCGAGCGGACTCAGCGGTCGATTCTTCGGTGTCGCTCTGGCTCGACACGTCGAACGAGTCGAGATGAAGCCCTTCGCTGCGCAGGTTGGCGTCGAGCGCTTCGCGGATTCGTCCCAACAGCGCCGCGGTGGTGTCGGATTCGGTGAGAATCTCCACCGCCACCTCGCCGGTCGCTGTCATGGAGAGCTGTATGGAGATCTCGCCGAGCCCATCCGGGTCGAGTTGCAGACGAACCATCTGGTTCTCTCCGCGCTGCACGAATTGCATCAGGGCCTCCGGCACACGGCTGATCGGAACCGGCTCGGCGAGCGTCACGTTCGGTGACGCAGTGGTGCCCGGTGTCGCTGAAGCTGAAACCGCACTCAGCGATGGCGACGACGCGGAACCGCCGTCGGTGCTGGGTCCGCCATCACCGGGTCGGGACCCATCACCCCAGGTTGAGGACGACGACGATTCACGGGCCACGCCATCGGCGACCGCCTGGCTGATGATCTCGGCGGCCGCGGGCTCGTTCGACTCGATGATCTCCCCTGCGATGGCCGAGGACGCCGCGACCTGGGGTCCCGCTGTGCTCGCTGAGACCAGATCGACCGAACGATCGGTCGATGCGGCGCTGGCCTGAGCGGGTGTGATCACGGTTCGCTGCAACTCGGACGCCCTGACCTCAGGCGTCGCCCGGCGGCGAGTGTCCTGCTGTTCGTTGCCATCGACGCGTACCGGCGCCGCATCGACGATCGCCGCTGGGTTCTCGGCCGGCTTCGTCGGCGGTTGGGTTGCCTCACCACGAACCGCGTCGGGGCTCGGGTTGGGGTTTGCCAGCTCTGATGCCGCCGGCGTGGCTGCGGCCGAGACGACTGGATTCGCGCCAGTCGGCGTGACGGAACCGGGACTGTTCAGTCCGGCGACCCCGGCGCCGAGGAGTGCACGGAATCGATCCATCACCCGGGGCACGTAGTTCTGTGTTTCCTCGAACGGCGGGACTCCGCCATACCTCTGCACCGCGCCGGGTCCGGCGTTGTAGGCGGCGAGGGCCAGTTCGGGTGATCCGAATCGATCGAGCTGCTCCCGCAGATAGCGCGCGCCTCCGTCGATGTTCTCGAGGGGATCACGAGGATTCACCCCGAGTCCGGCCGCGGTGCCCGGCATGAGCTGCATCAGACCGATTGCGCCGGCATGCGAGACGGCGTCAGGGTTGAACGCCGATTCGGTCCAGGAGACCGCCATCAGGAAGTTCACATCGAGGTCGTAGCGATCGGCAGCTTCCTCGAATGCACGTCGAAGCGCAGGCGAGATGTTCGGCAGGGTTCCGGGGGTGGTGCCCGCTCCTCCGGTGAGGCCCGAGAACGCAAATGCGCGAGAACCTGAGTTGGGTGCGTCAACGGACTCGAGAAGTGAACCGAACGACGCGGACTCCGTGCCGGCCGTGCCGATCGGTGTGGCACTCGCCGCTCCGAATCGGGCCTCGATCGTGCCGATTCGACTCAGGACTCCAAACAATCCATTCATGACTGCCTCCGTTTCCAGCCGGCGATGGCGATGTCGTCGATCGCTCGGTCGGCGGCCTGGGTCGCGAGGACGGCCCATGCCTTGCGGTGCCGATCTTCGATACGTTCGACCGTGCGCTTGTACCGCATCGCCGCGTGGAGCTCGTTCTGGGCGATGACGGCTTGTTCGACCTGATCCCGAACATCGGACTCGTGACCCAGCGCGACCTGCGCAGCCAGCGCCTTCCGCATCCGATGACGGTGAAGCTCATCGAGCGAGTCGGCTCGCATGTCTTCGACGGATGCACGATGTTGCGCATCGACGAACTGCGAACGGGCTTCCTCGAGCCGACGCAGGTTGTCCGCGTGTTTTGCCTTCGCTGCACGCTCCCGATGTCGGGAAAGTCGAATGACGGCGTGAATTCGAGAATTCTTCTTCATGACGCCGTCTCCACTCCGCCCGCGGCACCGAGGGACCTGATCGCATCGCTGAGCGCAGTCAGCTCGCCCATCGACCGATCCCGCTCGATGACCTCGTCGATGTTCTGTCGCAAGAAAGACTCGATCGGGCTCCGCAGGGTGAGAAACGCGTCCAGCTCGGGGTTCGTGCCGCCGTGATAGGCACCGAGTTCGACGAGGTCCCGACCGCTCTCCCATTCCAGCAGGAGTCGGCGCACCGCCGTCGCATCGGTCAGATGTGAGGGAGTGGCCACGCGGCTGGCGAGCCTGCTCACGCTGTTGAGGACATCGATTGTCGGGAAGTGGCCCGCCGCTGCGAGATCTCGGCTGAGCACGACGTGCCCGTCGAGAATCGACCGCACGTGATCGGTTACGGGCTCACTGAGGTCGTCACCTTCGACGAGCACGGTGTACACGCCTGTGATCGATCCGGTGGCGAGTGGTCCGGCACGTTCGAGGAGCCTGGGGAGCATGGCGAACACCGACGGCGGGTAACCACGGGTCGTTGGCGGTTCTCCCGCCGTGAGACCGACCTCCCGTTGTGCCATCGCGACCCGGGTCACCGAGTCCATGAGGAGTAGAACGTCGAGCCCGTGCGACGCGAACCATTCGGCGACCCGAGTAGCGGTGAATGCTGCTCTGAGTCGAACCGGTGCTGGTTCGTCCGAGGTCGCCGCGATCACGACTGCGTTTTGCATCCCGGCAGGACCGAGATCGTCCTCGATGAATTCGCGAACCTCGCGGCCCCGTTCACCGATCAGCCCGACGACCACCACGTCGGCTTGGGTGCCGCGCGCCATCATGCCGAGGAGGGAGCTCTTCCCGACCCCACTGCCGGCGAAGATTCCGACGCGCTGGCCGCGTCCGCAGGGCAAAAGGGCGTCGATCGCTCTCACGCCGAGTCCAAGGGGATCCGAGATGCGCTGGCGAGTGAGTGGGCCGGGCACCTTCGACTCGAGCGGGATTCGTTCGGTCGGTCCGCCGATCGGCCCGAGTCCATCTATGGGTCGCCCGAGCGCGTCCAGAGTCCGGCCGCGAAGCGAATCGCCAACCTCGAGGCGCAGCGGCGTTCCCGCATCGACGGGATCGCCGGGAGCGATTCCCTGAACCTCGGTGAGCGCCATCGTCACACACTGGTTGTGTCGAATCGCCACGACCTCGGCCGGGGTGCGCTCCGTTCCGACGTGGACGACCGTGCCGACCGCAGCGTCCAGGCCCTGCACAGTGATCTCCAGGCCCGAAATTCCGGTCACCTGGCCGCTGACGCGAAACGGCGATACGTCATCGAGTAGCTCAGCGAGTGCCATCGTCATCTCCTTCGAGTGCGGTCGAAGCCAGCGCCAGCGCTTCCTCGACCCGGAAGCTGATCGTTGGTCCGTCGGTCCGACAAACGAACTCGCCAGAGGTGAGGTTCCCGTCGGCAACGACGGTGATGTCGGGTCCGACGAGATCGCGCAGCACGCTGGCAACGTCGGGCTGAACCTGGATCCGCAGGGGAGTCGGTGACTCCGCGTGGAGCAACGCGCGCTGCACCATTTCCCACAGGGTGTCGGGGTCGGCGAGTTCCTTCGCCAGCACCCATCGAGCCAGCGCGATCGCCGCGTCGACAACGTCCCGTGTGTCGGCGCGCATGGCGGCGACAAGTGCGTCAGGTCGCGCCTCGAGCAGCTGATCGAGCGAGCCTCGGGTCGTCTCGAGCGCGTCGCGCAGCTGATCGGACCCCTCGGCCAAGCCGCGCGCATGGGCATCGGCGCAACGTTGTTCGACCTCAGCGAGGTCGATCGTTCGGCCGTGGTCGCCATTTCCGTGAGCCAGCGTTGCGGGTTCGCCAGTCGCGTCGCCGTTGGCGTAGGCCGCGAACGGCCGCAAGTCGACGGTGAGATCTGCGACAGATGCGACGTCGGCCGCCTTGAGGACGCGGGGTCTATTCGTCGTCATCGTCGTCGTCGCCCCCTCGATCGATGGTGATCGCACCCGACTCCTCGAGTGCTCGGACTTCGGCCACGATCCGCTTCTGAGCGGCACGCATATCGCCGGCAGCAGGATTGCGAAGGAACTCGATTTCCTCCGCGAGGTTTTCGCGGGCACGGGTCGAGAGATTCGACATGAACTTTTCTCGGACCGCCTCCTCGGCGGGGTAGAGCGCGAGCGAGAGGTCGCTGGTGTCGACGACCTTCAGGATTTCCTGGATGGCCCGATTGTCGAGCACGGCGATGTCCTCGAAGACGAACAAGGCTTCACGGATCTTCAGGGCGAGGTCCTCGTCCCGTTCGGCGATCTGGTCGAGGATTCGCTTCTCGAGCTTCTTCGATGCCTGTCCGAGAATGTCGACGACGACCTCCATCCCCGGGATCTCTTCTACGCCATCGGGCTGAATGAGAGGCGTTATACGGGCTCGAAGGTCGGATTCGACGTCGAGTAGCAGCTGTTCGCTGACCGGGGAGATCGTCGCGATCCGGATGTGCAGCTCGGCCTGGGCATCCGGTTCGAAGTACTTGAGAATCTTCGATGACACGCCGGAATCCAGGGATGCGAGGGCGAGGGCGAGTACGCCGATCGGCTCCTTGCTGATCGCTCGAGCGACGATGGCCGGATCGCCGATCGACAGGAATCCAAAGGGCCTTCGAGCCGGATCGAGCGCTTCGCGCACGTCGGCAGCGGTTTCGGCGCCGAACGCACGCTCGATCACGTCGTTCACGTAGCGCATGTCACCGCTCGGGGTAGGAGGGGTGTTGAGGACGTCGACCATGGTCTCGAGGACCTCGGCCACCTCTTCCTCCGAGAGCTCGGGCACCTGCGACATCGCCTCCGCGATCGCGGGAAGGGAGTCCGGCGGGAAGGTCTGCACAATGGCCGCGGCGCGGTCCTCGCCGATGGCGACAAGAACACGTGCGAGCTGATCGAGCTTTGCCGGGTCGGCAATCGTCGCCATCATCAGTTACTCACCGCCGCGTCGTTCGCCCAGCTTCGAAGCAGGCTGGCTACCTCGATCGGCTGTTGATCGATGATCCGCATCACGTCGTCAGCAGCCGCCGCGCCTCGCTCCAGGGCGAGCGCTTCCTCGGAGCCCTCGTTTTCCGAAGCGTCGGAGTCGCCGGATTTGGAGATCTCATCACCACTGCTCGAAGATTCCGCGTCGGCAGCCTCGATTGCGGTGAGATCGACCGCGACCGGCTTGAGCGTCGCGGTCAGGGTCTTGGTTCCCTTTCGCAGCGAGAGCACGACCAGCACGAGGAGAAGCACGGCGAACGCCGTCTTCAGAATTCCCAGGTACGGCGCGATCGGTGCCAACGGGTCCGCCGCAGGCGGCTCGGGTATGAACTCAGCGATATCAGCCGCGAACTCTTCGTCGAACGGAATCGCCTCGACGGCGATCACGTCGCCGCGCGCCTCGTTCAAGCCGACCGCTGCCGACACGACCTGAGCCACCTGGGCGAGATCGGGCTGGGGGTCGAGCGATTCGTTGACTACGACGGCCACCGAGAGTCGGGTCACATCTCCCGAGGAATTTCGTTCGACCGTTCGCACCCGATCGATGCCGTATTCCGAGGTTTGTTCGTTGCGGGTGTAGTCAGACCCGCCCGCCTCGAGATCGGGGATCCCGGTATTGATGTCGTCGGTGACGCCGACGATGCCGGCGGCATCGTCGCCATCTGCCACATATGACTCTTGAATGATCTGCTCGCGGATCGCGATCTGCGACTCAGGGTTGTACGTCACTGTTTCGCGTTCGCTGTCGTCGAGATCGAGCTCAGCCGACACTCGAACCATTGCATTCTCAGGTCCGAACGCGGCGATCAACATGGTCTGCGCTGACGTCTCGAGCTGCTGTTCGAGCGACCGTCGGGCCTCGAGTCCGCTCGATGAAGCTGCTGACCCGTTGTCGGTGAGAACACGGCCCGACGTGTCTGTGACCGTCACGCCTTCGGGTGCCATTCCCGGGACGGCGGATGAAACGACGCTCACGATGCCATCGACACCCTGGCGTCCGATGGTTCCGGCGGGATCGATCACGACGGCCGCGGTCGGGGGCTCTTCATCGTCGGTGAACAGTTCGTCCTCGGGGATGGAGAGGTGCACGCTCGCCACGAGGACGTGGTCCATCTCCATGATCGTTCGGGTGAGTTCACCCTCGAGTGCACGTTGAAAGTTGATGCGCTGCTGAAAAGATGATGTGGAGAAGCCCTGATCATCGAGCAGCTCGTATCCGGTTACCGACGAACCGCTGACGCCGGCGGCCGCCAGCCGGACCTCAGCATCGGCGAGCTGATCACGAGGTACCTCGAGCGTCGTGCCGCCAGCGGACACCCGATAGGGAATGCCAGCGGACTCGAGCTCAGTGATCGAGTCGGATACCACCGAGGGTTCTTCGCCGACGAGAAACGCCTGATATGCGGGCGCGGTCGACCACTGGAACAGCGCAAAGCTGCCGACGATCGCGGCGAGCGCGAGGAGCGCCGATATCGCCATCTGATGTGGCGCCATCGAGCTGATCGGCTCGAGGAGACGGGCAGCGCCCGTCGTCCGTTCGTCTTCCATGCCTCAGATTCCTTCCGTCGATGTCGAGGTCGTGTGCATCAGAGCTGCATCCTCATGACTTCCTGGTATGCCGAGAGGGCCCGGTCGCGAACGGCCACAGTGAGTTCGAGAGCAAGCCCCGCCTTGGCCGATGTGGCCGTGAAGCGGTGAATGTCGCTGAGATTTCCAGTCGCCAGATCCTGGGCGAGAGCATTGGCTTCGCCGGTCGAGTCGAGCGCCTCTTTCAAGCCGTCGAGAAAGTTGCCGCCGATCGCAGGTGTTCCCGTCGACGTCGGTGCCGGAGCCGATGTGATTGGCGCAATGCCCGAGCTGATTGGAGGGATCACTGCCATCACCGCCCGATCTGCAGCGCGGATCGATAGGCGTTGACCGCACGGTCCATGACCGCGAGATTCATGCCGTACACGCGATTCGCGATCAGAAGGTTCGTCATCTCCTGATCGAGTTCGACGTTGGGCATCTGCACGATGCCGAACTCGTCGGCGTGGGGGTGGGTCGGGTCGTAGATCAGCTTCGGGTTACGATCGTTGAGAGTGATCTCGCGGACCTGTACGCCGCGGCCGGTTCCGTCGGACCCCGTCACCGACTGTGCGATGACCTGTCGGGCGCGAAACGGCTCCTCGTCGGGTGGGCGTGTGGTGTTGATGTTCGCGACGTTGTCGGCGATCGCGTCGAGCCACATGCGTGTCATGGTTGCGCCGCTCACTGCGGTGTCGAGCGCCTGGAACAGCGGCATCACGAACCACCGATCGCCGTGCGCAGCAGACCGAGTTTGTAGTTCTCGGCTGCGACGAGCGCCTCGTACAGAAGCTCGGATCGCATCAGAATCGCCGACTCCTCCTCGAGGGAGACGTCGTTGTTGTTGAGTCCGACCGGCGTGTTCGCTGCTCGGACGAGGATCGCCGCATGTCGAGAGTCGTTCCGGAGAGCGCCGGCGAGTTCCTTTTCGAAATCGACGCGTTTGGAACGGAAGCCGGGCGTCGCCGAATTCGCGATGTTGTGGGATGCGACACGCTGTCGTTCCGCGACAGCGTCGAGGGCGTGTTCGAGCGCCCACGTCGTCGTATCGGTGAACAAGTCGTTCATCTCCGCCTCCGCCAGTCGGAAACCGACACACCGTCAGGTGTCTCCGCTTCCTCTCCGCCGTTCGTCCGTGAACGTCACTTGCCTTCCGTGCCCGAGGACCAGCCGCCAAGCAGGTCGTATGTCTCAGGTGTGGTGATCCTGTCGACCGATCTCCGATCGAGTTGAGGTGGGTCGAGAGAATTATTCGCCGGGGTCGATCGGCGCATCGAAGGGCAACGTCTTGTCGTTCTTCGGTGTCGTCGCCTGGATCCCCATGCTGAGAACCGGCGCGACGATCTTGTCGACGACAGCGATGGCGACGACGATCACAACGCCCCGAGACGCCACGTCACCGATGCTCATACGCCCCTGAACCGCGCCCAGGAGCAGCACGGCCATGATGATGAGTCCCACAAAGCTGAGTGCTCCTCTGATCATCGGAGGCACTCGCGGATCGAGAGGGCCAGCTGTTCGGCCGTGGCAGCGATGCGCTCACCATCGATCACCAGCGCGTCGGGCCGCACGCCGCCTTCGAGGGCATTCACGAGCTCAACCGCACCCGGGTGACCGTCGGCGGACATGCGTAGCGTGCCCGTGGCCGACATCGATCCGATCTGGGTGTCGATGGCGTGTGTCAACGCCCGAACCCATTCCAGGTCGGTGCTCGGCCCAGCGTGTGCGAGCGCGTCGAGAGTCGGCTTCGGAACGCCGAGGTCGCGTAGCGAGATAAGACTCCATTGCGGCCCGCTCAGTTGGGAGCGCAGCTTGGATGGCCGTTCGGAGCCGAAGCTGAAGGGTGGATCCACCGGAAAGGCGGGGGCAGCTTCGACCGGCGCCGGCGCCGGCGAGGGCGGCGGAATGGCCGGTGACTCCTGTACGACCGCGGCGGGTGCCGAGATTCGGCGCCGTTCGCGGAGGTCGATCAGTCCGAATGAACCGGATTCGGTTTCAACCGGGTGCTCGTTGGCAGCTGTGTTCGTCAGGTCGATCATCGCGGCTTCAGGGTGCTCATCGAGTGCCGGTGTCCGCGTCGACGGGGAGGCCTCGCCCCGCGTCGTGAGGTCGATGGTGGGTGCCTCGTAGCGGTCGGCGACCGAGTCGGCGAGCGACAGGAGCACGTCGTTGAACGACTCGTCATCCGCCGAACGGCGTTTCCTTCGTCGCTCGGCCGTCACGACGAATCCTTCGCGTGCGAAGAAACCGAAGATGCCGCCCATGCGAACCTTCGAGGCGTCGACGATCTCGAGGTCATCGCCCAGGTCGGCGGCTGCCGCCAACAGGGCGTCCTCGATCGTCGTTCCCTCATACGTTCTCGGTAGAGACATTGATCACTCCCAATGGTTCGATGGTGGGTCCGTCGGTCAATTCGGCGAAAGACAACACGCGCAGGCCGGGTCGGCCCGCGGCGAGCAGCCTGCGGATGACCTGGCGAAGACTGGCGCTGCACACGATGATCGGCTCGTGGCCGAGTCGTTCTGCAGCGAGGATCTGCTCGTCGGCGGACGCGAGGAATTGCTCGGTGATGCCGGGCTCGACCGCCAGGAAACTCCCGTTCTCGCCGGCCCGAACCGATTCGATGAGGCGCTGTTCGAGCAGTGGATCGAGCGTGATCGGCCGCAGGATTCCCTCGGGGGAGACCTGAGCGGTCAGAACGCTGGAGAGAGCCGTACGCGCCGCCTCGAGGAGCGCATCGGGATCGCGTGAGGTCCGCGCCCGAGCGCTGATCGCTTCGAGGATTCGAGTGAGGTCGCGGATCGGAACCCGTTCACGCAGCAAGCCTCGGAGCACATCATGGAGCTCGGCGAGCGTGAGTACGTCGCCACCCACCTCGTTCGCAACCGCAGGTGCGGTTGCAGCGACCCCTTCGACGAGTTCCTGAACCGATTGCCGGCTGAGAAGCTCATCGGCGCGCGATGTAACCAGCTCGGAGAGATGCGTGACCATGACCGACGGACGGTCGATCACGGTTCGCCCCTGACGCTCCTGGATCTCTGCGATGTCCGACGAGACCCAGGCAGCGGGGAGGCCGAACACCGGGTCGACGGTGACTTCTCCGTGTAGCGCGAGGTCGTCGCCAGGAACCAGGACCAATGATTTGCCGAGTGGAAGCTCACCGCGTCCGGCTTCGACTCCGTTCATCCGAATCACATAGGTCGAACGGGGGAGGGTCACCTCGTCGCGGGTCCGAACCAGCGGGATGATGAGGCCGAGGTCGAGCGCGATCTTTCGCCGAAGCGAGGCCACCCGAGTGAGCAGCGTGCCACCTCGGTCGGGATCGACGAGGTCGAAGAGGTCGGGCGCCAGCGCGATCTCGAGTGGCTCGACCCGAATGTCGAGAGCGAGGTCCTCGGCGTCAGCAGTCGCTGACGCTGCCGGGGTGAGGTTGCGTCCGCCTGTCGTCTCGTCGCCTTCCACGGGCTCCGACTCGGGTCGGAGGGTGCCGGCGCCGAGCGCGGCTGCAATCAGGAGAAACGGAATCTTCGGAATACCTGGCATGAGTGCCACGAGAAGCATGGCCGCTGACGCGACGCCCAGAACACGTTTGTCCTGCAGCAGTTGAGTCCAGAGGTCGCTGCCGAGTCCGCCATCATGGTCGCTGACCGCTCGAGTGACGACGATGCCTGACGCCACCGAGATCAGGAGGGCCGGAATCTGCGACACGAGCCCATCGCCGACGGACAGGAGTGCGAATCGGGTGACGGAGTCGCTTATCGACAAGCCGAGCTGAATGGCTCCGATCGCGATCCCACCGAGGAGATTGATCACCACGATCACGACCGAGGCGATCGCGTCTCCCTTCACGAACTTTGATGCGCCGTCCATGGACCCATAGAAATCAGCTTCCTGGGCGACGAGCCGACGTCGGCGTGTGGCCTCGGCCTCGGTAATCGATCCGGAATTCAGCTCGCCATCGATGGCCATTTGCTTTCCGGGCATCGCATCGAGGGTGAATCGGGCCGACACCTCGGCGACTCGCCCGGCGCCGGTGGTGACCACGGCGAACTGAATCACGACGAGTATGAGGAAGATCACGAGTCCGATGACGATGTTGCCGCCGACAACGAAGCCACCGAACGTCTCGATGACGGCACCGCCGCGCCCCTCGGACAGGATCAGCCGTGTCGTCGAGATGTTGAGCGCCAGACGGAACAGGGTCGTCACGAGCAACAGAGCCGGGAATACCGAGAACTGCAGCGGTTCATTGACGATCATCGACGTCAGCATGATCACGAGTGCGACACCGAGATTGAACGAGATGAGCAGGTCGATCATCACCGCGGGAAGTGGCACCACCATCACGACGACGATGCTGACGATCAGAAATGGGATGCCCAGCTGGGCGAGTCGGGTTGCGGGACGAACGGGTGCTGTCATCGCTGCGCTCCGATGGTTGAAGAGCCGGCCGACAGGATCGATGCGAGCAGCTGAGCAACGGCGCGATACAACGCCACCGGGATCTCATCGCCGACATTGGCTGTGGCGAACAGCGAACGCGCGATCGGCTTGTTCTCTCGAATCGGTACGCCGTGGCGCCGCGCTTCGGTGCGCATGCGCATGGCGAGTTCGTCTGCACCCTTCGCCACGACGATCGGAGCGTCATCGGTCTCGTCGTAGCGAAGGGCGACCGAGAGGTGTGTCGGATTCGTGACCACGACGGTTGCATCGGCGACCGCCGCGAGCATCCGAGTACGGGAGAGGCGAGCCTGTGCCTGTCGGATCTGACTGCGGATGAGCGGATCGCCTTCGCTCTGTTTCATCTCGTCCTTGATCTCCTGTTTGCTCATCTTGAGCTGTCGTTCAAAGTTGCGCTTCGAGATGACGGTGTCGGCGAATCCAATGAGGAGACCGAGAAGGGCGACACCCACCGCCAGACCCTCGAGCACCGTCTGCCACTCGTCGAAGATCGCGGCGAGTGGTGCAGGTCCGAGCGAGATGAAACTCGTCAGCCGATCGCCTACCAGCAGCGCGACGACGCCGAGCAGCGAGAGTTTGAGCACGGTGCGGCCGAGCTCCCAGAGCTGCTGGCGGGAGAAGATCTTTTTCAATCCGTTCTGCGGCTTGAGGCTGTCGAACTTCGGTTTGAGCTTGTGGAGGTTCGGAAGGCCAGCGAGACCGACCTGTGCCGCAACGCTCACGAGGATGATCAATACCAACATCGGGACCAACGTCATCGCCGCGTTCGACATCGCGCGCGCGCCGTCGGCGGCGATCAGGCTGGGGTCCAATCGATCCGAGGTCTGGATCAGGCCGATCGTGTCGGCCTGGAGCTGATCCCACATCGCTGCGAGGACCGGCGTGAGGATTGCGATCGCCGCCACCAGAGTGACCGACTGGGGGAGTTCTGTGGATCGGGCAGCCTCGCCTCGGCGCCGCGCGTCGCGTCGCTTCTTGGGGGTCGCCTTCTCGCTACGAGTATCTGCGGGCTTCGCCATGGTGCCGTGCCGGCGAACGGGAACATCCCTACCGCCGACCTGTTGTCCTTCTCCGCTTGCGCGGTTCGCCTAGTGGGTAGTTCGGCCCATCAAGACTCGATATGAGTCGAATGGCCCAGCTTCTGGGTCAGTACCGATCCCGCACCGCTTCGTCGAAGAGTCGGCGAAACGTCTTTTTGCGGGGAGGCGGTGGAGAGTCGTACGCGAACCAGGGAGACTCCGGGTCGTGAGGTTCGTCGGTGAGCCACACGATCGCCGGCTCGTCGATCTGTCGCAGCAGCTCGTACGCGTATTGGATGTCCGCGAACGTGTCGGGATCTCCACCGCGGTCGGGGTGGTGTCGCTTCGAGAGCACTCGGTGCGCACGCTTGACCTCGCGGACCCCCGCGCGCGGCCCTACGCCCAGGCATTCTCGTGCCCACAGCTCCTCCGGTGCGTCCGATGCCATGCGTCAACCGACCCTCACGAGGAGCGTGGCCGCCTCCTCGGTGATTCGCTCGGTGAACACGGGAAGGAATAGCAGGACATTCGCGAGCAGCACCAAGACGATCATGGCCTTGAGGGGGAGGCTGAGCATGAAGATGTTGGCCTGCGGTGCGAATCGAGCGGCAAGAGCCATCGCCACCTCCGCCAGGATCAGCACACCCACGACCGGCGCACCGATCTCCAGTGATGCGAGCAGCAGATCGGCGGCGGCCCGAACGATCGCCGACAGGTCATCCTCGCCGATCACCGGAATTGTCGTGGCGGGCACCCGCGCGAACGAGCGAACGAACCCTCCCACGATGAGGAGGTGAGCATTCGTGATCACGAGGACCGCCACAAATGTCATTTGGAAGAGTCGGGCGACCGTTGCGTTACTTGTTCCTGTCGATGGGTCGAGCACCGCGCCTGCCGAGAGACCGCCCACGAGATCGATCGTGCCGCCTGCCGCCTCGAAGGCCGAGATCACAAGCGATGTGATCCAGCCGAGGAGCATGCCGTAAAGAACCTGTCCGGCGAGAACGACGCCAATGGGTCCGAGCTCAGATGGAACGTCCGTGGGCGGCATGGAGCCGGAGACGAACATCGCGATGGCAACAGCCAACCCGATGCGGCCGATCGCGGTTGTACGCACCGGCCCAAAGATCGGAACGGTGGCAACCCAACCCGAGGCTCGACCGAGAGCAAGCGCGAACAGCGCTGGGTCTTCGAACATGATCAGCCGGCGATGAGCGCTGGAACCGAGTCGAGCGACCGGAGAAAGAACTCCTGGAGCTCGTCCAGCATCCAGTTGCCGGACACGGCGAGAACGATCGCGATGACCACGAGCTTGGGCACGAAGGTCAGGGTCGCCTCCTGCACCTGGAAGACGGTCTGTCCGAGGCCTATGACCACGCCAACAACGAGGGCAGAGATCAGAATCGGCGCGCTCAATCTGGTTGCGGTCAGCAAGGTATCGCTGATCAGTCGCATCAGTTCTGCATCCATCGACCTTCCTTCCGGGCGCGTCGGTTCTGCCGAGAGCGCCTCATCACAGCTCGAACGATCGGACAAGGGTGGGAACGAGTAGGAACCAGCCGTCGACCATCACGAACAGCAGGATCTTGAAGGGCAGCGAGATGACCACCGGGGGCAGCATCACCATGCCCATCGACATGAGGGTTGCCGACACGATCATGTCGACGACCAGGAAGGGCACGAAGATGATGAACCCGATGATGAACGCCGCCCTCAGCTCGGAGACGAGAAATGCAGGAGCGAGCGTCGTGAGCGGAACATCATCGGCCTGTGTCGGGGCGGGTTCACCGCTGAGATCGATGAACATCGACAGGTCTTCTTCGCGTACCTGGGCGAGCATGAAGTCCCTGAAGGGTTCGACGCCGAGGTCGTACGCTTCGCTGAAGCTGAGCTCACCGTCGAGGTACGGCTGGAGCGCGGCGTCGTTCGCCTCCGACAAGGTCGGGCCCATCACGAACAGCGTGAGGAAGAGGGCGAGTCCGATGAGCACTTGATTCGGGGGGACTCCTTGAAGCCCGAGTGCGTTCCGCGTAAGCCCGAGCACGATCACGATCCTCGTAAACGATGTGGCCATGATCAGCACGGTCGGGACGAGCGTGAGAGCGGTGATGATGACGACGATCGAGATCGCGGAATCCTCCGTCGTGCCGCCTTCGGTGTTCTCGGGGCCGTCGGGGCCGCCCACCACCGGTGGAGTCGGAGCTTGCAACGGACTGCCCGGGTCGGGCGTCGTGGGTTCGACGTCGCTCGCGGGCGCCACGTCGATCGGTTCGTCCAGATCGATACCGGTCGGTGTGTCTGTGATGTCGGATGGATCATCTGCGTCGGTTTGAGCCGATGCGATGGAGGCCTGCCCGAGCGCCAGCCATCCGACGAGAACGACGGCCGCGAATGCCATGAGGCGCGGCCGAGAGCCTGACATCCGGGGAATTCCGCGGGCGAGGGTTCGCGGACGATTCATGGGTGGACTGCGGCGGACGAGCATCGTGGTCGTTCTCAGCGACGGGCGGTCTTGTCGCGGAGGGACTCCAGGATTCGAATCGGAACCGAGCCGGACTCATCCTCGTTGCGAAGGTCGATCGGGTCGACGTCCACGACGTCTCCCTCGATCAGGTGTTGGACATTCGACTCGGTCACGCCGATCAGGTGTTCCCGGCCGGCGTAGCGCACAACGACGAGGGCGCCTGTTCTACCGAGCGTTTGACGATCGACCACCTCGAGGCCGGTTCCGTCTCCGCGGTTGTTCCCACGAAATCGAAACCTGCTCACCCATCGCAGCGCAATCAGGGTGCCCACGAGTATTCCAACGACCACAACGACGCTGATCGTCGTCGATACGACATCGATGCCTTCCACTGTTCTGCTCCCCGCTCGATTGAAGCCGCCGCCGAAACGAGGAGGTGTGGATGGCGGCCGGATCGGATGATCCTTGGCCTCCTCGTCGACGTACCTTTCGGCGGTCGAGTCGAAAAGATGAGCCGTACGACCCAGGCGACGTGAGTCGTCAGACCCGGGTGGTCGTGACCTCGAACTGACGCCGGTCGCCGATCTCCGCGATCCGACCTTCGAGCATCGTTCGACCGCGATGGGTCGCGACCGCCTCGCCCGTTGCCGGCGTATCGAACACGACCACATCACCGGGTGCGAGAGCATGTATCTCGCTGGCGTGCATCGACGTTGCTGCAAGGTCGATCGTGAGATCGATCGGCAGCGTCGACACGTTGTTCTCCAGTGCCGCTCGGGCCACGGAGATCTCTTGCGAACCAGCCGACTGATCGGGATCCACCACGTGCAGGTCGACTTCTATCGACGTGTCGTCGATGTTCCAGGTTGCCGCGAGCGTCACGAGCTGCGCCGGGATCAACGCAGCGTGCGCGTCGTCGACCTCGTGAAGCGCGACCGTGCCGGTCTCGCGGAAGGTCGCGGCGCGTGCGAGCGGCGCGACGATAGGAGTCGAGACCTGTGCGATCGCGTGTCGTTCGATCGCCGTGGTGGGTCGTTCGACGCCATGTCCCGGGCCTCCGAGGAACAGGTCGGCCATACCTACGGCCGACGAGGCCGCGATCGACAGCAGACCGACGATTTCCTCCGCTCCATCGGAATTCGAGACCGTCACGATCATTTGCATCCGGTCCGGGTCGAGGACATCGTCGCGGGACGCGGGCGTCAGAACATCGGCCAACACGATGGAGCACTCACTTCGAGTGGCTCCTGTGAGCGCGTCGGCCGCATCGGCAACCGACGCAGTGATACTGCGCGCCAGCTGCTCGACTGCCTTGTCGCTCAGCGGAGGCTTCGCGGTGAGGTCGTGAGGACGGATGTCGTTCGCCACGAAGGCAGGATCGGCAGAAACGTGTGCGACATGAGCCGAACAGCAGGGGTGACTAGTTCGAAGGGTCCAGATCGTCGAGGAATGAGAGATCGGCAGGTGTGGGGGCGGCCGCGGCTTCGTTCGCGCGACTGAGCTCTTCGAACACTTCCAAACGGTGGACCGGAACCGAGCGAGGCGCATCGATCCCGATTCGAGCCTGGTCTCCACGAACGGCGACCACCGTGATGCGGACATTGTTTCCGATGACGATCGTTTCGCCCACCTCACGTGTCAGAACCAGCACGAAAACCGAGCATAGTGGCTCATCAGTGCCTCCCCGGCCGCCGATGAGCGGACCATGAGTACGTTTTCGGTGGACGGCTTGGCGAGCGGGTTGGACACGACCTCGATCATCGAGCAGTTGATGGTGGTGGAGTCTCAGCCGGTGGTCCGGCTGGAGCAGCGGCGCGACGACCTCGAGGCTCGTTCGACGGCGTGGTCCGACCTCGATGCTCGGCTCGAGCGGCTCGGTTCGGCAATCGACACCATCGTCGACAGTGACGGCGTGTCCGTGCTCGTCGGTGAATCTTCCAATCCTGACGTGACCGTCACGTCAACCGGTCCCGGTTCGATCGGCGTGTTCGAGGTTCAGGTCGATCAGATCGCCACATCGCACCAGCTGATGAGCGACCGCTTCGCGACTGCTGCCGACCTCGTCGGTGCGGGCCAGTTCACGGTGTCGACCGGCTTGGCCGGCATTGGTGTAGCGACCGTCGCCCCTGGCGCTGGCGGTCTCACCGATGGCCACTATGCGATCGAGATAACGAATGTCGAAGGCGGAACGGCCACCATCGTCTTCGACGGAGAGTCACACGATGTGTCGTCGACAGGATCCGTCACCCTCACGAACGGCGATGGAAACAGCATCACGCTCACCGCCGACGGAGAGTTTGAAGAAGGTGTGGGCCGCGTGAGTTCGATCGTTGCCGACGGGACGACCACCGTTGGTGGACTCGTCACACAACTGTCCTCGGGGTCTGGTAGCGCAACGATCCAGATAATCGACACAGGCGACGAGTCCGCAACACCGCTCACGATGGTGATCACGGCCCGCGAACCTGGTGAGGACAACGGGATCACACTCGATCAGAGCTCCGGACTGCTCGGCGCCTTCACCGAGATTCGAGAGGCGACAAACTCCCTCGTCTCCATGGGGGAGGGGGCGTTGGTGATCGAACGGAGCGAGGTGATCGTCGACGGGCTGGTTCCGGGTATGGCGATCGACCTGACCGGTGCAGAGGTTGGGGAGTCGCTGAGGGTCAACGTGACCCGAGACACCGAGGCGATCGTGGCGAACGTGAGCGAGGTGATCGACGCTGCCAACAGTCTCTTCTCCGGAATCTCGGCCTACGGTCGCTCCGATCCCGAGAACGAGTCGATCGGACTTCTCGCCGGTGACTTCTCGCTTCGCCGACTCGAACGCCAACTACGCGATGCGTTCTCCGCAGTCGGCACGGGAACGCTCGTGATCGGAAGTCAGGTAGGAATCGAAACGAGTCAGGACGGGTCGGTCGCGCTGAACGAAGCCACCCTCACGGAGCTGATCACCTCAGACTTCGCAGCTCTCGAGACGTTCTTCGTCGGCGACGGCAGCGACAGCGGGTACCTCGGCCGGATCGCAGACGCCGCGAACAACGCATCCGGCGTGGACGGCGTGGTCGAGAACGCGCAGGAGAACCTCGAAGCGAACGTGCTCACGATCGAGGAATCGATCGGCCGATACGAACGGCGACTCGAAGGCGTTGAGGCGGCGCTGCGCCGCCGGTTTGCGTCGATGGAGACGCTCCTGTCACAGCTGAATGCCCAGAGTGCGTTCCTCGCCGGGCAGCTCGGTCAATCGAATGGTGGCTGACGTGGGGTGGACCGAGATACTCGATGCACTCGAACACCAGATGAAGCGCCAGGAGCGTGCATTCGACGATGGCGGCGACGTACCCGCGGCCGTCATTCCGATTGCCCCGAACGAACCGATGTCTCCCGAGCAACGGGTTCGAGCCGCAGGCCTCCAGCAGCGAACGGACGCTTTGCTCGATCGCACGCTGATGGCGATCGAAGGCAATCGTCGGTCTCGCTCGCCGTACTCGACCAACGGATCCTGACTTTCTCGCTCGAACCCACAAAACAGTTCAATTCGGGAACTGTCGGACCGATGGGATCCGAGTCACTACGGAGGAGGCGGAAACACCGTGGCAGGACCTATTGAACTGGATGCACTTCCCGATGCTCGCGAGGTGCCCACACCTCCCGGCGCGGCCCTTCGCGTCCTGGAAGTGAAGAACAATCCCGAAGCGGGAGTTAACGATCTCGTCCAAGCGGTTTCGCAGGATCCTGCGCTCGCCGCGAAGATCCTCTCGACGGCGAACAGTCCCACCTATCGCCGTGGTGACGAGGTGACGTCGGTCGACCGAGCCATCGGCATTCTCGGATTCCGGAGCGTCACGACAATCTCCTTGGCGTTCTCGGTAGCGAGCTCTATGCCGTCCGATGGTGTCGTCGGCGGAATTCCGATGTCAGACTTCTGGACCCGCTCCGTCGTCACGGCTGCGTCGTCCCGTCTGATCGCAGCCAAGATGCACCCCGAACTCTCGGAAGAAGCCTTTTTCGTCGGTCTCGTGGCCGGCCTCGGACGTGTCGTACTCGGGCTCGTCGCCGCAGACGAATACGAACCGATCGCTCAGGCTGGAGCGGGATGGCCGACCTTCGAGGTCGAGGCCGAGGTATTCGGCTTCAGCTCCGCCGCCGCGACCGCGGCTCTACTTCGGCATTGGAAGATGCCCGATCTCTTCGCTGATGCGGCGGAGAAGGTCGAGACGGTTGCCACCACGCCGGGTGTGTTCGATGTCGACGCCGACAGGGTCGCTCGCATCGTTCGTCTGGCCTCGGACGTCGCTGACTTCTACATCACCGGTGGCGATGGTGAAGACCTTCGCGAGATCATTTCGGTGGCGCAGGGTTGCGGAATCGCAACCGACTCGGTGGACGCGCTCCTCGACGAGGTGTTTGCACACATCGAGGAGTTGGCGGCGCAGTTCAACGTGACGACCGACATCGAGGGGTACGGCGAGATCGTTGCCCAGGCTCGCGCTCACCTCGTGGAGATCACGCTGCAGACAGACGCTGCATGGCATGAGGAGCGAGGACGGCGTGAAGCGCTCGAGGTTGAGAATCGCACGCTCGAAGCCGAGGCGCGTCAGGATCCCCTTACCGGCTTGTGCAATCGCCGTGCCTTCGTCGAACAGTTCGATCAGCAGATCAATCTTCGGGTGCGTGGCACCAATGCCATGCCGAAGCCAATGGGCATCGTGATGATCGACCTCGACCACTTCAAGGCGGTCAACGACACGCACGGACACGACATCGGAGATGCTGTTCTCCGAAAGGTTGCCGACGTTCTTCGAATGACCACCCGTACCGAGGAAACGGTGGCTCGATACGGCGGGGAGGAGTTCATTCTTCTCGCTCCGCTGGTGACCGCGGAGGAACTCGTGCAGGCGGCCGAACGCATTCGACAAACCCTCGAATTGATCGAGGTCGAGCTGCCGAGCGGACCGCCGCTCACGATCACTGCGTCGTTTGGCGCGGCGGTCATCGACAAGCCGACCAGTCGCGACGAGGGCGTTCAGCTCATCAAGGCCGCCGACGAAGCGCTCTACGAGTCGAAGGAGACCGGTCGTAACAAGGTCACGCTCTCCACTGCCCCTTTGGGCTGACAGTCACTTGATGATCTTGACGATCAGGTAGACCATCACCGAGATGCCGATCGCCATGATCAGGTAGTACTCCAACGATTGCTGTCCCGCATCCTGGAGATATTCCTTGAACTCGTTTTCGAAATCGCTGTTCTGCGCCAGGAACATAACAATCCGACCGTACCGCGTACAGTGTCCACCACGCCAGACTCCACCACTCAAAGTGAGTGGGGTCGACCCTTTGATGGTGGCGGGAACCAGCCGCCATTCCGGCCGGATCACGCCTTCGGACAGGGGTCTGACCTCCTTGGCCTGATGGTGCTCTGACCCATATTCGGCGGATTTCCGGCTCGTCACTGGCAGACGACGGGTAGCGTTCGCCACCGACCCACTACGGGTCGCATCACCTCGGAGGACGACTGTGAAGATGAAACTGTTTTCAATGGAGGCAAGGAACCGGAAGCCGGGGTTCGATCAACTTGAGGCGGATGTGAACGCGTGGCTCGCAGACAACCCGAAGCTCGTCATCGAGCACACGAATGAGATCACGGCCCCGAACGCCGCGTGGTCTCACGCCGGGCTCGCCGTCTGGTACTCAGAGACGTAGGACGGCTGAGTGGCAGGGTCGTCCGGGCGGCGTTGCCGCGCCGCAGGACACCGCTGCGCGAGTCGAGGCCGGATCTCGCCTCCTAGGGGAGCGAAGCTGCGCGGAGCGACCATGTCGGTCTTCGCGGATGTCGGGCGGAAGTCCCGACGTGTAGTGGAGCTGGAGGGAATCGAACCCTCGTCCGCTGAAGGGTCACAACCCGCGATACGACCATTCCCGATCTGAGGCTCGCAGCTGCCTCACCGTCGGGTCGGCTGAACCGAGGTTCAGCTGCCGGATCTTTCTCCGATGTCAGCGTTCTTTCACGCCGTCAGTGGTCTCTCCCTACTGTCCTCCACCGCTTCTGTTGCCGGGCTGCGGTGAACCGGCCCCGCGTGGCATTACTGCTCGCGATGACTCTCTGCTATCTGACTAGGTCAGACGGCGAGAGCGAGATCGTCCTGATTGGCGTCTCTGTTGTTGCCCCGTTT
>JBPCTR010000229.1:0-11916 GCA_051011575.1 Acidimicrobiales bacterium | reverse complement strand
GGTGAAAGCGGCCCGCTACGGCGACGACGTATTGCGCCTCGTGGCCGCGGCCGTCTGACGCCGGGCGGGGTTCAGCCGGGCAAGTCAGGGAGCACGAGGCGAAGCAGCTTTTCCTGTTCCTGCATGTGCACCCGGCTCGACCCACAGGACGGACTTCCCGATTCCGGTCGGGAGTAGCGCTGAATATCGTGCGTGGCGCCGTGCTCCTCGTAGAGCCGGCCCTTCACGAAGTTCCACGAACCCATGTTCTCGGGCTCTTCCTGCAACCAGATGATGCGCCGCGCGTTGGGATGGGCGGCGACGATCGCTGCGATCTGATCCCGCGGCCACGGATAGAGCTGTTCTACGCGGGTGATCAGGCTGGGCGCTCCGATTTCGTCGCGTCGGGCGATGGCATCGAGCCCGACCTTGCCGGTCGCGAACACGAGGTCGCTCACCGCTTCGACCGCCGGAGGCGTGGGATCTGCGAGGGTCTCCTGGAAATGCCCGCTCGTCAGCTCGTCGACGGGCGACCGGCTGGTCTTGGCCCGCAGGAGTGACTTCGGGGTGAACACGATCAACGGCTTCACGATGCTGCGATGCATCTGCCGGCGGAGCAGGTGGAAGAACTGGGCTGCGGTGGTCGCGTTCGCGATCTGCACGTTGTCCTCGGCCGCGGTCAGAAGGAATCGCTCGACCCGCGCCGACGAGTGCTCGGGGCCCTGCCCCTCGTAGCCATGTGGGAGCAGCAGGGTGAGACCTGACTTTTGCGACCATTTGTCTTCGGCGGCCATCAGGAACTGGTCGATGATGATCTGGGCCCCGTTCACGAAGTCGCCGAACTGGGCTTCCCAGAGCGTGAGCACGTCGGGTCGTTCAATCGAATAGCCGTACTCGAATCCGAGAGCTGCGTATTCGCTGAGCAGGGAGTCGTAGACCCACATGTTGGTGCCATCAGGTGCGGCGTTCGAGAGCGGGAGGATCTCGGAACCGGTGTTGTAATCGATGAGAACAGAGTGCCGGTGGGAAAAGGTGCCTCGCCGACTGTCCTGGCCCGACAATCGCACCGAGTTTCCCTCGGCGAGGAGTGTGCCGTAGGCGAGGAGCTCGCCAAGCGCCCAGTCGACCTGGCCGGCGGCATACATCTCGGCCCGTGCGTCGAACTGCTGCCGGAGCTTCGGGTGTAGCTCGAAGTCGTCGGGCATGGTCGTGATCGCCTCGAAGACGCGGTCGAGATCCGGGCGCTCCACGCCGGTCTCCACGTGTGGTTGGACGCCCTCGGGAATGGGCGGCTCGGCGGCTCGAAGATCGGGGTCGGGAGCGTCGTTGCGGGTTGCGTCGAGCGCTTCCTGAAGTCGCATTCGGAAGTCATCGAGCGCCTGCTCGGCCTGCTCGACGGTGAGGTCACCGCGCTTGATCAACGCCTCGGTGTAGAGCTTGCGAACCGAGCGACGGCCCTCGATCGCCTTGTACATCTGGGGCTGGGTGTAGCTCGGGTCGTCACCCTCGTTGTGACCATGGCGGCGGTAGCCGATCATGTCGATCACGACGTCCTTGTTGAACCGCTGCCGGTATTCGAAAGCGATCTGGGCGACCCGCACACATGCCTCGGGGTCGTCGGCGTTGACGTGGAAGATGGGTGCCTGGATCAGCTTCGCGACGTCGGTGGAGTACTCACTCGACCGCGCCGAGTGCGGCGCGGTCGTGAAGCCGAGCTGGTTGTTGATGATCAGGTGGATCGTGCCGCCCACCTTGTAGCCGCGGATCTGGCTCAGGTTCAGCGTCTCGGTCACCACGCCCTGGCCGGCGAACGCGGCATCGCCGTGGATCAGAACGGGGAGCACGGGGTAGGGATCGGTGAGTCCCATTGGCACGTGGTCCATTTTGGCGCGGGCGATGCCGACCACGACGGGGTCGACGGCCTCGAGGTGAGACGGGTTGGCAGCCAGGGTGACCGGAATGGTGTTTCCCTCGTGGGACGTGAACTCGCCGGTCTGGCCGAGGTGGTATTTCACATCGCCGGAGCCTTGAACCGAGTCGGGTGTGATCGCACCCTCGAACTCCTCGAACAGCTGGTGGTAGGCCTTGCCCACGATGTTGACCAGAACGTTCAGTCGACCTCGATGTGCCATCCCCATCACCACGTCGGTCATACCGGCATCGGCAGCGTCGGAGAGGAGCTGATCGAGCGTCGGGATTGCACTCTCGGCACCTTCGATGCCGAAGCGCTTCTGCCCGATGTACTTGGTGCCGAGGAACTTCTCGAGCGCCTCGGCGGCATTCAGTCGTGTGAGGATGTGCCGCTGCGTCTCGCCATCGACCGCGAAAGACCCGCCCTCGACCTGTTCCTGGATCCAGAGCTTCTCGTCGGGATTCGCCATGTGCATGTACTCGACGCCGACCGTACGGCAGTACGCATCTCGCATGATTCCCAGAAGCTCGGCGAGCTTGAGACGCTTCCGACCGGTGCCGGCCTTGGGACCGAGGAGACCTTCGATCACGAACTCCCGCTCGAGATCCCAGATCGTCAGTCCGTAGCTCGCCGGATCGAGCTCGGAGTGCATCTCGCGCTCCATCAGCCCGAGCGGATCGAGGTTGGCGATCAGGTGGCCTCGCACGCGGTACGCGTTGACCAGATTGTTGACCTTCACCTGGCGTTCGATGAGCGAGAACTCGTCGTCGACCGGGTTCACATCCCGCCGCCACTTCACGGCGTCGTACGGGATGTCCATGGCAGCGAAGGCGTTCGCGTAGAAGTCGTCCTCGCCCATGAGGAGTTCCTGGACCTTCTTCAGGAACAAGCCGCTCTCGGCTCCCTGGATAACCCGATGGTCGTAGGTACTCGTGACGGTGACGATCTTCGAAACACCGATCTCGGCGAGCTTTGCGGGGTCGGCAGAAGCGAACGCCATCGGGTAGCCGATCGAGCCAAGGCCGATGATCGCAGACTGGCCCTTCATGAGTCGTGGGACCGACTGCACGGTCCCGATGCCTCCGGGGTTGGTGAGGCTGACGGTGCCACCCTGAAAGTCATCAAGTGTGAGCTTGCCGGAGCGTCCTCGACGAACGAGGTCGTCGTAAATGTCCACAAACTGGCTGAAGTCGAGCGTGTCGGCATCCTTGATCGCCGGCACCATCAACGTGCGAGTGCCATCGGAACGCTCGACGTCGATCGCGATTCCCAGGCCGACGCGCTCGCGGCGAACGATGTTGGGCTTGCCGTCAGGCCCTTCCACGTATGCGTTGTTCATGGCCGGCACGGCGTCGGCGATGGCGCGCACGACGGCGTAGCCGATGAGATGGGTGAAGCTGATCTTGCCGCCACGGGTACGACGCAAATGCCCGTTGATGATCATGCGGTTCACCTCGAGCAGGCGGGCGGGAAGGTCCCGGAAACTCGTGGCGGTAGGAACCTCGAGCGACTCCTCCATGTTCTCTACGATTCGCGCCGCCACTCCCCGAAGAGGTTCGGCGTTGTCGGGCAGCGCCGATTTCGATGCGGCGGACGTCGGCGTCGTTGGCGCTGTGCCGTTCTCGGGAGCGACGGCCCGCGCGACATCGGCGGCGCCAGAACCGTTGGCTGGTGGTGCCGCTGGTGGCGCAATCGCCGCGCTCGGGCGGTAGTCGACGAAGAACTCTCGCCAGCTCTCCGACACGTTCGCAGGGTTCTCGAGGTAGTTGCGATACATCTCGTCGACCAACCAGGTGTTGGCGCCGAGCATCGAACGGTCGGTGTCAGGCGAATTCACAGGTCAAGCCTAGGGCCCGGGTAGCGTCAGATCATGCGCATTGCGACGTGGAATGTTAACTCGCTCAACGCTCGGCTCGATCGGGTCACCGAGTGGCTCGACCTGCTCGAGCCCGACGTGTTGTGCCTGCAGGAGACCAAGCTCGCCAACGAGGACTTCCCCCACGCCACCTTCAACGATCTCGGCTACGAGACCGCACATCATGGACAGGGCCAATGGAATGGGGTGGCCATCCTTTCGCGCGTTGGTCTGTCGGGCGTCCACGCGGACTTTGCGGACGGCGATGAACCCGACCGCGACGCCCGGATCATCTGGGCGACGTGCGACCGCGTCCGTGTGGCCAGCTGTTACGTCCCGAACGGTCGATCGCTCGACGACGAACACTACGAGTACAAGCTCGCATGGCTCGATCGGCTCCAGACCGACCTCGACACCAACGCGCACGCGGGCGACGACATCTGCGTCGTCGGGGACTTCAACATCGCACCCGACGATCGCGACGTGTACGACCCAAAGGGTCTCGTTGGAGTCACTCATACGTCCGACGCCGAGCGAGCCAAGCTCGAGAGCCTCGACGATTGGGGACTGCACGACACATTTCGCGACTTTCACGACGAAGCCGGGCTCTATTCATGGTGGGACTATCGAGATGGCAACTTTCACAAACGAAAGGGCATGCGGATCGACCTCATCCTGGCGAGCGCACCGATTCGAGCACGTACATCCCGCATCTTCGTCGATCGGAACGCTCGCAAGGGAAAGCTCCCGAGCGACCATGCACCGGTCGTTTGCGACCTGACGGAGGCGTGAGGTGCTGATTCTCGCGTCCGAGGGCCAACTCCCCCTCACGATCGCCATCATCTTGTCGCTCGGGATTGGATGTCAGTGGGCGGCGAACCGCCTTCGCATCCCCGGCGTACTACTGCTGCTCACGTCCGGCATTCTGGTCGGCCCGGTCTTCGACGTGATCTCGCCGGTCGACGACTTCGGCGAGGTGCTCTTTCCTGTCGTGTCGATCGCCGTCGGCCTGCTCCTCTTCGAAGGCGGGCTCGGCCTCAAGATCGACCGGTTGAACGAAGGCCGATCGGTCATCCTTCGACTGGTCACGGTCGGCGCACTCGTCACGTGGCTCATCGGTTGGGGCGCGGTGTGGCTGCTCTTCGATGTGAGCAGCTCGGGAGCGTCTCTGATCGGTGCCATCCTCGTGGTCTCCGGTCCGACCGTGGTCATCCCGCTTCTGCACCTCGCCCGTCCGCGCGAGCCCGGCGGCAGCATCCTCCGTTGGGAAGGCATCGTGATCGATCCGGTTGGCGCCACGCTCGCGATCGTTGTGCTCGACACAACCCTTACCGACGCCGACCCCCGCGACGCGGCGCTGCAGATCGGACTGACGCTCGGCGCCGGCGCGCTCGCGGGTGTGGTGGTCGCGGCGTTGGCGATGGCCGTCCTGCACTTCCATCTCGTGCCGGACCACCTCCTGAATCCGATGATGTTGGTGGCAGCGATCGCGGCGTTCGCGGCCGCCAATCAGATCGCGCCCGAGGCCGGCCTCATGGCAACGACGACGCTCGGCCTGGTACTCGCCAACCAGAAACGGGTTCCGAACCAGGAACTCACGGCCTTCAGTGAGGACGTCGGCTACATCATCCTCGGAACGCTGTTCATCGTCCTCGGGGCGATGGTCGATCTCGACGAGTTGGGGAACGTGCTCCCAGAGGCGTTGGTCCTGATCGCGATCCTCGTGGTCATCGCCCGCCCCTTGGCCGTTTGGCTCTCGACGATCGGAAGTGGCCTTCAGCGAAATGACCGTCTGTTCCTGGCGTGGATGGCTCCGCGCGGAATCGTCGCGGCATCGGTCGCGACCGTGTTCTCTCAGACCCTGATCGATGAGGGAAGCGAGCCGGTTCCCGAGCTCGTGCCAGTTGTTTTCGCAACCGTCATCGTGACCGTCGCCCTGTACGGCCTCACGGCAACGCGGGTCGCTCGAGCCACGCGCGTTGCCAAGACCGAGCCGAACGGTGTTGCCATTGTGAGCAACCATCGCTTTGCGGTCGAGCTCGCCGACGCCCTCGCGAGTCACGAGATCCCCGTGCTGGTCGTGTCGACCTCCACCGAGGTCCAGCGCGAGACGTTCAATCGGGGCCTGCTCGCATACGACCGGCCGATCGACAGCCACGACCTCGACCTCACGCTCGACGGTGTCGGGATCAAGCGCGCCATTCTCCTGACCGACGACGAGAACTTCGCATCACACGCTGCGCATCATCTCGGCGAACACCTTGGGCGGGCCAACCTGTACCAGGTCCAGCCCGACGAAGACGACCAAGACTTCGAGATGCGCGGACGTCAGGCATTCGGTGCGCTCACCTTCCAACAGCTCGGGACGATCGCTCGGGCGGGCGGGTTTCGGGTGACCGAGGCGGCCGATCTGTTGGCCGACGAGTTCGCCCTGCTGCAACTCGAGGCCGAGCATTCGGTGAACATCCTCAACGGTCCTCCGTCTGGCGACACGGCCACCGTTCTCGCGGCCACGCCGCACCGCGATCGGGGCCGGCGGGCAACCGACGTTCGATAGTCGCGTGCGTTCTGACGCGCCGGGTACGGTTGCGGGATCGACGGCAAGGAGTTGTGTTGGGCGAGGCGAGCAACGAGCAATCCACCGACAGTCCGCGACGTGTGAGCTCATTCCCCTCCAACGACAGCGGCACGCTTCGCTGGATCGAGATCGCGGAAACATCTCACGACGGGCTTGCGGTTCTCGACGCCAACGGTCGATTCGACTTCGTCAGCGAGCGATTCGGAGAGCTGCTCGGCGTCGAGACCGAGCAACTGCTCGGATCGCGCGTCGTCGACATCGTGCCCGGTCTGAGTTCGGCCTGGTCGGCGGCCGAGCGCGGCTCACCAAACGCCCCGCTCCGGCACGAGCATCAGGTCTCGGACCCACAACGCGGGACGGTCTTCTCCCGCCTCACGTTCATTCGCCGCCACGATGAGGACGGAGCCCTCCTTCGCACGATCGCACTCTCCCAGGACCTGACCTCGATCCGTGTCGCGCAACACAAGAGACGCGCCGCACAGCGTCGCCTTACCGCGGTTGGCCAGGAGGAGCGGACGCGTGCGTGCGACGACCTGCACGACGGACCGATTCAGATCCTCACGGCACTCCTCCTCCGCCTCGGGAGGGCGGGAGGTGGAATTCCCCAGGAACAGCTCGAAGAATTGCGAGCGCTCGAAGAAACGGTCCGACGAGCGGCTACCGAGCTCCGCTCACTTCTGCTCGAGCTCATGCCGGAAGAAAACACCTCGCCCGCGGAATTGTTCGAGGAGTGGATCGCGCCGCTGATCAGCGACTCGAATCTTTCCGTCGAGGTCACCGACCACGCCACTGTGCCCGCCCGTCGTCCGCTCGCCGAAGCGCTCTTCGTTTTCCTCTACGAAGTCATGCAGGACGTCGTCTCCAGCTCGGTTGAACGAACCGCTCGGGCGACCATCACCGATCGCGACGCAGGCTACGAACTGCTCGTACTGACGCCGGAGATCGACCCCCACAATCGATCGGTCGAGCGGCGAGCGCTCATCACCGCCGCCGACCACTACGCGCGCTGGCTTGGCGGAACCCTCGACGTCCGGCTCGGCCCTGATCGCGTGTCTCGCGTGAAAGTGTGGCTTCCCGACACCGATCTCCCGTATGAACTGACATTCAGAGGCGACGCAACCGAGGCTCCCCCATCATCTCGATCGAATCACAGCTTGGAACTGCTGCATCTGCTCGATGTGGAGCTCACGAATGCCGACTGGAAGGCCGTTGCGGCCGCCTCACATGAAGGCCTGATGGATCTCGACCGGGACCTCAACGTCACCTTTGTGAACGACGCCTATGCGGGGGCCATGCGGCGATCAGCCCACGAGCTCGTCGGTCTGCCATTCTCTGACCTGTTCCACCCCGACGACTTCCGCCGATTACTCCCGCAGATCCGCCGCGTGATGGCAGGCGAGTCCGTTCGATTCCACTGGCGCCGCCGGAATGCGGCCGGCGAGCCGCGGTGGACACAGGTGGCCGGGACTCCACGGCTGGACATTGAGGGTGCCTTCGACGGAGCCCTCATGGTCACACTTGACACGACCGATCTCCACATCATCGAGGACCTCATCGAAGACGTGGTTGCCGATGTGGAGATCGCCCGTCGAGCTGCCCAGACTCCGATTCTGGCTCGGGTCGAGGAGGGTCCGATCGAGGCGCTCCGGGACGTCCGACGCCGCCTTCGCGAAGGCACCTGGGAAGGCGAGATCACCAACAACGACGTCGAGAACATCGTGGCCGGGCTCGAGAGAACGATCGTGACGCTGCGACGTTCGCTAGGAAACATTCGCGAGGCCGAACCTACAACGATGACCTGGGAGGCCACGGTCCACGGCGCCCTGCAGACCCTCGCCGACACGTCCGAGTGCAGATTCACGATCCGAGACAGGACCACGACACCCCTCGCACCGTCATTGGCCGGTGCGCTCATGAAGATTGCACAGGAGGCGACCGCCAACGCGGTCTTCCACGGACCTGCGAACAACGTGACGATCGAGCTCGTCGAGCTCCGGGATGAGTTCGAGCTCGACGTTCGCGACGACGGCGCCGGAATCTCGGAGGACGATCTCTTGCCACGATCGGGCCACCTCGGCATCAAGTCGATGATGGAGCGCGCCGCGAGTCTCGGGGGTCGACTCGAAATTCGCCGGGGCGACGAGCGGGGCACGGTCGTGCGCGCCCGCGTCCCGAAGACGGACGGGGACATCAGGTTGGGCTGAGCGGAAACGTGTTTCCGCAAACCGAATTGCGCACGACTGCGATCGCGCCAAGACTGCATCGGCGCGAGCAGGGACATCGAAAGGGCTCTCAACCGATGAGAAACTTCGGTACGACCGGTCGCGGACTTGTCGGTGCCGCGGCGGCGGTCGTGATTCTGCTCTCCGCCGGAGCAGTCGCCGCGCAGACCATCAGGTCGGAGGGCGAGACCTTCGAGCGCGGCCAACTCGTGGGAAACCTCGGTGTCGCCCACGCCGATCTTGGGCTGTACCCCGACCGCGCCGACGTGAATCCCCAACCCGAACGGACATCCGGATCGGTCGATCTCTCCATTCCGGCCGGGGCGTCGATCGTCGACACGCTCGTCTACTGGGCCGGTCGCGGCCCCGGATGGTCGGACGACTCGATCATCGTGAATGGTGTTTCGGTCGACGCCGACACGAGTTACTCGTGGTCGTGGCCGGGTTGGGACCAGACCACCTACGTCGCCGACCTCGACTCGGTGGGACTCAGCGCTCTGGCAGGCGCGTCGACCTGGCAGGTCTCAGGGGTCGACCACGGCATCGGACGTCACTATGGAGTGGGGTTCGTCGTCGTGTATGAACATCCCTCGCTTCCGGAGATCGAGCTTCGACTACTCGAGGGCAACGAGTTTGCGTTCTTCGGCGAGACGTTCTTCGACGCCGTTGGGAACGGCGGAACCCACACCTCGCTCGCCTGCTCGACGTTTGCTCCGGCACTCGAATCACGAAGCATCGACGCCTTCGTGCGGGTGATGGGGGTCGACTCGGGTAGAGGCGACGGACCACCTCGAACCCAACGCTTGCAATGGTGGACATCGCCCTCGGAAGTCATCGCACCGGTGACCGATGGTCTTGTGGGGATTCCCACAAGACCGGCCGATGGTTCGGTGGACAATCCGGTAACTCCACGTGTACCGGCGGACGGCTCGTGGGGCGTCGAAACCTTCGAAACCTCGGCGCCGGTCCTCGCGCCTGGCGAGACGAGATTCTGCGCGCAGTTGCAATCGGTCGACGTCGGCGACGGAGTCGGTGCAAGCATCGCCGTCACGAACCACGGCGCCGGAGCCGCCAGCATCTATCGCCTGGGCAATCTCGTCTGGAGCGACCTGGACGACAACGGGATGGCCGATCTCGGCGAGCCCGGCATCGATGGAGTTGTCGTTGAGCTCTTGCGTATGGGCGACACCACCCCTATCGCGACCACCGTCACGGCCGATGACGGCGCGTACGTGTTCGAAGGGCTGATCTGCGGCACGTACCGCGTACGGATTCCTTCAGGACAAGTTGGTCAGAACGTGGTCGGCGCCCCTACCGACCTCAGTGGCTGGTCGGTGTCCACGGTTTCGAGCGCGACCCCCGACGACGACAATGACAACGATTCCAATGGCGTCGACGACGGCACTGCAGCCATCTCGGGACCGATCACGATCGGAGACTGTGGCGAAGACGGCGACTTCTCCAACGGTGCGTCAGCTGAGCCGACCGACGAGACCGATCGCAAGGGTGGTCCCGACGACGACCCTGACGACGTGTCCGACGCCGACGGGAACTACGACGACGTACGTTCCAACGTTTCAATCGACTTCGGCTTCGTGCAGACCCAGGGTGTGGCCGACGAGGATACCGATACACAGACGACCACCATTCCGCCGGCGACGACCACCATCGCTCCAACGACCACCATCGCTCCAACGACCACCATCGCTCCAACGACCACCATCGAAGTCACGACCGAGGTCCAGGGTCAGGTGGAGACCAACGAGGGCGAGCAGGGCGATCTCGCCGTGACCGGATCGAATCCGTGGCTGATCGTGCTCGGTGCACTCATGGCCGTCGTCCTCGGAGCCTGGTTCGCAGTCGCATCACTCTGGATGCGGCCGCTGCGTCGATAGCCTTTGCCGCCATGAGTGCCCAGTACATCTTCACGATGCACAAGCTGTCGAAGTTCATTCCGCCCGACCGCGACGTGCTCAAAGACGTCAGCCTGTCGTTCTTTCCAGGCGCCAAGATCGGTGTGCTCGGTGCCAACGGCGCCGGTAAATCGACCGTCTTGCGGATCATGGCCGGCCTCGATGACGACTTCACGGGCGAGGCTCGTCTGACCGACGGGTTCTCCGTCGGGCTGCTCGAGCAGGAACCGCAGCTCGACGACAGCAAGGACGTGCACGGCAATGTCATGGACGGCGTCGGCGAGATTGCCTCTTTGCTCACCGAGTACGACGAGGTGCTGGCTGGATGGTCGGACCCAGATGCAGACTACGAGAAGTTGGGCGAGCGGCAAGCCGAGCTCGAGAAGCGCATCGAGGCCGCCGGGGCGTGGGACCTGAAGCGAACGGTCGAGATCGCCAGCGACGCCCTTCGACTACCTCCAGGTGAGGCTGAAGTAGCGAATCTGTCGGGAGGCGAACGACGTCGTGTGGCCTTGGCCCGGCTTCTGCTCTCCCGACCCGACCTGCTCTTGCTCGATGAGCCCACGAACCACCTCGATGCCGAATCGGTGGCGTGGCTCGAACGTTTCCTCCAGGACTACGACGGCACGGTCGTGGCGATCACGCACGATCGTTACTTCCTCGACAACGCGGCCCAGTGGATTCTCGAACTCGACCATGGCCGCGGCTATCCGTTCGAGGGCAACTACAGCTCGTGGCTCGAACAGAAGCAGGCCCGTCTCGAGGCCGAAGGCAAGGCCGACGCTGCCCGCAAGCGCACGTTGGCCCGCGAGCTCGAGTGGGTCCGGATGGCACCGAAGGCTCGCCAAGCCAAGGGCAAAGCTCGCCTGGCGGCGTACGACAAACTGCTGGCCGAGGCGAAAGCCGCTGAAGGTCGGTCGGCCGACCTGCAGATCCAGATTCCCGCCAACCAACGCCTTGGTGATCAGGTCATCGAGTTCGATGGCGTGTCCAAGGGTTTCGACGACCGGCTCCTCATCGACAACCTCAGCTTCTCGTTGCCGCCCGCAGGAATCGTTGGTGTGATCGGCGCCAACGGCGCCGGAAAGACCACGCTCTTCCGCATGATCACCGGCGACGAACAACCCGACAGCGGCACCATCACGGTCGGATCCACCGTCGAGCTCGGCTATGTGGACCAGTCGCGTGACATCCTCGATGCCGACAAGACCGTCTACGACGAACTGTCGGACGGCCAAGACTTCCTCCAGGTCGGGAACCGGGAGGTCAACTCCCGAGCGTATGTCGCGTCATTCAACTTCAAAGGCTCCGACCAGCAGAAGAAGGTGGGCGTACTCTCCGGCGGTGAGCGCAACCGCGTCCACCTCGCCAAGGTGCTGAAGTCGGGAGCGAACGTGTTGATGCTCGACGAGCCCACCAACGATCTCGACGTCCAGACACTTCGGGCACTCGAGGAT
>JBPCTR010000228.1:0-4067 GCA_051011575.1 Acidimicrobiales bacterium | reverse complement strand
GTCCGCCCGTTTGATCACGTGCTCTGCCTTCCGCAGTCGAACCCGCTCCATCAGCACGTCGTCCGGAGCATCGAGCCACACGATAACCGCGAGCGTGTGGGCCCATCGCCGAATCGTTTCCGTCCACCACGTGCCGCCCGGCTCGGTCCCGGCTATGGAGGGCAACGTCCGCCCGAATGTGCCGAGTGCGTAGATCGGGCCCTGGTCGACGACGAGCCGACGCTTCCGACCTTCGCTGGCGAGCTTCGAGTGCCATGCCGCGAGGTACGCGAGTTGCTTCGCCTCCTCGAGGTCGGGGAGCCGGCGGGCGCGGAGAGCGGGGCCGACGAGGGGTAACGATCGAACCGCTCCGGACGCCGCAGGTATCCAGTGGTCGGGCCGCTTCAGTTGGAGGAAAGCCGCAGGTTCTGCGCCATCGGCGGCACAGAGCGCCTGCGTCAGGGTGGATTTGCCCGACCCGCAGACGCCGACGACTTCGATCACGCCCGACGAACCAGTCACGACAGTGCCCCCCACACGACCGTTTCGAGCTCGGAGACGACCGAATCAGGCAGCTGTGTGGCGTCGATCGGTTGGACATCGGTCGAGGTCCAGTCAACATCCCAGATCTCTGTTGCCCGACGCCGTACGTAGTCGGACGGCTCATCGGTCTTGCGATGCACCGCTGTCTCGGGATCGACACGGAGAACGACGAGCGCATCGGCGGGCCCGATCCGGCCGTGGCATCGCTCCTCGAAGCGCGCGAGGCGTTCGACGACGGGTCCGAGGTCAGGCCCCATGGCGAGACGCCGAATCTGGGGGACCTCCATCGACGAGAGGGCCCGGTGCGGATACCGGTCCGACAGGACCACGCCGCCCCGATCCGCGAAGCGACGTGCCCTTCGGAACAACAGGAGCCGATCGCGCGCCGTGCATGCGAGCCAGAGCGTCGAGCGCAGGCTGTTCGTCGGCTCGAGGAACTCTCGACGAGATGGGGCAGGACGGAACCGGGACCTGATCCACACCAGCGACTTCAACGATCCGCGAACTGCGATCGTGGTTCGCGACCACGGTGGCTTGCCGAGGTGGATCCGTTTGGTGTCGAGCATGCCGTCGAGCCACGACTCCACACCATCGAGCGCTGTTGACTTCCCCGAGCCGTCGCCTCCCATCACACCCACGATCACACCGCCGCCAGAAATCCGGTATGCCGGGTAACCCCCGCGCCGGCCGGCTGCCGCGAGAGCGAGTCGCCTCGACAGGCGGACCAGTCCGGCCGGGCGACGTCGGAGTGAATCGTGGGTCGAGAGACTCCGGTACAGCTGTCGACCGACCCGCAACCGGTGTCCCGTCGCCGCTCCATCCGCGACCAGGCGAACACATTGGTCGAACAGGTCCCGGTCGAGCCAGGGCAGATGCGCAACGAGCGCTTCGTCGATCTGGGAGGGCGTGACCAGCGCCCGAAGGTGGTCGAACTCGGCGAGCTCGGACCGCTTCGGTTCGACCGGCCGACGAAGGAGCCCTTGCCAGACAACCTCGTCCCATATGCCGTACTTCAACACGAGACGGAGTACGAGAACGATGTACTCGAGCACCGGCGAAGGTACCTTCAGCAGACCACACGACCGGGCGGAATCCAGAAACGCATCCTCGAGCGGCAGGCGAACATTCTTCGATCGGTCGGGTCCGACATACAGCTCGTAGTGCGCGTCGACGTGCACGACCCGGCGCGTCCCCGGATCGTGGAAGAACCAATCCTCCTTCGCCGGCGGCCGGGGTGGCGCGTGCTTCTCGACGCGGACAAACCCGAGGTCGCGCAGCACCGCACGGAACCGATCGCGATCGGCCACGTCAACCAGCAGATCGAGATCGTTCTCGGCAGACTCGGACCGAGCGATCGCGAGATTGCTCTTCCAGTGACACCAACGAACGCGCTCCCGCTCGAGGGATGTCGCGAGTCGGGCCACCGTCTCAGCAGCCACCTGCGGCTCGCTTATACGTCGTTGCGTGGTCATCGATTCCGCTCCGCGCACACTCGACCGCCCGGTCGCCGCGCTCCGTGGGAAGTGTACGACAAGAACACGCTACGCGTTCGAGCCGGGAGGGTGACCGAGCCGCTTGAACGGCCCCCACAACCGTGCGACCATGACCACCATGGGCGGAAATCGACGAGTACTCGTGGCGGGTGGCGCCGGATTCATCGGCTCGCACACCTGCGTCGCGCTCATCGAGCGTGGTCTCGAACCTGTCATCGTCGACACCTTCGAGAACAGTCACCCGTGGATCGTCGACCGGATCGAAAATCTCTCCGGTCACCGGCCCGAAACGTACGAAGTCGACGTCCGCGACACCGAGGCCATCACAGATATCCTCGGCCGTTCGATCGAGTCTGTCATCCACTTCGCCGCGTTCAAGGCGGTGGGCGAGTCGGTCGCAGAGCCTCTGAAGTACTACGACCTCAACATCACCGGCACCGTGTCCCTACTGCGAGCCATGCAGTCGGTCGGTTTGCGAACGCTCGTGTTCTCGGGCTCTTGCTCGATCTTCGGCGACACCGACCGGGTTCCGATCCCTGAGACCGCGCCACTGCGGCCGGCCAACCCGTACGCCCAGACCAAGGCAATGTGTGAGCAGATCCTCACCGATCATTGCGCCACCAGCGACCTGTCCGCGACGAGCCTGAGGTACTTCAACCCGATCGGCGCCCATCCCAGCGGCGAGCTCGGCGAGGACCCGCTCGGAATCCCCCCGAACATCCTCCCTTTCATCATGCAGGTAGCCACCGGCCACCAGACCGCATTGAAGGTTTACGGCGATGACTATCCGACCCCCGATGGCACGTGCATACGCGACTACATCCACGTCGTCGATGTCGCGCGCGCTCACGTCCGAGCGCTCGAGGTCCACCGTGGCAAGGCGGGATTCCGTGCACTCAATCTCGGCACCGGCGTGGGCACGTCGGTCTTCGAACTGATCGAGGAAGTGAGACGGGTCACCGGTCACCCGATCCCGGTACAGATAGAACCCCGGCGGCCTGGCGACGTCCCGACGCTCGTGGCCGATCCGACGCGTGCCGAGAGCGACCTGGGCTGGCGGTGCGAGCACGACCTCGACGCCATGGTTCGACACGCATGGACGTACCGCCGGACCTTCATCGACGCGATCGCCTGATCCTCGCTATTGCAGGAAAGGATCGCCGCTTCAGCCTTCGGGCAGTTCGAAGGGCAAGGCGCCCGTGACCCGAGGCCACACATTGGGCTGCGGGCCGAGCGGCACCTCGATGAGTGTGGGCACGTCGGCGGCGATCGCCTCGGAGATCGCCACCTCGAGATCGGCGACGTCCTCGACCCGTGTTCCCGCCATTCCGAAACTGGCGGCCAGCGCCACGTAATCGGGATTGTGAAGGCGTGACGCAATCGGCCGCCCGGTCGTTCGTTCCTGGATGCCGAGCACGTTGCCAAAGGCGTCGTCGCAAAACACGACTGCAACGACACCGATGTTGTGTTGAACCGCGGTCGCGAGTTCGCCGACGTTGTAGCCGAACCCGCCATCTCCCGTGATCGACACGACGGCACGGCCGGGAGCGGCAACCTTCGCGCCGAGCGCCGTCGGGTAGCCGTAGCCGAGCGTGCCCTGGAACCCAGAGATGATGTACTCCCCCTCGACTGGAATCGGGATGGCGTTACGACCCAGGTACGCGACCTGGGTCATCTCGTCGACAATGATCCCGTCGGCTGGAGTCGCCGCCCGGATGGCACGGCAGCATTCGGCGGTGACCGGGAACTCCTCGCCAAGAGCACGAGCGATCTCTTGCTTCAAGGCAGCGGCTCGCGCTCGCCATTGAGGAGCGGCGTTGCTCTCGGCCCGGTCGATCAGCGCGCCAAGAGCAAGCTTCGCATCAGCCGCGACAGCCGTGACCTCGACGCCGTCCACGGGCTGTCGATTCGCAGGGTGCGGCGACGTGTCGATTCGAACGAGCTGTGCGCCCGGCCGCATTCGAGCCGAACCCGTCTCGGGTGCAGCGAAACGGGTTCCGACCGCAACGACGACATCGGCGTTCGCGAGGAGGGGAAACCCACCGGCGGGCG
>JBPCTR010000227.1:0-2806 GCA_051011575.1 Acidimicrobiales bacterium | reverse complement strand
ACGATGGGGGGCCGGAGGATGACGCCGATCCGCAGCGGCTGATCGAGCTCGGCGGACAAGCGCTTCGCCGAATCGTCGAGAGCGGCGCATTCGTGGATGTCGACCGAGAGGTGTTCTTTCTGTATCGCCTTCGCCTCGAGGGCCATACCCAGGTGGGCATTGTCGGACTGGTCGAGGTCGACGACTATTTGGGTGGGCACGTCAAGCGACACGAGCAGGTGGATGCCAGTCGCGCCGATCATTTGTCGCGGCACTACGAACAGCTCGGAGCACAGTCGAGCCCGATTGCCCTCGGATACCGCCACGACGAAGTCGTCCGGCTCACGCTCGACGCAGTTCTCGATCACCAGGAGCCGGTCGTCGAGTTCACGTCGGGAGATGGACTCGAACAGGCGGTATGGATCGTCGAGGACCCGACACAGATCGAGACGCTCGTGGAACGATTTAGTCGCCACGACCTGTACATCATGGATGGCCATCACCGGGCCGCGGCCGCGGGAGCGCTTCGCTCCCGGATCGGATCGACGAGCTCCGAGCGCATGCTGTCGGTGCTGTTCTCCGATGACCGCATCAACATCGGGCCGTTTCACCGGCATGTGACGGTTCCAGTGCACCGCGATCTAGGTGAGGTCTTCGCTGAGGTTCAAGCCGAACTGGGATTGATCCCGGACCCCTCGATGGCGACCCGCTTGCCCGACGCCGCCGGCGGCGTGGGCGTGTGGATGAACGGACAGTGGTGGAAGGGCAACCTTCCGGTGCCCGAGGCCGACAACCCGCTCTCGGCCATCGATCCGGTGCGGCTTCAGAACCGTGTCGTCGGTCCGATCCTCGGCATCGATCCCGCCTTTCCTGCAGGGAGACTTGCGTACTTTCTTGACGACGCCGACCGGGCGGCGATCGCCGCAGCATGCGATGAGCATCAGATCCTGTTCGTGCTCCGCCACGTGACGCCCGAGGAAGTGTTCGACGTCGCCGACGCCGGACTCGACATGCCACCGAAGTCGACCTACGTCACGCCGAAGCCACGGTCGGGTGTTTTCCTGCGTCAGCTCTGATCTGGACCTCGTCCCACCCGCGGACCGAGTTGATCGTGAAGATCCGGTCGGCTCGCCAAAGATCGGCGATGGGCACCACCCGTTCCACGACCTGTCCTCGGTCGAGAAGTTCCTCTCGTAGAGTTCCCGGAAGCAGCCCGGACGAGACGGCGGGAGTGATCAAAAGGCCGTCGAGCTCGAGCACGAGGTTCGCGATCGTCGTCTCGGTGAGCTCGCCCCGGGTGTTCCACAGAATCACGTCGTCGGCGTCCGGGCAGCGCGCGAGCGCGTCCTCGTACCGACCTCGATTCGTCGTTTTGTATACGAGGAATTCGTCGTAGGGATCCGTCGGGACCGGGTCGATCTCGAGCACCGGCGGAGCTCGTTCGCCCGGGAGGGCCGCGACCTCCAATTCGGCGTCGCCGAAGGCGTCGATCAGTAGTCGAAGGCGCACGGGCGTGTCCGACCGAACTCCATCGAGCAGGGCCATGACATCGTCCATGTCGACGTGTATTCCGAAATGGTCGCCGGCGCGGAGGAGGCGGTTGATGTGGCGTTGGCGAAGACTCACGCCGGCATCCGGGGTCCATGCCATCGTCTCGAGCAGCCTGAGCGGTTTGCCTGCTCGGGCGAGCACTCGGGACTTGTGTTCGGTTTCAGCCCACTCCTCGGAGTCGACCGAATCCCATACGATGCCGCCTCCCACCCCGTAGGTGCCGACTCCCTCGGCGAGGTCGAGCCAGACACTGCGGATGACGACGTTGAACTCCCACCTGCCGTTGGGCGAGAGTGCGAACACCGAGCCGGTGTAGGCGCCTCGGGGTGCGGACTCGAGATCGGCGATGACCTCGGTCGTCCGGTACTTCGGTGCACCGGTGATCGACGCGACGGGATACAGCGCTCGAAGGGTGGTGACCAGATCGGCGGTCGATTCGGCAACGACGGTCGACGTCATCGTGTGCACGGTCGGGTAGTGCTCGACCTCGAGTAGGTGGGGCACCCGAACCGTCCCAACCTCGGCGACACGACCGAGGTCGTTGCGCACCATGTCGACGATCATCACGTTCTCCGCCCGATCCTTGACGCTTGTCCGGAGCTCCTCGGCCAAGGCTGCATCGAGCTTCGGGTCGAAGTGACGCGGCCGAGTGCCTTTCATCGGGCGGGAGTTGAGCGTGGTGCCTGTCCGGGTGAAGAAGAGTTCGGGGGAAGCCGAACAAAGCGCATGGCTTCCGAGGTGCAGGAACGCGTCATGGTCCGCCTGTTGGCCTCGGGCAAGCGCGGAGAACAGACCTTCAGCTGAGCCCCAGAACGAGGCATGGAGACGCAGGGTGTAGTTGACCTGGTACGTCTCGCCGGCGGCGATGAGTTCACGGACGGCGGCGATTGCTCCGGCGTGCTCCGATTCGGTCTGATCAGCGGCCCACTCCGAGATCTCGAAAGGACCGTCGAGCGGTTCCGCGCCGACGGAACACTGATCGAAGACCCCGAACGACAGCAGCGGAACAGAGTGGTCGCGCTGGCTGACAACGGCCGAGTCGAACGCAGGTCCCGCGTCGTAGCTGAGCAGTCCTACGACCCAGGCACCGCCCGCCGAAAGCCGTTCCGCATCTGCGAGTGATGTCAGAACGTCGTCGAGATCCCAAACGGTACGAACGTCGTCGGGCGACTCGAATCGGTGCCAGTCCCGATTGTCGCCAAATCGGAGCAACGCCGTGTCGAGCGATGTCCTGTCGTCGAGGTTTGGTGCGCTCGCCATTGCTCGGCCACGGTAC
>JBPCTR010000226.1:0-34712 GCA_051011575.1 Acidimicrobiales bacterium | reverse complement strand
CGTGCAACAGGAGGCCGATCCGGACCGATGCTGCCGAGTGCGAACTCGAGGGTCCCCGCATAACGGGGCCGATCACGTCGTTGAAGATGCTCGGCGCGAGTGTGGGGGACATGGTGACAGTTTGGGGCGCGCATGGCCGAATGACCAAGCGCCGGTGTTGTGCTGGTGGCAGGCAGGGGTGATCATCAGGTCCATGACCGGCACCGCTTCATCCCTATCGGTTCTCCTCGCGACCGCCGAAGCAGCGCCGATTGCCCGGGTGGGTGGGCTGGCGGAGGCGGCGGCCGGTCTCATACGTGCGCTTCGAGCGAGGCCTGACATCGACCTCACGGTCGTCATGCCCGACTACGGGGATGTCGAACTCGACTCGGGGTCGGCGCGGGCGCTCGAGGTCGCCGACTGGGTGGGTACCACGACCGTGCGCTCCGGCATCGTGCCCGAACTCGGGGAGGTGCATCTCGTCGCGGTGCCGGATCTGGCGCGACCGCATCCTTACGTCGACGAAACGGGTGACGGCTGGCCCGACAACGATCGTCGGTTCTTTCGATTCAGCGCAGCCGTGGCCGCGCTCGCCGCCGAGATCGACCCCGATGTGGTGCACCTGAACGACTGGCACACCGGGCTTGCCGCAGCCTGGATCGAGCAGCCGCTCGCGTACACGATTCACACCCTCGGATATCAGGGCATCGGCGACGGATCGTGGCTCGAAGTCGTGCCGAGTGTCGTGCGCGACCGGTTCGAGTGGTTCACGTCGATCAATCCAGCCGCCGGGGCGATCAACTCCGCCGACGCCGTGATCGCCGTGAGTCCGAACTATGCCGACGAGATTCTCGATCCGGCCCGGGGCGCGGGTCTACACGACGTCTTGGCCGCTCGCCGTCGTGTTCTCGTCGGGATCCGTAATGGAATCGATTCCGAGCTCTGGGACCCCACCACTGACTCGGGCATCGTCGCGAACTACAGCGCCATCGACCTCTCGGGCAAGGAACGGTGCAGCCTTGCCCTACTGAAGCGGGTCGGCTGGGAACCGTCGGGGTTCCCGACGATCGGCATGGTCAGCCGACTCGTGGAACAGAAGGGCATCGACATCGCGTTGTCGGTCGTTCCGTTCCTCGAGCGGATGCAGGCGCGGTTGGTCCTGCTCGGTTCGGGCGATCGTCGGCTCACCGTGTGGGGGCGGGAGCTCGCAGAGGCGCACCCGGAACACTTCGCATTCGTCGATGGGTATGACGTGGGGTTCGCTCACGAGATATTTGCCGGCGCCGACCTGTTCCTGATGCCCAGTCGGTTCGAGCCCTGTGGACTCGCGCAGATGCAGGCGATGGCCTACGGCACCATTCCGATCGTGTCCGCGGTGGGCGGGTTGGTCGACACCGTCTTCGATGACGACGACCGGTTGGCTCGTGCGCCCGGCAACGGGTTCGTGGCTCATTCGATCGACGCGGTCGGGGTCGTCGACGCTGTCCATCGCGCGATCCGCGCGTGGACATCAAAACGTCGTCGGACGACGCTGCAAAAGCGGGGCATGAAAACTGACTGGTCCTGGGAGCGACCGGCAGCGGAACACGTCGAGGTCTATCGGCATCTGATCGCCACGTCGCGATCGGGCAGCTAAAGCTCGATCTTCGCGTTCTTCGGGATCACCACGATGCCGCCGGCGCTGATCGAGTACCGCTCGGCATCGGCCTCGGGATCGACGCCGATCTTCGCTCCTTCGGGGATCACGACGTTCTTGTCGATCACACAGTTGCGCAGCACGGTGTCCGGTCCGACGGTGACATCGTCGAGCACAACCGACCTCTCGACATCGGCTCCGTGGTGCACATGGGATCCCACCGACAGGACCGAGTCCGACACGCGGGCTCCGGAAACGATCACGCCGTTGGCGACCACGGAGTTCACGACCGTGGGGTCGCCGCTGCGGAAGTCGGCAACGAACTTGGCGGGTGGCCCGGTGCGGTGGTGCGAGAAGAGCGGCCAGTCGTCGTTGTAGAGGTTGAACGCGGGCTCGGGTTGCACCAGATCGAGGTTGGCGTCGAAGTAGCTGTCGATCGTCCCGACGTCTCGCCAGTAGTGGGCGGTTCGCTCGTCGTCGCCAGGCACGACGTTCGTCGTGAAGTCGTAGACGTTCGCGTCGCCCCTCTCGGCGAGCCGAGGGAGGAGGTCTCCACCGATGTCGTGGGCGCCGGCGTCGTTGGCGAGATCCTCGGCCGCCATGTCCATGAGCATTTCGGTCGTGAAGATGTAGTTGCCCATCGACGCGAGCACCCGGTCGGGATCGTCTGACAGACCCTCGACCTCGGTCGGCTTCTCCAGGAACCCCCGAATCTTCGTCGTACCGGGCTCCACGTCGATTACGCCGAACTGGGAGGCCTCGGCCTTTGGAACGCGGATGCCGCACACGGTGGCGCCTGCACCCGACTCCATGTGCGCATCGAGCATCTGGCGAGCATCCATCCGGTAGATGTGATCAGCGCCGAACACGACGAGGTGGTCGGGGCGCTCGTCCTCGATCAGATTGAAGTTCTGATACAGGGCGTCGAGTGAGCCCATGAACCAGCGAGGGCCCATCCGCATTTGCGCCGGCACGGTCGTGATGTAGTTGCCGAGCTCGCTCGACAGGTTCCAGGTCCGCGAGATGTGCACGTCGAGGCTGTGTGACTTGTACTGGGTGAGCACCACGATCTTGCGGTGGCCCGAGTTGACGAGATTCGAGATCGCAAAGTCGATGAGCCGGTAGCGCCCGCCGAACGGAACCGCTGGTTTCGCACGCTGCAACGTCAGCGGGCTGAGTCGTTTGCCCTCTCCGCCAGCGAGGATCACCGACAGGATGCGTGGGCGTCTTCCATCGGTGAGCACGAGTCGACCTTAGGCCACACCTGCGGTGCCGTTTGTAATCGCGAACGACGCTCGGACGCTGATGCCGGAGGCTTCATCGGTGACGTCGTCGAGGATGTGCAACTCGGTCGTCCACGTAGCGCCATCGACCACACACGTCATGAATCCGTTGTCCGGATCGAAGTGACGGATCTGCGGGTTGACCGCAAGTGCGAGAGGAGCGAGCGGGCGGAGCGATGCGGGGAAGGTCGAGGAGATCGCTGGCGCCATGAACTCGGTGGCCACAACCGGAGACGACCGGTCGAACGGATCGGTGTGCACATCGCCCACCGACGCCGCGTGGAAGTCACCGGTGAGCACGACGAGGTTTTCGGCCCTGGTCCCGGCCAATGCCTCGAGCAGTGCTCGCCGAGAGCCGTGATATCCGTCCCAGCTGTCGGTGTTGATCGTCGGAACCTCGCCCGGCAGTGCGTTCAACCCGTGCATGTAAACCTGGTTGCCGAGCACCTGCCACCGACCTGGCGACGTGTCGACGGCATCGATGAGCCACGATTCCTGTTCGGTACCGAGCATTGTGTGGGCGGGGTCGTTTGCTGTGGGTCCGAGGGTTTGGACGACGACGCCCCCGAGCTCGACCGGGTCTCCGTCGGTCGGTTGCGGGTCGCGATACTGGCGGCCGTCGAGCAGATGGATGCTTGCGGTTTCGCCCCAGTGAATCGACCGATGGATGCGAAAGGTGTCACCGCTGGGTGGGTCGAGACGGACGGGCATGTGTTCCCACCACGCCTGGTGGGCGGCTCGCCGGCGTTCGAGGAACGCCGTCTCTTCCTGGCCGTCCTCAGTGGTCAGGCCGGCGTGGTTGTTGTCGATCTCGTGGTCGTCCCAGGTGACCGCCCACGGACGAGCCGCGTGGTGCGATTGGAGCGCGGGGTCACTCTTGTAGAGCGCATACCGGCCGCGGTATCCGGCGAGGTCCGTCACCTCGGGAGAGTCGTGCTCACGCAGCCCGGCCGAACTCACGACTCCTCTATTGCCCGGCCCGTACTCGTAGATGTAGTCGCCCAGCCACACGAACAGGTCGAGGTCGGCCTCGGCCAGGTGGCGATGCGCTGCATAGCCGCCCGACTCCCAGTTCTGACACGACGAGAAACCGAGCCGCATCGGGGACTCCTGTCCCGGACGTGGCGTCGTGCGCGACCGACCGACCGGCGATGTGTGATCGCCTACGCGGAAGCGGTAGCTGTACCACGAGTTCGGCTCGAGGGCGGCAGCGATCACATGAGCGCTGTGTGCGTGGTCGGCGGTCGTGGTTGTGAGAGATGAGGAGACGAGCTCGGTGAAGGTGTCGTCCGTGGCCACGTCGACAGCCACGTCCTGTTCGAGCGCCAAGTCGTTCGCGACCAATCGGGTCCACAGCACGACCGATGTTTCGTCGGGGTCACCAGAAGCGATTCCGAGGACAAAAGGATTGTCGCCTGCGTAGGCGGGACTCGGAATGGCGTCGATCCGAGGCGCCTCCGTGGTCGTGGGAGCGGCGGTAGTGGTCGACTCGGTCCGTTCGGGAGCCGTCGTGGATTCCGCAACGGTGTCGCCAGCAGGTTCGCCAGAATCGGAACTGGTGCACGCAGTGATCGCTGCGCCAACCACACCGGCGATGGCGGTTCTGCGGGAGATCGGGGTGCCGGGGTTCGACGTCACCCCGTCAGTCTGGCAAGCGCGGGCGGATTGCCCGTGTCAGGTCCGAGGTTCTAGGCCGCGTCCTGCTCGCTCCAGTTCTCCTCGCCCGGGAGAAGCAGGGGCTTCCCCTGGAAGCTGACCGCGGTTCCGCCGCCCTGACCCGGCTCGACCGAGGGAACCCACGAGTTCGGATCGAGGGGATTGTCGCCGTACGGCGCATAGGTCTGTCGGCTGATACCGCTCGAGAGGAGCAGGTAGAGGTGGAAAAAGATCGAGATCAGCGGGAGGAAATGGAGAAACACCCATCCACTGCCGAGATGCAGATCGTGCATCCGGCGCAGCACCGTGATGAAACTCACGCCCAACACGCCGACGATGATGAACGCCCAGGCGGTGATACCGCTGGCGTTGTACGAGAACTCACGCGATGAGAGGTTCACGTCGAAGGCGATCATCATGACCGTGGCGAAGTACGCGATTGCGTAGAGGCCGATCTGTACGAGGAGGTACTCGAGTCGGCCGGCTGGATGTCCGGGGTTGAAGAAACGCATTGGATCTCCGAAAGTCGATGCGGTCGCTACTGGATGCGACGCTGTTCTTTACGTCGATCGATCGGGGGATGAGATTTAGTCCGAGAGCCCAATTTTGGGCCATTCGACCCACGTCTGGCCCGATGTAACGCGGTCTCGGCTCGGTTCAGAAGCTCGATCGGCGGGCGAGCTCAGAGGCGACGTCATCGAAGAGCGTGGTCACGAAGAGAACTCCCACGATGATGAGGAGGGCGGACCCCACCACCATCACCGGCCTGCTCGACCAGCGTTTTCCGATCCAGGGATCGGCATAACCGAGAGCAGCCCAAAGGATGAGGGGCACCAGGAGTCCGACGAAGAAGGCGATCGTCCCGCCGATGTGCCCGGCCGCGCCGGTTCGCGCGCCGTTGAGAACGATGGCGAGATCGTCGCCCACGCACGGAATCCACACCCAGGTTGCTGCGACCCCGGTGACCGCAGCGGAGAGGCTGCTGGTGCCCCGTCGGTCGAACCACCACGCGACGCCGGCCGCCGCCAGGATGGCGAGCCCGAGCGCGATCTGACCGGGCCAGTCGGGGACCGCATACCAATACCCGGCGAAGCGGAGCCACGCGACCAGGCTGACGACGCCAAAGAAGGTGGCGACCACGATTGCGAAGTGACTGCGAGCCGCCAGGGTGACCGCGATTCCGGGAATGACCAGAACCCAGCTGCATGGCAGCCGCAGGCTCTCGATTCCTTCGATCAGGAGGCCAAACATGATTACGTCGGGGGGTTGGCGAGCAGCCATGCAACCGTCTGCTCGAGCTCGTCGTAGGCGCCTTCACCGATGTGGTCGAAACGCACGTCGCCGTTCTGATCCACCACGAACGTCCGTGGCCAGAAGCGTCGGCCGCCTTCCTGCCAGGCCCGGAAGTTCGCCTTGTTCGTGTCGAGCGCAACCGGCCAGGTGACACCCAGGTCTACGACGGCCGCCTCGATGTTCTCGACCACGGACTCGTAGTCGAACTCGGGTGCGTGGACTCCCACGATCTCGAAGCCCTCCGACGCATAGGTTGCGTAGAGGTCCTGCGTGTGGGGAATGCGGTTTTTGCAATTCCGGCATCCAAAGGTCCACATCTCGACCATCACGACCTGACCGTCGAGTTCGTCGAGGGACTCGAGGTCGGTGTTGATCCAGCCGTCGAGTCCCACAAGACCCTTGCGGGGACCGAGGTTTGGTGGGGTCTCGGCGAGTGTGACCGCCGCGGTCGTCGGGGTCGGATCCTCGTCCGGGCTTGATGGTTGCGCGGCCAATTCCGTGTTGGCGCTGGAGACCGTGCTGCCCTCGCCGTCGAGGGCTGCAAAGAGAACGAGCCCGCCGCCGAGAAGCACCACCGCCACCGCAAGCAGTCGTCCGACCATGACCACCGAGGGTACGTGCTGGCGGCTCTCCGCGCAGATTCTCGGCGACGTGTTCATCACCTGTTCTTGCCCGGCGGACCGATGTGGACGAAACCACTTTCCCCAAAATTCAGCCTCGGTTTAGACTTGCCCACTTTCTCGGCGCACCGTCGACCCCGCCGGGACGAGGCAACATGTCTTCATATCTCTGCGGCCTCGACATCGGGGGAACGTTCACCGATTGCGTTCTCATCGACGAATCGGGCCGGCTCACGATCGCCAAAGCGCCGTCGACCCCCGACGACTTCGCCCTGGGAGTGATGGCAGCGATCGAGGCGGCCGCGGCGAAGGTCGGCAGCGACATGACCACGCTGCTCGACGACATCAGCGTGCTCGCCCACGGAACCACGGTGGGCACCAACACCGTGATCCAGCGCCGCGGCGCGAAGGTCGGGGTGATCACCACGAAGGGTCACAACGACGTCATCCACATCATGCGCGGCTCCCGTGGGTTGAGCGGTCAGGACATCAAGTTGATCGTCCACATCCCCGAGAGCAGCAAACCCGAACCCCTTGTGCCGAAGCGGCTGATCCGTGGTGTTTCCGAGCGCGTGGATTGTTTCGGCAGCACGATCGTGGATCTCAACGAGGACGAGGCTCGGGCTGCGATCGCCGAACTTCGCGATGCCGGCTGCGAAGCACTCGCGATCTGTTTCCTGTGGTCGTTCCTCGATCCGACGCACGAGCTGCGCATCAAGGAGATCGCTGCCGAGGCCGCGCCCGATCTCTTTGTGACCTGTTCCACTGAACTCGCGCCAAAATGGGGGGAGTACGAACGCACGACCGCGGTGGCGCTCAATGCATACATCGGGCCGGTCACCGTCGGCTATGTGACCCGTCTCGATCAGAGACTCAAGGAGCTCGGCTACAAACCGCCGCTCCAGATCACACAGTGCGCCGGCGGCACGATCTCGGTCGAGAAAGCGCAGCGGGCGCCGCTGCTCACCCTCGACTCGGGTCCCGTCTCGGGCGTCACGGGCTCGGTATACCTGGGCCGGGTGATGGACCACCCGAACATCATCACGACCGACCTCGGGGGAACGTCGTTCGATGTGGGTGTGATCCACAACGGGGAGCCGGTCGTCTCGTACAAGAGTCTCGTCAATCAGTACGAGTACTTCCTCCCCAAGGTCGATGTGCAGACTCTCGGAACGGGTGGCGGCAGCAAGGTACGGGTCGACAAGGCGACGCGCACGATCCGGGTGGGTCCCGACAGCGCCGGCGCTGATCCGGGTCCGGTGTGTTACGGAAAGGGAGGCACCGAGCCAACCACCACCGACGCCGACCTCGTCCTGGGTTATCTCGACCCGCAGAACTTTGCCGGCGGGAGCATCTCTCTCGATCTCGAGCGGGCGAAGGCCTCGCTCTCGGGCCTCGCCGACGAGATCGGAATGGACCTCTACGAGTTCGCGAGCGGTGTTGCCACGATCGCCGAGTTCCAGATGGCCGATCTCATTCGCAAGGTCACGGTGCAGAAGGGTCTGGACCCGCGCGACTTCGTCGTGTTCGCATTCGGCGGTGCCGGACCGGTGCACATGGGTGTTGCGGCGCGGGAGCTCGGCGTATCGAAGGTGATCGTGCCGCAGGGCGACACCGCCGCCGTGTGGTGTGCCTTCGGTGCGGCCTCGGCCGACATTCTTCACGTCGATGAACAGGTGAAGATCATGTCGTCGCCGTTCGACCTCGACGCGGTCAACGAGTTGCTCGCCGAGCTCGGCGCCCGCGGCGAGGCTCAACTCGAAGACGACGGCGTGGCACCGGAACGTCGGCGTTACCAGTTCTCGGTCGACATGCGCCACCACGGTCAGATCAACGAAGTCGAGGTCACCCTCGACACCGGCGTGCTCGACGAGTCGAAGATCGCTGAACTGCGCGAGCGGTTCGTGGAGCGTTACGAGCGCCTCTACGGGAAGGGTGCAGCGCTCCAGGGCGCCCGCCTCGAGATGGTCACCTTCCGATGTCGATCGTCGGCAACGTCGCTCAAACCCGAGCTCACTCGGGCGACCGAGCTGACCAAAACGATCGCGGCCGATGCCGAGACCGGCGAGCGCGAGATCTACTGGCCGGAATGGAAGAAGCAGGTGTCCACACCCATCTTCGATGGCTACCGATTGACGCCGGGGAACGAGATCGCCGGGCCGTGCGTGGTCGAGACCACCACCACCTCGATGGTCGTGCACCCGGGACAGAGCATCAGCGTCGACGATCTCTCGAACTTCGTGATTGACGCCGGCGTCCAGGGAGCAAGCTCATGACCCGTATCAGCGAGATGCCCGACGTGGTCTTCGACGGCGTGAACAATCCGTACGTGCCGCCGGAGATGTTGACGATCTCGGACACACTGAAGCTGCACCAACGCTGGGACGACCAGATCGACCCGGTGACCTATGAGGTGATCCGACACAACCTGTGGCAGATCAACGAGGAGCATGGCGCCACCATCCAGCGTCTGTCGGGGTCGCCCGTGGCCATGTACGCCCTCGACCTCAATCCGTCGATCCTCACCGAGGACGCCGAGTTCGTGTACTTCGGTCCGTACATGCAGTACATGTCAGGCGTCACCGACACCCAGGTGAAGTGGACGCTCGAGAACCGCAGCGACAACCCCGGCATCAACGATGGCGACATGTTCATCGCCAATGATCCGTGGGTCGGGGCAGCTCACCAGCAGGACGTGATGCTCCTGTGTCCGGTGTTCTGGGAGGGTGAGCTGTTCTGCTGGGTCACCAACTGCCTGCACCAGTACGACGTGGGCGGAATCACGCCAGGCAGCTTCTGCCCGGCGGCAGAGTCGGCGTTCGACGAAGGCATTCTTCTTCCCCCGTTGAAGATCATCGAGAACCGAGAGATTCGCCGCGACATCGAGGCGGTATACCTCAGGTCGAGTCGCAAGCCCGACCTGGTGGCCCTCGATTTCCGCGCGCAGATGGCGGGCAACACGACCGCTCGCGACCGAGTGCTCGATCTGATTCGCCGCTACGGCCCCAGCACGGTCAAGGGTGTCATGAAGCGGATCATCGACAACGCCGAGCAGGCGTTTCTCGACAAGATGGAGCGCCTTCCCGACGGCGAATGGCACGACCGTACCTACGTTGAGGCCTGTCGCCCCGGCGACCGTCGAACGCATCGCGCCATGATGGGTTTGAAGAAGGAGGGCACGAAACTCACCTTCTTCAACGACGGATCTGCACCGCAGGACGGCGCGATGAACGCGACGTATTCAGGTTGGCGAGGCTCGATCATGGTGGCGATCAACGAGCTCCTCTGCTGGGATCAGTACTTCGCGGTTGGCGGCGCGCTGCGTCACATCGAGTTCGACCCCACGCCCGGAACCTTCAACTGCGCCAACTTTCCTGCCTCGGTGTCGACCGCTCCCACCCAGTCGATGGAGATCTCGCTTTACCCCACGTACAACGTCATCTCCAAGCTCATCTACCCCGATCCCGAGCTGCGCCGCGACATCATGTGCATCGGTGGCACGAGCCAGTGGCCGGCCACGATCTTCCGCGGGACCGACCAATGGGGAGAGCAGTACGGGTACCTGCTCGTCGACCCGATCGGGGGTGCGATCGGAGCGTTCTCGATGGCCGATGGCATCAACACCGGTGGCCAGGCGCGTACGCCGATCTGCCAGCTGCCGAACATCGAACACACCGAACAGAGCTTCCCGGTGCTGTTCCTCTATCGCAAGGAACTGCCGGACTCGGGTGGAGCCGGTCGGTACCGGGGCGGACTGTCGGCCGAATCGTGTTTCATCCCTCACAACACCGACGTGATCACGCAAGACACGTTGTCGTCGGGCAACGCAACCCCCACCTCTCCCGGGATGATGGGTGGCTACCCGTCGACAACCAACGCTTACACGTTTATTCGCGACAGCGACATCTTCAGCCGGATGAGCAACGCCGTGATGCCCGAGGACTGCGACGAGATCGAGGGCGACGCAGTCACTCTCCAACTGCGGCAGCAGGGCTTCGAGCAGAACGCCGCCGATGTGTACGCGGTGCGGTGGACCGGAGGAGGGGGATTCGGCGACCCCTTCGACCGGGACGCCGCCGACATCCAGCAGGACCTCGACGACTACGCAATCACCCCCGAGGCATCGCGTGACATCTACGGCGCCATCGTCGGATCGAACGGGCGGGTCGACGGCGATGCGACCGCCGCCAACCGTGCCCGAATTCGCGCGGCCAGGGTCAACGGGGGCGCTCGGTACCGCGAGGGCGAACTCCAGTTCAATGTAAGCAGCTGCCTCGACGTCCGACACGATGCCGACGGGCGTTTCTGGGGCTGCGCCCGGTGCAGCCAGGATCTGGGCCCGGTTGACGTCAACTACAAAGAGGCCTGCATTCGCGAAGACCACGACGTCGAGTACTCGAATCCCCTCATAGAAGCGCCCGAGCGGTTCATCGACGACACCGTCGTGTTCCGGCAGTTCTTCTGCCCCGGCTGCGGGAGCCTGATCGACAACGAGGTCGCGATCACGAGCGATTCGATCCTGCACGACATCGTGGTGCGTTAGACCAGACAATCATTGGATCGCCGCCGTGTGCGGGAGGCGAGCGGCAGGGCTAGCGTCGCTCGCTGTGATCCTCTCCGACCGCACCATCCGCGAATGCCTCGATTCGGGGCGAATCGCCATCGACCCGCTCGACGCCACGGCCGTGCAACCGTCGTCGGTCGACGTTCGGCTCGACCACCGCTTCCTCGTGTTCCGCAACCACACGCGCGGGCTGATCGACGTGAAGGAGAACCTGAGCGACCTCACCGAGCGCGTCGAGTCGACCGGCGATGACCCGTTCATCCTGCATCCAGGTGAGTTCGTGCTCGGCTCCACCCTCGAGCGCATCGCGCTGCCCGACGATCTGGTCGCTCGACTCGAGGGCAAGTCGAGCCTCGGTCGACTGGGTCTGCTCATTCACTCCACGGCTGGCTTCGTCGATGCTGGGTGGGACGGCCAGATCACACTCGAACTATCGAACGTCGCAAACCTCCCGATCACGCTCTACCCGGGCATGAAGGTCGGCCAGGTGAGCTTCATGCAGATGACCACACCCGCCGACAACCCGTACGGCTCCGGCGTGATCGGCTCAAAGTACCAGGGGCAGGTTGGCCCCCGGCCGAGCCAGTACTGGAAGAACTTCGAGTGACCCAACGCACCTACGACCCGGCACGGATCTTCGTGCGGGGCGGAGGGATCGCCGAAGGAATCGAGTGGGCGTTCTGGCTGGCGATCACGGTGTATTGGATCGTCGAGCTCGAGTTGGGTCCATTGCAGCTCGTGATGCTCGGAGTTGTACTCGAAGGATCGGTTCTCCTCGCCGAGACACCCACCGGTGTGGTGGCAGACGTCTACTCGCGCAAACGCTCGCTGATCATCTCGCAGTTCGTTATGGGCCTCGGCTTCATCATCGCCGTAGTCAGCACCAACTACTGGATCGTGCTCCCGGCCCAGGCAATCTTCGGCGTCGGCTGGACGTTTCGCTCGGGAGCAGACACCGCGTGGGTCACCGACGAGCTCAAGGGGATCGGCGATGTCGACGACGACGACATCGAGCGCCTACTCCTGCGGAAGCACCGGTTCGGCATGGTCGTGGGCGTGGGTTCGTTGCTGTTCACGATGGTGGTGGGCACGGCGTTCGGAGTGCGGTGGGCTGCGGCCGCGATGGGACTCGCAGCAATCGGACTGGGCTTCTACTACCTGCAGGCGATGCGAGAGGATCACTTCACGCCCGGCCACGAGCATGAACGGGGCTTCGTCGAAACCCTCCGTGGAGGCATTGCTGCCGTGTCGGGTCGACCGCGGCTCCGGGTGCTCGTTCTGGTGATTCTCGTGTTCGAGATGGGCTCGGACGGTTTCGACCGGCTCGGTTTCAAGCACTTTCTCGACAACGGCGGGTACGACGACGATTCCTTGATCGCCCTGGGGGTTTTGTTCGTGATCCTCGCCCTAGCCGGTCTCGCGGTCAACCACGTGGCGAGCGGCGTGCTGGACGCCGGCCATGGCGTTGCTCGGCTTGCCGTCGGCCTGCTCGCGCTTGCGACCATTGGTGGCCTGATCGTGGCGGTCACGAACATCGTGATCGTGATCGCCGTGGGATACATGATCCAGGACAGCGTGCGCGAAGCGCTGTGGCCCACACTCGAAGGCTGGGCCAATCGCGACGCCCCTACCGAGGTGAGGGCAACCGTGCACTCGCTCATGGGCCAGACCACGGCAATCGCCGAACTCTTCGGCGGACTGATGCTCGGTCTGTTGGCCGAAGCGACGTCGATTCAGGTCTCGCTCGTGGCCGCTGCTGTGCTGTGGGCAATGGGCGCGGCCATCGCGACCCGCGGCGTGGCGCCAAAGGCAAAGGTCGCCGAACCTGGCTGACTACTCGGTTCGTTCATCCGTTTCGACGGCGGCGGGTCCTGTGTCGGCGCTGGCGTTTCCGATCTTCACCATCGTCTCGCCGATGGTGGGCGCAAGAGCCGCCGCGGCAGCCCGGGCCTCGCCCCGCTCGAGTGCCTCGACCATATGGATGGCGATGTCAGCGACCTTGACCTCGTCGTCGTCGATACCCTCGCCCTTCACGCCGTCGTCGATCATGACGTAGCAGAACGGGCACGCGGTGGCGATACGGTCGGCGCCGGTGGCCAGCAACTGCTGGGAACGCTCGACGTTCACGTCCTTCCCGACGGTCTCCTCCATCCAGAAGCGACCGCCGCCGGCACCGCAGCACATGCTCTTGGTGCCGTTGCGTTCCGCTTCGAGGACCTGCACGCCGCCGAGCGCACCGATGACCTTGCGTGGTGCCATGTAGATGTCGTTGTGCCGGCCGAGGTAACAGGCGTCGTGGTAGACGATCCGTTCCTCGAGGTTGGCGTCGCTCATGTCGAGTTCGCCGTCGGCGATCAGCTGTTCGAGGAACTCGCTGTGGTGGATGACCTCGTAGTGGCCACCGAGCTGTGGGTACTCGTTCGACAACGTGTTGAAGCAGTGCGGGCACTGGGTGATGATCTTTTTCACGCCCATCTCGTTGAGCGTCTCGATGTTCTGCATCGCCAGCATCTGGAAGATGTATTCGTTTCCCGTGCGGCGAGCGGAGTCGCCGGTGCAGTTCTCGGCCGGACCGAGGATGGCGTAGCTCACGCCCGCCCGGTTCATCAACTTCGACAGCGCCTGGCTGACCTTTTTGTTCTTGTCATCGAACGAGCCTGCGCAGCCGACCCAGTAGAGGTATTCGGCCTCGAGAGGTTCGCCGCCTGCGAGCACCTCGACAGATTCGTCGACGACCCAGTCGGCACGTTCACCCTGGCTCATCGCCCACGGGTTCATCTGGTTCTCCATGCCGCGATAGGCGTTGCCCAACTCGGTTGGGAAGTCGCTCTCCATGAGAGAGAGGTAGCGACGCATGTCGAGGATCTTGTCCAGGATCTCTATGTTCACCGGGCAAATTTCGTCGCAGGCTCGACACGATGTGCAGGCCCACAGTTCCTCAGAGGAAACGCGGTCGAACATCCAGTTGCTGGGCACCGAGATCTCACTGTCGACGCCGATCGGAGGTGACACGGCGGGGTCGCCCGTGCGAGCCATGACCTCGCCCGTCTTGAGCACGATCTCGCGGGGGTCGAGCGGCTTGCCCGTGGCGTGCGCCGGGCAGACCGATGTGCAGCGGCCGCACATCGTGCACGAGTCGGTGTCGAGGAGCTGCTTCCACGTGAATTCTTCGATCGTCGACACACCGAAGCTCTCGAGCTCGGTTTCCATCAGGTTCGGCATCGGCTTCATCGCGCCAGTGGGACGATCTCGCTCGCGGAGGTACATGTTGAGCGGCGACGTGAAGATGTGGCGCAACATCGTGATGGGTAGGAGAACCAGGAACGAGATGAACGACACCACGTGGAAGATCCACCAGAACTGATGCCAGCCGGCCAGCGAGTCGTTGTTCTCGACGAGCGTGGCGAGTGGGTACCCGATGAACGACCACTTCTCGTATTCGGGCATGCCGTCCAGCGCGATGCGAAACATCTCACTGGCGAACCCGGTCACACCGATGGCGAGGAATGTTCCCAGGATCACTGCGTGCTCGGGCCGGCTCTTGATCCGGATGCGGTAGGGGCGCACGGCACGGGGCCCGTAGCGACGAATGATCGCCCATACGATCGAGGCGGTGAACACAAGCCCGGCAAAGTCGCCGACGGCTGCATATCCCTTGTACGTGCCACCGTGCAGGAACTTGAGTGAGCTGGGCATCTGATGGTCGATCTCGAGGACGGTGGTCACGCCCAGGAGCACTAGGAAGCTGAAGTACATCATCGAGTGCATGAGACCGGCACCCGGCTCGCGCAGCAGGGTGCGCATGTACACGCCCGCGCGGAAGTCCTTCATACGAGTAGCGGCATTTTCCGACGTCGTGGCCCGATTGTCGGGGCCGCCTCGACGCCAGTTTCTGGCCCGAAGCGAGAAGGTCCAGGCGCCGTACACGATGAGGATTGGCAGCAGTGTGTAAAAGACCAGCCTGATGACGTCCGGGATGTTCCCGAACACCGTCCTGTGCTCTTCCGATTCGCTCGCGAAGTTGTTCACCTCGGCAGCGATTCCGGATGCGGCGGTGATGATGCCGAAGGCGATGCCGATCCCGAGAATCACCTGCTGCGGGGTCAGGCGCTTGAAACTCATGGGGCGGAATCGTAGTTCCCCGCCGCACGGTTCACTGCACTCAGCGCGGCTGCGTCGGCAAGGTCAGGGGAGTCTCTGTCCGATCCGCCAGACCGCCTCATCCCACGCGTCCCTCGGTGTCTGCGAGCCGGCGGCCACCAGCTCGATGGCAGCTGACATCTCGCGGAGGATCAGCGCAGATTCGATGTCGTCGACGATGGTCGATCGTCCATTGACGCTCGCAACCAACGCCGTTGTGAACTCGGTGCCGGCTACGTCGACAACCGACGAATCTGCCAGCGCCCCGGGCTCCAGAAGCGACGATGCCGCCGGGATCCGACCGGTCATGTCGTGCAAACGGCGCTGCGTGGAGGGAGCCACGAGTGTGGCCACGAGATCCCATGCGAGCGCGGGCGCCTCGGTGTCGGCTCGAATCGCGAGGGTTCGGCCGCGCTCGGGCGCTATCACGCCGGGGGCCATCGTCGCGCGCCAGCGCGCAGAGACCGGCGATTCGGCTTCCAGGTCGAGCAGGTCGTGAGAAGACACGAGCTGAGCTGCGACCAGTCCATCGACGATCGCCGTGGCCCATTCGGTGCTGCCCGGCACGATGGTCGACGCGATGCGTTGGACATCGTCGAGCTCGGGGCAGGGATCCTCGAACAGAGCGTCTTCACCGAGCGCCCGCATCGCGAGGTCCCACGCATGTCGAACCGATGGATCGGATTCGTGGCTGCGAGCCTCGCCGTCGCGGAACCCGAGATTGCTCTGCTCGACGACGGTCGTGAAGAGTGAGGAGACCTCCGGAAGGAAGGCGTTACCGGAGTCGTCGGCATATCGGTCGCCCGCGTCGATCAACGCACACCACGAATCGAGGGCCGAAAGCGACGCGTTGAGGTCGGAGCCGACGAGATCGGCCCGCCACGCAAGTGCCAGCCCTCCAGCGTCGAGCGGAAGTCCTACCTGAGCGGTCTCGACCGACCCGGCGTCCCACCGCCACTCGATGCTGTGTGATCGCCACGCCTCGGCACCGAAGAGATTCAGGTCGAGAAACATGCGGGCGTGTGCTCTCACGACGGGCGCCCATGAGGCGTCGAACACGACGACATCGGGTGTCTCGGGATGCTCGGCATTGGCGTCCTCGTCGGGGTCGATCGCCATCGGGTCGAAGAGTGCCAGAGCTCTCAACTCGTCTTCGTCGAGAACCTGCAACTCCAGGGACACGGTCGGATGGTTTCGATCCCACTCGCCGAGAGGCTCGGCCAGACCCGTGGGGTCGGCCGTCGCGACGCGGATCACAGCGGGGTCGAGATCGTCCTCGGCGAAAGCGAGCGTCTGAGGTTCGAGCGCGCTGCATGCGGTGATCGCAACCGATGCGAGCACCAGGATTGCGAGTGCGCGGGAGCGCGGAGTGATCACGACCCCACCTCTCGGAGGGCGGCGTCGTTGCTGGACTCCGCCACTTCGATCAGATCGGCGAGCGGTGCGGGACGCCCGGTGAGCCAGCCCTGGATCCGATCGCACCGCACGCGCCGCAGGGCGTTCAGCTCCTCGTTCGTCTCGACTCCCTCGCCCACAACTGTCATCCCGATCTCGTGTGCGAGTGCCACGGCGGCCTGAGCAACCGATCGCGATGCCTCGTCCTCGACCATTGGAGTCACGAGCGCGCGATCCAGCTTCAGGATCTGTGCAGGAAGCGACGTCAGGTAGGACAGATTCGACTGGCCGGTGCCGAAATCATCGATCGCGATCGACACGCCGAGCTCACGGATCTCGTGAAGCTTCTCGACGGCCGCCTTGTCCGTCGTCGCACCTTCGGTGACCTCGAAGACGATGCGTGAACGATCGACGCCCGATTCGTCGAGAACCGAGGTCAGTCGTTCGATCACGTCGGGGTAGGCCAACTCGATCGGTGAGAGATTCACCGATACGTACGGCGATTCGCCCGGGAGGAAGGGGAGTGCCGCGCAGGATTCGCGCAGGGTGAACGATCCGATCGCGCTGATGAGTCCGGTTTCTTCGGCGATCGGGATGAACTCACCGGGAGAAATCGGCGTGCCGTTCTGACTGCCGCGCACGAGGCACTCGTAGCCGACGGGGAGTGTCGTCACGGCGTCGACGATCGGTTGGAAGTGGACGGTTAGCTCGTTGTTGTCGATCGCACCCTCGAGCCAACGTTCCAATTCGCTGCGATGGATCGCGGCATCGCGGTGTTCCTGCTCGAATCGGATCACATCGGTCGTGCGACCATCACTCTGTCGAATCGCCGTGGATACGTTGGTCACCACCTGCTCCAGGTCGTCATCCCAGTCGGCGACGCCGATCGTGAGGTCGATCGCAACCAGCTCGTCGCCGATCGACAGCGGGTGCCGGAAGGCAGCCACAAGGCGATCCACCAGGGACTCGCTATCGGACGTGGGCGTGACGATCACAAATTCGGGGTCGTCGAGGCGGGCGATCACATCTCGATCGCGCACGACCCGACGCAGTCGGCGTGAAAAGATCGTGACCACGGCGTCACGAGCGCCTCGGCCCCAGGTGCTGTCGAGAACGTCGAGACGAAGGGGTTGGACACCGATCATTGCCATCGATGCACGGTCGCCTTCGCGCTCGGCCACCCACCGGTCCAGCCCGGATGCGTTGAGTAGCCCGGTCAGCGCATCGTGCTCGAAGTTGTGCGTGGCCGACCATTCGGCCGCCTGGCGCCGATGGGCCTGCGCGAGGACGCGAGCCGCGGTCTCGACGAGGGAAATGAGCGGCTCCAGTGACTCCGGGTCGTCCTCCCGGAGGATCAGGACGAGCACGGCGGGTGCTCCCGTTCCGAAATCGACGAGACTTGCAACGGCGGGCTGGCCGTCGAGCTCGAGGCCAACCGCCTGTTGTGCGGCCGTCGGCACATCAAGCGCGGAGATCGCGGGTTGAAGTTTGACGCCCAGGTCGAACAAGGGTGGTCCGATCGGATGCTGATGAATTTGTGCGATCGAGCCCGGCTCGACTCGGGGAAGCGTCGCCAGCACCATCTCGGTGAGCTCAGCGGCATCTGTCGCAAGGACGGCCGAACCCGAGATCTCCGTCAGAACGTCTCGGCGTGCCAGCTCCGACTGCACCGAACGCGCATGCTCGGCGCCCGTGTCGAGGGTCGCATTCATCGTTTCGACGAGCCGCAGCCAGTCGCCCTCGAAATCATCACTCCCGATTCGGCGATCGAACTCGGTCTGTCGAACCGACGTTTCGATTGCGTCGATGTCGGTCCAGAGCGTGTGCATCGTGTCGGCCAACGAGGAGAACGCCCGGGCGACCCGTCCGATCTCGTCATTTGCCTGGTCGTCGATCGGTGCGAGTTCGCCCTTGGAAAGACGCGTCGCTGCCCGGCTGAGCACACGGAGGGGTTGAACGATGCTTCGACGGATCGCCAGCGAGCCCACGATCCCGAGCAGGAGTACGCCGACCACGATTCCAGCCAGCGCCGTCAATCGATTTATCTCGGCTTGGGCGAGCGCCCGCGTGCTCTCGACGAGACGATCGGACTCGTCCCTCGCCAGCGCATCGATTCGGGTGGTCCTGGCTGCGGCCGAGACGTGCCAGGCATCGTCGACCGACGCGGTTGGATCGTCGAGCCATCGGCTCCGGACGAGCGACGCCGTCCGCCACATCGGCTCGAGCGTGGCCCCTTCGAGCTGCATTCGTCCCTCGGCGCTACCTCCGTTGGCGAACCTCGCGAATGCGTCGGTTTGAACGGCGTGCAGCCGTGTCACTCGTACGGCGTCGGGCCGAGCGACCCGCATCTCGAGATTCTCGAGCCGGAGCGCCTCCTGACCCACGAGGAGTGCGCCTAGTGCGTCGCTGCGAATATCGATCGTGCCCGCCGGTGACTCGAGCAGCCTGTCGTCGATCTCGGCCGTCCTCTCGGCGATTCGCTCGTTGTGTTCCGCCGGGTCGACGGTGGCCGTCCGATCGCGCTGGATCGCAGTTCGTTCGCTCACCAGCTCGGTCACGGCGACCGCGCTCGCCTCGTAGTCTCGCAGTGAACGAAGTGTCTGTAGGTCGTTCCAGACGAGCACCGCGATCACGATCGTGAGCGCGACCGTTGGAACGATGGCGACCAACGTCAATCGAAGCCCGATGCCAACGCGGCGCAGCGGGTTCGATCGCGGTGATGTTCGGGGCTGAGGGGGCCCGATTCGACGACCCTTTGACACCATTTTCAATCGGCACAATCGTCCACATATTGACGAGCTGGGAGTTCTGCCGACGAGAGTGGGGGAATGACAGAACACGCAGACGCACTGTGGTTGACCGTCGCAGCGGTCTTCGTGCTGTTCGTGAACGTGGGCGTGTTCGTCGTATCGCAGGGCTTCACTCGCCGACGAACCGTCTCCACCCTCGTCGCTCACCACGTGGTTCACGCCGGAACGGCGTTGATCGGGGTGGCTGCGCTCGGTTACGGGGTCGCCTTCGGTGAGGGAAACTCCTGGTTCGGAAGCGAATGGTTCGGGCTCGGTGATCTCGATCTCAGTGCTCGAGTCGGCCCCGGCGACGATGGGCCCACCCACGGTGCCCGCGTGCTCTGGCACATGGCGGCGGCCGTCACCCTGTCGACGGCGACGTTGACAGCCATCGCCGAGCGAGCCCGGCTGTTGACCCATGCCGCCGCCGGCTTCGCCATAGGAGCCGTCGTTATGCCGATGGCTGTACGTGCCGCCCGACCCGAGGGCCTCCTCGCCGACATCGGCATCGGGGACACGGTGTTCGTCGATGCCGGCGGCTCCGCCGTCCTGTACTCGGTGACGGGATGGATGGCGGTGGTCGGAGCGATGCTGATCGGTCCGCGCCTCGGCCGATTCGGTGCGACAGGTCAGCCGCGGGTGATTCCCGGGCGATCGATGCCGGGTGCCGTTGCGGGCGGGCTGCTCGTTCTGGCGGGTTGGATCGGCTTGGCCGGGGGGTATCTGGGCGAATGGTCAGATGACGTTCCGAGCGCCGGAGTCCGACTGCTTCTGGCCGGTGCGGGTGGTGGGCTCGGTTCGGCGTATGCCTCGTGGGTCCGAACCGGACAGGCAGGCGCGGCCGGCGCTGTTCGAGGGCTGCTCGCGGGCCTGGTCGCCGCATCTGCCGGGATGCTCGTGCTGTCACCGACCTGGGCCGCGGTAGTGGGTTTCTTCGGTGGGGCGCTCGTGCCGCTCGGGACGGCGGCGATCGAACGGGCAAAGCTCGACGATCCCTTCGGCTCGGTGATCGTGTTCGCTGGCGGTGGCGTCTGGGGGACGCTCGCCGTAGGCCTGTTCGCGACCGATACCGGACTGCTCGACAGCGCCAACCCCGATCAACTCGTGGCGCAGCTCACCGGTGTCCTCATCCTCGCTTCGTGGGCAATCGTGGCGGGTGCTGGGGTGTTCGGTTTGCTCAAAGCCGTGGGACGGTTTCGACTCGACGACGACGAGGAGCTCGTTGGGCTAGAGATCGTCGAACAGCGGGCGTCGGGTGCCGAGGATCGAGCGGGCCTGACCGAGGACGACGCCGATACATAGCGGGCGGAGAAATTCTTCTCGAACGTGTCCATTCGGCGCATCCTCGATCGTCGACTTGCTAGACCGGGTCGTCCGGTCCATGTCTCGAAAGGACGTCAACCATGAAATACGCGCTCCTCATCTACACCGATCCCAACGGTGGCCCCGCAGACGGCAGCCCGGAACAGATGGCCGAAATGCAGAAGTGGTTCGGATACAGCCAGGAAGCGGGCGATGCCGGCGTACTTCTCGGCGGTGAGGGCCTACAGGGGACCGAAACGGCGACGTCGGTGAAGGTCCAGGATGGCAACACGATCACCGCCGACGGTCCGTTCGCTGAGACCAAGGAGCTTCTCGGCGGTTTCTACCTGCTCGATCTTCCCGACATGGACGCCGCGATCGCCTGGGCGGAGAAGATCCCCAGCGTCGGCTACGGCACGGTTGAGATCCGGCCGGTGATGGAATACCCAACCGACTGAACCGGCGAGCGACGTCTCGATTCGCAGAAGCATGAGCAGACCGACGGTCGTTTCGGCCATCGACGCAGCCTTTCGGACGGAATGGCCGCGGCTGATCGCCACACTCAATCGGGAGTTGCGCGACCTTCAGTTGGCTGAAGACGTGACCCAGGAAGCGTTCGCCGAGGCATCTGTGCACTGGCGACGGTCGGGAATCCCCGATAGGCCCGGGGCCTGGCTCCTGACGACCGCGCGTCGCAAGGCAATCGACTCGATGCGCAGGGCCACGAGGTTCGACGAGCGCCTCCCCGCCCTTGCCGAGGACGCGGAACGACAACCGGATGCGGCCGAGATCGCCGACGATCAGCTGGCGCTGATCTTCGGGTGTTGCCATCCCGCACTCGCTCCGGACGCGCAGGTGGCGCTGACACTTCGATCGGTTGGCGGATTGAGCACGACCCAGATCGCCCACGCATTCCTCGTGCCCGAACCCACGATGGCAAAGCGACTGGTGCGGGCGAAAAAGAAGATCCAGGCGGCCGCGATTCCCTTCACCGTGCCCGACGCGGCGCGCCGGACCGAACGGCTGAGCGCCGTGTGCGGGGTGATCTACGCCATCTTCACCGAGGGTCATGCAAGCACCAGCGGCACGGCTCTCCTCCGCGGCGACCTCTGCGACGAGGCGGTGTGGTTGGCCGAGACACTGGTCGAGCTCATGCCGGCCGAGGCCGAGGTGCGGAGCCTCGCGGCGTTGTGTCTTCTCGTCGATTCCCGGCGCGCCGGTCGGGTCGATGCCGCGGGGAATCCGGTTCTTCTCGCCGATCAGGACCGATCGGTGTGGGACGCCGACAAGACCCATCGTGGAATGGGGCACCTCGCCGCAGCGAATGCAGCAGGTGCACCAGGGCCGTACCGTCTACAGGCGGCGATCGCCGCACTGCACTCGACTGCACCGACCTTCGAGGACACCGATTGGGCCGCCATCGTCGATGTCTACGATTTGATGCTTGCCCAGGGTGCGGGTCCGGTCGTTTCGCTCAATCGCGCCGTCGCTGTTGCTGAACGCGACGGCGCTGAGGCAGGTCTGGCCCTGCTTTCGGAACTCTCGCACGACGCCACGCTCGAGGGGTATCACTACTTTCACATTGCTCGGGCGGAGCTACTCGCGCGGGTCGGGCATCGTGAGGCGGCCGTCGTCGCCTTCGATCGGGCATTGCGCGTGTGTGAGAACGACGCCGAGCGCGGGTGGATCGAGCGACGGCGATCGCAGCTCGATTGAAACTGTCAAGTGGACATGGCGTCGAGAAAGGCGGCCGTGTCGGCATAGACCTCATACCGAGTGATCCGGCCATCGACCACCGTGAACAGATTGAGCATTCCACCACGTACGTCGGTTGCGGTCGCGCGGACCCGCCAGTGGCCTCGGCATGGCACGACGACGGTGTCCTCGCTGCTCACGGCGAGGTCTCGGACCACATCGATCACATCGAGATGTTCGGCGATGACCGTGAAGAAGCGGTCGAACCCCTCGATCCCGTGGAACGTTCCGGCCCACGGAAAGTGTTCGGTCTGAGCGTGGTACTCGATCGTGATGTCGGGGGAGAGCAGTTCGAGCAGTCCCGACCGATCGCGGTTCGCCAAGCGTTCGTAGTAACGATCGACCACCTCGATGGACTCCACAACCAAATGTCTAGTCGGCGCGACACCGTCGGCGGGCTGGACGCACGCTCGCGACGGCCCCAAACTTCGCAAATGGGCATCGCGATTCCTTTCCCCTCCGTGCAGCCGGCCGGCTACGAATGGCTCGACGACGAGCCCACCTTCGATCCGGCGATTCATCTGCAACTCGAGGCGCCGACCGAAATTCTCCTCCTCGCCGATCTCGGCTACGCCGACGGTGAGATCGCCAAGAAGGCGACGCCGGTTGCGGCGTCGTCGCCGTTCCGACTGCTCAGCGCGGAGGGCGCCGAGATCATGATCGAGATCGCTCGGCGGTTGAAGGATTTCCGTCGAAATGCCGGCGACCGGATCGAGAACATGACCCGAGGTGGCTGCTACCGGTCGAGATGGCTTCGCGACCTCTGCGTTAGCGAAGACCTCACCGCACACCTCGGCGCCATCTACGGGATCGAGATCGCTCCGCATCCAATGCCCGTCCACCTCGGGCATCTCAACTTCGAACCGAGCAGCATCGACGCGACGATCGACAAGTGGCACCACGACACGCTGCCGCTCGACTTCGTGATGACCGTGACCGACCCGGCCAATGTGGCTGGCGGCCGGTTCGAGTACTTCGTTGGCACAAAGCACGAAGCCGCCGAGCTCGCGGCCGAGGGCAGAACACCACCCCCCGAACGAACCGTCGCTCCCGACTTCGCCGGGCCCGGCCACGCGATCGCCTTGCACGGAGACATGGTGGTGCACCGCGCGGGACCGCTCAGCGAACTCACCGAGCGCATCTCAATGGTCAATGGCTACGTTGCGATGGACACCACACTCGACGAGCAGAGCCGGTCCGCCGACCTGATCACGGTCGATGACCCCGAACTCCTCTGGGCCGAGTGGGCGCGATTCGCGGCGTGGCGCAGCCGTGGTCGGCTCGATGCGGTAATCGATCAGATTTCCTTTGGTACCAATGCCGACGCCGCCGCCGCAGCTCTTGAGGCCGCGATCGAGGATGCACAGCAGGCCCTCACCGAGATGCGGGCGGGCGAGCGACGGTTGGCGCACTACGGCGGCTGATGGAGGGCTCCCGCGAATCGTCGATACCTCGAACAGTCGGCGACCTCATGGAATTTGGGTTCCGCGCGCTGGACAGCGACCTGGCGGCTCACGTGGCGGCGGGTGCTGGCGACGGCAGCACGACCGTGGAGAACCGTGCCGCTCTCGATCGCTACAAACTCATACCCGCGGTTGCTCGCGGTGTGGGAACGCCGGAGCTGGGCACCAACCTTCTTGGTTTCGAGCTCAACTTCCCCGTCATCACCGCGCCGATGGGTCCCCTCGAACTGATCGATCCGGGCGGCGCTCGGGCGGTGGCTCTGGCAGCCGCCGAGTGCGGCGTTGCGACAACGGTGGCGCTCACCTCTTCACCGATTCTCGAGGACGTTGTCGACCCGGACGTGCCGGCGATGTTCCAGCTGTACTGGTGGGGAGGTCGAGACTGGGTCTCAGAGATGGCGACGCGTGCGGCCACAGCCGGCTACCGCGCGATCGTGGTGACCGTGGACGTGCCCGACTACGGAACTCGCTGGGCCGACGTTCGTAGCGGCTTCGACCATCACAGCCTGATGGCACTCCCCAACCTGGCGACGGCACCTGCGACCCGCGATGAGCGGCTCGCGTTCCAACGGACGCTCACGTTTGCCGACATCAGCTGGCTGTGTGAGCTCTCGCCAATCCCGATCGTTGTCAAGGGCATCCTCGCCGGCGTGGACGCCACCCGTGCCATCGAGGCGGGGGCCTCGGCGGTGTACGTCTCGAACCACGGCGGGAGGGCGCTGGCAGGCCAAATCGCAACCGTCGATGCGCTGCCCGAGGTCGTGGCAGCGGTGGACGGAACGATTCCGGTCGTAGTCGATGGAGGATTCCGTACCGCCGAAGACGTCGCGAAAGCGCTCTGTTTGGGTGCCGACGTGGTCGCGCTGGGCCGTGGTATTGCGTTTGCGCTGGCGGCCGGCGGTTCCACGGGCGTCTCGACGTACCTCTCGCTCCTCGAGGCCGACCTCCGCACCGCCCTCATCGTCCTCGGCGCCTCATCACCGGCTGACCTCGATGCCACTCGCGTGAGAAGAATCTGAGAGCGATGGGCACGGAGACGGTTGTTCGGATTCTTCGAGTTCTTGCGGCCGTGCTCCTGGTCCTCTCCACCGTCATGGTGTTCGGGCAGGATCGCGTCTTCGATCCGGACGACTTCGCGTCAACTGTTTCTTCAACGCTCTCGGAGCCCGCCGTGAACCGGTACCTCTCCGACGCCATCGCCGATGAGCTGATCGAGATCGAGCCCAACCTGGCGGTAGGCGGGTCGCTCCTCGAGGAGGTGATCGGGGGTGTGCTCGAGTCCTCGGCCGCGGCGGCCATCGTCGAAGGTGCCGCGTCGGAGGCCCATGTGGCCGTATTCGCCGGTGGCGAGAACGGCCTCGTTCTCGAACTCTCGGACCTGGTCGTCTCCATCGACCTGGCGCTGTCGGGCCTCGATCCCGACCTTGCATCGGCCATTCCCGAAGACATCGAGACTCTGGCGATCGAGATGAGCTCCGGAAACGCGTTCACCGAGACGACACAGCTCGCACAACAAGCTCGAAACCTCACCATCGTTCTGGTCGTGCTCACGGTCGCGTCACTGCTGGCGATCGTGTGGATCGAACCGAATCGATGGCGGAGCCTCGGCACGATCGGTCTGGATCTCGGCCTCGCCGGGCTGTTCCTGATCGTGAGCCTCGGCGTGGGGGAGTCGATTGTGCGGTCGTTCGGGCGCACCGATCTGGAGGCCGATGCGCTTGCCGGGGCCTGGAATGTGGTCCTCGGCGATCTCCGGACGTGGGCCTGGGTGATCGCCGGGGTCGGAGCGTTCGCGGCGGGGCTCGCGTGGTCGCTCCTCAACGTTGGTCGGGCATCGTCCGCGACGCGAGATCTTCTCGATCGCGTGACTTCCGAGCCGGCGACCATGGTCGGGCAGACAACACGCCTGGCAGGAGGTGGGTTCGTTGCGGTGTGGGCGATCGCCTCACCGCTCACGCTGGCTGCCGCTGTCATCCGTGTCGCCGGATTCGTCCTGGCAGTCATCGTCGCCCGGCGCCTCGTCGGCCTCGCTGGTCTCGACCGCCGGCTCGCCGGGTCCGCCCCGACCCAGAAAGACACGCAGACACTGCGCGGCTTCGCCGGCCGGGCCGCGCTCCCAATCGCCCTCATCTTCGGTGTCGGCGCGCTCGCAGTTGGGCTCCTCGCGGCCGATGAGCCGGCCGCTGGACGGGCGCCTGCAACAGGGTGCAATGGCCATGTCCAACTATGTGAACGCCGACTCGATCAAGTCACGTTCGCCGCCTCGCACAATTCGATGTCGTCGACCGAGAACTCGTTCCTTCTCCCGAACCACCTGTCGACGATCGTGGAGCAGCTCGACGCCGGAATTCGTGGACTCATGCTCGACACGCACTACGGCCGGTCCGACGGCAACGGGAACGTCATCAGCCGCGCGCAGCTCGCCTCGAACACGGTCGACGCCGCCAGCGTGGCGGCGGCCGAGGCGGTGCGAGAGCGCGCGAACGAAGGGCTCGGCGAGGAGCTCGTGTACCTCTGCCATTCGTTCTGTGAGATCGGTGCACTCGATGCAGTCGACGAACTCGATCAGATCGAAGAATGGCTTCGCCGCAACCCCCGAGAGGTACTCATCGTCATTGTCCAGGACGCCACCGAGCCACAGGACACCGCCGCCGCGTTCGACGACGCTGGCCTCGACGATCTCGTCTGGACGCAGCGACGTGCTGACCCGATGCCGACGTTGGGCGAGATGATCGATGCCGACCGCCGTTTGTTCGTGATGGTCGAGGAGAACGGCGACGGAGTGGATTGGCTTCATCCGGCGTTCTCGTTCAGTCAGGAGACGCCGTTCAGCTTCGGCTCAGAGGCCGAGTTCAGCTGTGATGCGAATCGAGGCGATAGCGACAGCCCGCTGTTCGTCATCAACCACTTCATCACGCTCGCCCTGCCGGCCAACCAGACCGTGAACGACCGAAGTGTTCTGTTGCCACGAGCCGAAACATGTGAGCGAACGCGGGGTCTCCACCCGAATCTCCTCGCCGTCGACTACGCCACGCGCGGCGATGTCGTCGCGGTCGCGGCCGAGCTCAACGGTCTCGCCGGCGGCGGGTGAAACGAAACGAGCCCGGCACTATTCGGCGGGCGAAAGTACCGGGCTCATATCGATGGTCGGGCAGGCGGGATTTGAACCCACGACCTCCTCGTCCCGAACGAGGCGCGCTACCAACCTGCGCCACTGCCCGTGGCTGGCTCACCGAGTATAGGGCTCCGCCTCATGATGCGGTAAGCGAGGTTCAGGCGTCGAGGAGCTCGTTCGCCGCCCGGCGGAGGCGCAGCGCGTCGAGCGGTTTCGTGATCCAGCCGTCGGCATCCGACTCGGTCGCCAGGAACTCATCGGCGGCCCGGTCGAGCAGGAGGAGAACCGGAGCATGCGGTAGTCGACCCGCCCGGGCCTCCTGTTTGATCAGGATCGATGTTGCGACCCCGCCCATGTTGCCGATCTGCAAATCGAGGATCACGAGCTCGGGGTCGACGCCCTCCATGACCTCGGAAACGAGCGAACCTTCGCGCACCCGATGAATGTCGTGGGAGGCGCCGAGCGCGGCCACCACCTCGTCGAAGAGCTGGTCGGCATCGGTGGCAAGAAGGACGTTTGACATCAGGCGAAAGGGTAGCAACCACGGTCATACCTTCACTGGTTGAGCTGGTTCCGGGCTGGTGCTCCCCAGGGGCTGTCCCGCTAGCCTGTTACGACCATTGCCCGGCAATGTCCGATTCGGCCGTGATTCACGGTCCGAACAGCGAGGTGCACAGTGCTCGAAATCAACGTTGAACCCGGCGACGGATACCACATCCTTCGACTGTCGGGTGAGGTCGACGCCTACACGGTGGGCGACTTCCGCGAAGCGCTGACCGGCCTGACCGACGTGCAGCGCCTGGTGATCGACCTGTCCGAGGTTCCGTTCATGGACTCGGCCGGACTCGGTGCGCTCATCGGTGGAATCCGGCGCGTTCGTGAAGCCGAAGGCGACGTCGCCGTTGTGAGCACCACCGCCAGTCTCAATCGCCTCCTGCACACGACCGGCTTCGACCGGATCGTTCCGGTGTGCGAGTCGAAGGAAGAAGCGCTCACCGCCCTCGACGAGGCCTGAACCCTCTGCGGAGCCCGCGTCCGCGCGGCGCTCCTAATCGACCAGCGGCGAGAGTGCTTCTGCCAGTTGCCCGACGGCGCGCATATTGGTGACAGGCTCTGCCAGTTCGACCACTGTGCACACCGGGATGTCGGTCTCCTCGACGAACAGCTCCAGGCGCCGTTGCTCGGCTGCTCGTCGATGCCGGAGGTGTTCGAGAAGTTCGTTCGCATGCCGTGTTTCGGCGGCGCTCCCCGTGGTCGGACCGATCCACTCGCCGACCTCGGCGATGCACCGGTTCACGACCGTGGCCGTGGGTGCAACGGCCACCGATCCGAGCTGGGCCGTAAAGTCTCGAGCGGCGTCGAGCGACTGACCTGTCGGCGAGGCGACGACGACGAACGCGGTGTCGTCCGACCGGAGCAACTCGTACATCGCCCTCGAGCGCTCACGAAAGCCCTCTTCCATCCCGTCGAACTGACGGAAGAAGTGCACGGCGTCGGCGATCACCGCTCCACCGGCGATCGCAACCAGCTGCCCCACGAGGCCGCCGAGGGCACGTCGAATGACCGACCAGCGGGCTCCGCTGTGAACGAGCAGTTTGTAGATCCGGTTGTCGAGGAGTCGGGTGAGCAGGTTCGGGGCGTCGAGAAACGCGATCGCATCGCCCGAAGGTGGCGTGTCGACGACGATGAGATCGATCGATTCGTCGCCGACGAGTTCGTAGAGCCTCTCGACCGCCATGTACTCGGTCATCCCGGCCAGCGCGTCCGCGAGCCCGGACGACAGCGGCGACGCAAGAATCGTTTCGGCTCGCTCGACATCGGGAGCGTTCGCTCGGATCACACGCCCAAACGTCTCCCTCGAATTGAGCATCGTGGCGCGCAGTCGCCCAGTGGAGCCGGGAACGTCGACGTCGTGCAGTTCGTCGTCGAGATCGACGCCGAGCGCGTCGGCGAGTCGTCGCGCCGGGTCAATGGTCACGAGGGCGACCGACCGACCGGCGATCGCTGCCCGTGCTGCCGCTGCCGCCGCGATCGATGTTTTTCCGACGCCACCGGTGCCCACCGTGACGAGCACGCGACGATCGAGGAGGCTGGCGTCGCCCACTGCACCCCTGTCCGAAGGCGCGGGCTCCGAGTCCACAACCTCATCCCCTGTCTCAGGAACGAGTTCGAGTGGCACCGGGAGTTCGCGGCGCAGTCGCTCTATTTGTTCCCGCTCGCGGCTGTACCGGTCGAGGATCAACTCTCCGGTCGGATGCTTCTCGAGGATGTTCGGCGGTTCCTCGATCGGAAAGACGCGGTTCACGACCACGCCGGCGAGATGGATTCCCGGATCGTCCTCGGCTTCGAACGCGGTTTCGATCGTCTCGTTGATCGGGGTTTCCTCGGGGGTGGTGACCAACAGGAGCGCGCAACGCTCGTGGTCGACGACCAACTCGTGGGCTCGCTGGGCCTGATCGGCGACGGGGCCCTCCTCGGTCGCTTCTGCCAGCAGTCGTGGCGCGCGCATCATCTCCCGCACGCGCCCCGATGCCGGGGCATCGACGAAAACTCGCTCGAAGCGACCGCTGTCGAGCCATGACCTGATCTGGCCCAGGACCAACACGTCCTTGATTCCGGGAATCGACGACGACACCACGCCGAGCGCTCCCGATGATTCGAGTCGATCAGCGATGAGGCCCATGTTCCGACCACTCAACCACCCTGCCAACAGTCGCTCCGGAGACAACGACGCCCACCCGAGATTCGCATCCAACCGGGCCACGCCGTCGTTGTCGACGACGGGTTCGTCGACGCCCAGCCGCCGCGGGATCTGTGACTGACCGCCCAGTTCGACGACGAGTGTCGAACGACCGAACTCCGCGGCGAGGGAACCGAGCCTGGTTGTCAGTACCGTCTTACCGACGCCACCCTTCCCCGCAATGATGAGGAGCGGAAATGGGTACTCGAACCCCTCAGCGAACATCGAGCCGACCTGCTCGGCTCATGCGCGCCCTGGCGGCCGTCATCGTGCTCGGCGCGACCGTGGTGATGGCATCGGGACCTGTCGCTGCACAGGACGATGATACGGACCCAACGCTTAATGAGGTGGGCGACGCCGGGTTCGTCGATGTGATCGAGGTCAATGGCCTGATCGACCCCGTGCTCGCCGACTTCATCGAGGACAGCCTCGACAACTCCCGGCGCAATGGCGCCCGAGCTGTGGTGCTGCAAATGGAGAGTGAAGGTGTGGCCATCTCCGATGAGCGCCTCGCCGAACTCGCCGACACCGTGGCGGGATTTGACGTCCCGGTCTCGGTTTGGCTCGGCCCGGCTGGGAAGGGACGGGCGCTCGGTGGCGCCGGGCAGCTCGCCGTGGCCACGACCAGGATCGGCGTGTCTCCTGGATCCAGGATCGGCGACTTTGGCCCCCGAATTTCTGTCGGAGCAGCCGCGAACACACCGCTCGCCCGCATGCTCGACGGCGGCTTCAGCGGCTCGGTCGTCGACTACGACGAACTCCTCGCTCTCGCAGTCGACGTGCCGGGCGTACAGGTACAGGACGCTCCGGCGCTGCTCAACCATCTTCTCGAGCTGCCCGAGTTCGACTTCCAGGTGTACAACCCGGGCGAACAGGTTCCCAATGGGCCGATCGTCGGAGACGAGCCAATACGTGGTCCCCTCACCGCGACCCGCTTTCTCACCCTGCCTCTCATCGATCAGCAGTTCCACACCTTCGCCTCGCCCGCGGTCGCGTACCTGCTCTTCGTGATCGGACTGGGTCTGCTCGTGTTCGAGCTGTACACCGCGGGCGTCGGGGTGGCCGGAGTCATCGGCGCCGGCTCCTTCCTCGGCGCCTCTTACGGGCTGGCTGTACTCGACGCGCGCCCCGTCGCTGTCGGTTTGCTCGTCCTCGCGTTCATCGGATTCGCCATCGACGTCCAGTCAGGAATTCAACAGTTCTGGAGTGCCGTCGGATCACTGTCCTTGATCGTCGGGTCGATTTTCCTGTTTCCCGAACACGGAGTCGGCTGGCTGCCGCTGCTCGTAGGCATCGTCGGTGTTCTTCTCGCCATGCTGGGTGGTATGCCGGCCATGGTTCGTACCCGATTCTCGACACCGACGATCGGGCGAGCGTGGATGATCGGCGAAATCGGGAATGCGCTCGACGACATCGATCCCGAAGGTGTGGTCACGCTTCGGGGAGCCCCGTGGAGGGCCAGAACCAACCGAGCGACACCGATTCTTGCGGGCCATGGTGCCCGTGTCGTCGAGGTTGACGGACTGCTCCTCGAAGTCGAGCCGATCGAGGGCGGCGCAATCGACTACCGCGAGAAGCGGCGCTCGGCAGACGCCTGAGCACAACAGCCTGCTCGTCGGGCGCGCGTCGTGCGAGAGGACCTGAAATTGCCCCTTGTGCACCGTGCTACCGCGCGCCTAGGTTCGCCTCCAAGGAGGCACATTTGGCGGCAACGCAAGAAAATCCACTTCTCTGGCAGGAGCGAGCGGCCTGCCGAGGTCCACTGGGGTCGGTGTTCTTCCCACCCCCGGTCACCGAGCGCAAGCGCGAGAAGCTCTCTCGCGAGGCTCGGGCCAAGGAGATCTGCCAGGGTTGTCCGGTACTCGCCGACTGTCGCGAGTACGCACTCTCGATCCGAGAACCACACGGTGTGTGGGGCGGACTGAGCGAACAAGAACGCCGCACGCTTCTAGCGAGCTGAGCGAGCACAACTCGATGATCGGTGCCGGCCACGGCTCGTGGGGCGCCGCCGTCTAGATCGACGGAAGGCGGGGGCCGCCGATTCGTACGTCGTCGCGCCGTCGAGTGACACCGGTGGCGTCAAGACGCGCCAACAGAGGCATCGCGTGTTTGCGCGTGTTGCCCATCGCCTGGCGCACCTCGGACACCGTGACGCCCGTCGGCGTCTCGGCGAGCAACTTCGCGATCAGTTTCGCCGCGTTCTCGATCACTTCAGGAGCGAAGAAGACACCCGCCTCCTCCATCACCTCGCCGCGCCGGACCAGCTCGCGCAGTTCACCGCGTTCGATGTTGTCGGGATCCGGTGGTGAGAAGCCACCGGCACGGAGGTCGGCAACGAACGGATGCTCGGCGAGGGTGTCGACCGCTTCGGCCGGGCGGGCCCGGCCGCCGCTCACGTTCACGTCATCGAGGAGCGTAAGCGTTGCCCGCTCCCGATCGTCGAGGGTTGCCGTGTCGAGCCCGAGCGCACCTGCGTGGTCGACCTTGCCGCGCACGATCTGCTTCGCTTGCTCCAGTGCATCGGGGGATACGACCCACTGATCGACGTCGGGGGCGCGGCGCTCGCCGGTGAGAAGTTCGAGATGGTCGACGTCGACCCAGCCCCGTTCTGCCACCACTCGATCGACGGATCGATCCGGCACGGCCTCGGCGGCTTTGACCTGCGGATCAATGTCGAGGATCTCGCCACCGCCGATCGTCTCAGCCCGGCCCGCCTCGCGCAGGACGAACCGATCGCCGGGAAGTAGTGGAAGCGGAACGGGTAGATGAATGCGCACATTGCCGGTCGTGCCGGGGGCGATGGCGTCCGGGCCGAGGATTCGCATGCGCACCGGGTGTTCGCCCGCGCCCATGTAGAGCAGATGTGCACCTCGGCGGGACACATCGTGATCGAGGCTCGCGAGCACCGACAGCGAGCCGTCGAATACCGCGGTTTGATGCCACTGTTCGGCCCGTACCAGTACGTCGCCGCGTCCGACCTCGTCGTGGGCAACACCGCTGAGGTTGATTGCTGTGCGGTTGCCGGGTCCAACCTTCGTACGCTCGTTGTGCAGGCTCTGGAGCGCCCGAACGCGAACGCTGCGACCAGCTGGCAGCACGACGAGTTCGTCGTCGACACGCACGCGCCCTCCACCCAGAGTTCCGGTGACGACGGTTCCGGAACCCTTCGCAGAGAACGCTCGGTCGATCCACAAGCGGGGTGCGCCCCGGTCGATCGCTTCGGGGGTCGCTGCGAGCATCTCGTCGAGGGCCTCGCGCAGATCGTCGAGGCCGATGCCGTCGATCGAGTCGACACCGATCACAGGCGCTTCCTCGAGGAAGGTGCCCTCCGTGCGCTCCTCGATGTCCATCCGGGCGAGCTCGATCAGGTCATCGTCGGCGAGGCCCACCTTCGTGAGCGCCACCACCCCATGCCGCACACCGAGCAGTCCGAGAATCCGGAGGTGCTCCTCGGTCTGGGGCTTCCATCCCTCGTTGGCGTCGACGACGAAGAGACAGGCGTCGACCGCCCCGACCCCAGCGAGCATGTTCTTGAGAAAGCGGATGTGTCCGGGCACGTCGACCAACGACAGGACCCGTCCCGAGGGCAGGGTCGTCGAGGCGAAGCCCAGATCGATCGTCAGGCCCCGTTCTTTCTCCTCGGCGAAACGATCGGGGTCGGTGCCGGTGAGTACCCGGACGAGAGTCGACTTTCCGTGATCGACGTGGCCCGCGGTCGAGACGACGTGGCTCATCCGGCGATGGCCCCCAGCGCCGAGGCGATGGTTTCGTCGTCGGCGGGGTCGACGGTTCGGAGGTCGAGGATCGTTGTGTCGTCGACGACCCGACCGATGATCGGCACGGGTCGGTTGCGGAGCGCTGCGCGGTGATCGCCTGCCACGGCGAGACCGACCGAGGGAATCTCGACCGTGGGCAGCGTCCCACCGCCCGGTACTGCCTGGGTGTCGATGATCTTTGCGCCGTCGACGCCCATCGCCTCCGCGCGAGCATGCAGAGATTCGGTCGTGAGGCGAGCCATTCGCCAGAACGGGATGGCATCGGCGTCGCGTCGGAGATAGGCGAGCGCGAGATCCTGCAATGCGCCGAGCACCAGACCTCCGGGCCGCAGCGCCCGGGCGAGGGGGTGGCGCGCGCACGCCTTCACGAGGTCCGCGTGACCCGCGATGATTCCGGCTTGCGGTCCGCCGAGCAACTTGTCGCCCGAGAAGGTCACGAGGCCAGCGCCGTCGGCAAGGGTCTGCCTGGCGGCTGGTTCGTCGGCGAGCCAGTTCGGCGGTCCTTCCGGCAGCCACGGGCACCCCGCATCGAGCAGGCCGGACCCGATGTCTGCAACCAACGGCACGCCGAGATCGGAGAGCGCCCGGGTGGAGGCCTGTTCAGTGAACCCCATGATCCTGTAATTGGACTGATGGATCTGCATCACCATCGCCACGTCGGTGGCCGGATCGGCGATGCGCCGGGCGTAGTCGGCCCGGCGTGTGCGATTGGTGGTGCCCACCTCGACGAGTGATGCGCCGGATTGTTCCATCACGTCAGGAACCCGAAAGCCCCCACCGATCTCTACGAGTTCGCCGCGGGACACAGCAACGCCGCGGTCGCGGGCGAGCGCCCCCAGCACGAGCATCACAGCCGACGCACAGTTGTTCACCACAATGGCGGCCTCGGCACCGCACAGCTGGGCGAAGAGGGCCGGTGCCTGCGATTGGCGCGATCCCCGCTCGCCGGTCGCGAGATCGAGTTCGAGGTTCCGGTATCCGGCCGGCTCGTCGACACCGATCGGCGCACGGCCCAGGTTGGTGTGCAACAGGGTGCCCGTGCCGTTGATGACTCGCTGGAGCATCGCTTGCTGCCGGTTCTGCGCCCGTCTCCGCGCCGAGTGGGGAGCGCCGGCCGCGATCGCCTCTCGGGCCGCCTCGACCAGCAGTGGGTGGGGCAATTCCGTGTCGGCGATCGATCGGGCCAGCGAGTCGACCGAAGGCGGC
>JBPCTR010000225.1:0-39670 GCA_051011575.1 Acidimicrobiales bacterium | reverse complement strand
ACTCCATCGTGTCGTCGACGGAGAGGATGAAACAGGCTGATGCCTGCTGGGGAACACCGGGCACACCGATGTTGAACCACACCGGGCTGTTGAATGCGGCCTTCTGGGTGACGATCAGCAGCTTGAGTTCATCGGAAAAAACCTGCGCCTCGTCGCCGTCGACGAAGTAGCCACCCTCGATTCCCCAGGTGGTGATGGTGTCGACCACCCGGTCGACGACCTGCTTGAGCGACCACTCGCGCTGGGGTGTACCGAGCGTGCCGCGGAAGTATTTCTGGGCGAGAATATTCGACGCGTTGATCGACCATGACGCCGGCACCTCGATGCCTTCCTGCTCGAACGCGATCGTGCCGTCACGCCAGTCGTGGATTCGGGCATCGCGACGTTCCCACTCGATCTGTTCGTACACGTCAGCTCCCGCGACCGTGTTCGAACGACGGAATCCGAGCGCGTTGTCTGAATTGATCGGATGGGGTGCTACGGACATGGTCAGCTCTCCGGGTAGATCGGTGATCGGCCCTGAATCCAGTGTGGCGAGTGGTGTGGGGAATCGCCAACAGGCATCCCCTTGTACAACGTTTCCGACGCCGGGAACTTCCCACGTGCGAACGCAGACAGCAGGTGGCCCGCTCCCGGGGTCAAGACCCAGTGCAATAGCCCCGAGCCCTCAAGGAGAGCCCCGACCCGAGCCGGGTCGGTCCACCCACCAGCATGCCAAGGAGCGGAAACCACCTGCTGCGTCAGCAAAGATACGGACTTGGCCCTGTGCACGAAAAGTGCACGACCTGTGCATTTCGCGGGGATTTCCTGGTTGGTTTTCCACAACTCCGCGCTGGAGCCGCGGACTGCGGCCGCGCGATCGTTGTGATTAGGTTGGCAGACCATGCAGCAGCTCTTCCCCCAACCTGTGGACGACGTGAATCCGCTCGAGGTGTACTCGGCCGACGATCGACCGGCTCCCAACAACCGGCCCTGGCTGATGATGAACATGATCGCCACCCTGGATGGCGGCGTGAGCATCGACGGTGTTTCCGGAGGTCTCGGCGGGCCCGGGGACAAGGCGGTGTTCTCGGCGATTCGGGGGGTGGCCGATGTGATTCTGGTGGCATCGGGAACGGTGAAGGCCGAGAACTATCGACCTCCGCAGGCGAGCGAGCAGGTGCAGGAGGCTCGGGCGGCTCGGGGGCAGGACCCCCATCCGCAGCTGGCGATCGTGAGCGGCAGCCTCGGTATCGATCCCGACCATCAGGTGTTCGGAAACCCCGATGCCCGTGCGATCGTGATCACGCACGAAGCCTCGCCGCAAGAGAGACGTGCCGCCCTCGCCGACAAGGCCGAGGTTCTGGTCGCAGGCGAGCAGTCGGTGGATCTTGCGGCGGCGCTCGGAGAACTCGCCTCCCGCGGTGCCGGTGTGGTCCTGGCCGAGGGCGGCCCCACGCTCAACGGGGCCCTTGTGGCCCAAGACCTCGTCGACGAGTTGTGCCTGAGCATGTCGCCGATGTTGGTGGGAGGAAACAGCCCGCGGATCGTACATGGCAATACGCCAGCGACGCCGCGACCGATGACACTCGAGCGAGTGCTCATCGACGGCGACTTCACGTTCCACCGCTATGTCCGTGCAACCGGGACGCTCAGCCGGTGAGGTTGGCGTGGTCGATGATGATGCGTTGGCCCACGTCGAGGTTTGCCGTGCCGGCTGAGACCCGAAGTCGATCGACGACGTCGCGTACATCGGTCCCCTCGGGAGCGACCCGAGCGGCGATTGCCCACAGCGTGTCGCCGGGCTGCACGACATAGATTTCGATCGAGTCCGAAACCTGCGAATCAGCCGATGCGGGAACGAGCGGACCGTTGGCGGCTGCTCCGCCGCCGAAGAACATGACGGCGACGACGACGATGCCCAGGCCGATGACCACGGCGAGGAGACCGTTGATCGACGAACTGGGGCGGGGTTCATGGTGACGAACCGACGCCGGCCGGTTGGTGCGGGCCCGGGGTGCTTCGTACACGGGAAGTGGCCGATCGAATGTGGGAAGTGTCGGCGTGAAATCGAGCGGTGCAGTCATGGCCATGATTCTTCTCCTCGGGTGTGACATTCACATCTGAGGCCTTCAGCCTCAGCGTTCTGGATCCGAGCGTTGTTGGCGCTCGAGCCCTGGATCCGAGCGTTGTTGGCGCTCGAGCCCTGAATCCGAGCGCAGCTGGCACTCGAATCGGTCTCCACCCGCCCTCGAAACATTTCTGCGAGGGTCCTTGACCTGGGTACTTCTGTTCGACGAACATCTGTTTGCCGAACTTCTGTTCCCCTTGTATAGTCCGAACAGTTGTTCGATGCAACCTCGAACCGAGAGAAAACCGGAAACCCACGAAGGGGCACCAATGAGTGGTACAAATCTCACCGATCGCCAGCAGGGCATCCTCGATTTCATCGACTCCCAGAACCGGGAACGGGGTTATCCCCCATCGGTGCGCGAGATCGGAGAAGCGGTGGGTCTCACCTCACCGTCCACCGTGCACAGCCACCTCAACACCCTCCAGAAGCTGGGTTATCTGCGGCGCGATCCGGCCAAGCCCCGGGCGATCGAGGTGCGCTACGACCCCAATTCGGGTGCCGCCATCGACAGGGCCGCGGTCACCCACGTGCCACTCGTCGGCGACGTCGCTGCCGGCACCGATGTTCTCGCCCACGAGAACGTCGAGGAGCTCATGCCGCTCCCCACCGAGTTCACGGGTGAGGGCGAGCTCTACATGCTCCGCGTTCGCGGCGAGTCGATGATCGACGCCGGCATCCACGATGGCGACTTCGTGGTCGTGCGTCGTCAGAACTCGGCCGTCAACGGCGAAGTCGTCATCGCCGGCATCCCCGGCGACGAAGCCACGGTCAAGACCTACACCGCCGAGGGGAACACCGTCACCCTGCTCCCCGCCAATCCCACGCTCGAGCCGATGGTGTTCGACGCCGGCGAGGTCGAGGTCTTCGGCAAGGTCGTCACGGTTCTCCGCCGCCTCTGACCCGCGAGGTTCCCGCACCGGCCCCTCCACTCAGATGCCGGTGCGGAGCAGTTCGTCCATCGCCTGATAGGTCATGACCAACGGCGTCTCGTGCAGATTTTCCTGCTGGGTATGGGCCAGCGTGGAGTCACCGGGTCCGAAGTTCACGGCCGGAATCCCCTGCTCTGCAAAAAAGGCCACATCGGTCCAACCGAGCTTCGCGCGTACGTTCAGGTCGTTGCGGCCAATGAACGCGGCCATCAGCGGATGGCGCAGGTCTGGCATTGCGGCCGGCGACATGTCGGTGAGCAGGAACGTGTCCTCGTCCTCCATGAACGGCGCCACCACCGACCGCACGAATTCTTCGGCTTCCAACGGCGTGCGATCGGGAGCGAAGCGGTGGTTGATCGTGACCGTCGCGTCATCGGGAACGACGTTGCCAGCCACTCCCCCTTCGACGAACACCGCCTGCATGGCCTCCCGGTACTGACAGCCGTCGATGATCGGCAGTCGATGTTCGTATGCCTCGAGAGCGTTCAGTAGTTCGCCCAGGCGATGGATGGCGTTTCGGCCCATCCACGGACGGGCGGTGTGGGCGCGAGCACCGCGCATCGTGATCTTGCAGCGCATGGTGCCCTGACAACCCGCCTCGAGCACGGCGTCGGTGGGTTCGCCGAGGATGGCGAGGTCGGCGGCGACCAGATCGGGCACTTCGGCAAACAGTTCGCGCAGCCCGTTGTGTTCGAGCGACACCTCTTCTCGGGCGTAGAAAACCCAGGTCACGTCGACTGCCGGTTCGCGCAGGGTGCGGGCGAGTTCGAGCATGACTGCGAGCCCACCCTTCATGTCGGCCGAGCCGAGCCCGTGGAGCACCTGCCCCTCGATTCGGGCGGTGGCGTTGTCGTTCACCGGCACCGTGTCCAGATGGCCGCCGAGGGCCACTCGGTACGTGCGGCCGAGGTTGGTGCGGGCCACCACGTTGTCGCCCACGCGCACAACCTCGAGTCCGGGAATCGCTCGAAGCTCTTCCTCGAACCAGTCAGCGATCGCTTGCTCGTGGAAACTGACCGACGGCATGTTCACCAGATCGGCGGTCAGCTGGAGGAGGGGGTGCACCATCGGGTCAGACTAGCGAGAGGCGTCTGGCGATCTCGTCGAGATCGTCGTCGGCGCACACCAGCGCGATACGCACGTGGCCATCGCCAGCGGCGCCATAGAACTCGCCGGGTGCAGTGATCGCTCCGGCCTCGTTCGCAAGTTGGTTCACGAGTGCCCAGGAGTCCCCATTTGGTGCTGGCGCCCAGAGATAGAAACCACCATCGGGCATCGGCGTGTCGATTCCCATGCCTCCAAGGATCTCGATCATGCGGCGGAGCCGACGTTCGTAGCGTTCGCGCTGGTCGTGCACGTGGGTCTGGTCGCCCAGGGCAGCTGTCGCAGCGGCCTGGGTGGGGCCGGCGGGCATCATGCCGGCGTGCTTTCGGATCTCCTGAAGCCAGTGCACCAGCTCGGCGTCGCCGGCGTAGTAGCCGGCCCGCACACCGGCCAGGTTCGAGCGCTTCGACAGGCTGTGAATGGCCACGACGCCGTCGGTGCCATGTTCGAGGATCGTGTGGCTCGGTCCGTTCCAGGTGAACTCGATGTAGCACTCGTCGCTGAACACGGGCACGCCGTGTTCGCGGCCCCATAGCGAGGCCGCTTCGAGGTCTTCGAGCTGACCCGCCGGATTGCCAGGAGAGTTGACCCACAGGCACAGCGCGCGGTCGGCATCGGCCGGGTCGATTGCGCTCAGGTCGAGGCGCCAGTCCTCGTCGACCGGCACGGCCACAGCCCGACCATGGGCGAGTTCGGCGCCCATTGCATACGACGGGTAGCTGATCGCAGGGTAAAGAACGGTGTCCTTCTCGGGTGTGCGATGGCGGAGCCAGTGCGGGATACCCGCGACCAGTTCTTTGAGGCCAATGGCCGCGCCGATCTGCGCCGGATCGAGCGAAACGCCCTGCTGCGATGCGAACCAGTCGGCCACGGCAGTGCGGTACTCGGCTGAGCCGATCGACTTGGGGTAACCGCGTTCGGTGTCGGAGGTGGCGAGTGCGTCGATCACGATCTTCGGTGGCGGGTCGAACGGCGTGCCGACCGACAGATCGATCATCCGGCCGTGCACGCTCTTCGCGTTGGCGCGAGCCTCGTCGAGGAGGTCGTAGGGGTACGGAGGCAGGGCAAAAGGCTTCACAGCCGGTCACTCCCTTCGGAAACGGACGCGTCGTTGGCGCCCACCACCCATTCGGTCAGTCGCCCCTTCGAGTCAGGGTCGAGGCGGGCTCGAACCCGAACCCCCTCGTCGTTGGCCATCTCGGTGAGTACCTGACCCTCTCGATGGATGCGTGCGAGAACATCGCCCCGGTCGTACGGCACCGCCAGCTCGACCAGTTCGGTCATCGAGCGGAGCCGGCCGCTCATCGCCTCGAGTAGTTCGTCGGTGCCGAGGTCCTCGTGGGCCGACACCGCGACCGAGCCCGGATGTCGGCCGAGCAACGCATCGACGTCGGGGTTGAGGTCGATCTTGTTGAAGACCATCAGTTCGGGCACGTCCTGCGCACCGATCTCTCGGAGCACACTTCGGACGGCGTCGATGTTGCCCAGAGGGTCCGGGGCCGACGCATCGACCACATGGATCAGCAGGTCGGCGTCGATCACAACGTCGAGAGTGCTCTTGAACGCTTCCACGAGCTGGGTTGGCAGCTTGCGCACGAAGCCCACCGTGTCCGTGAGAAACACCATCTCACCGCCGGGGAGCTGGAGACGGCGGGTGGTCGCATCGAGGGTTGCAAACAGACGATCCTCGGCGATCACACCAGCGGCGGTGAGGCGGTTCAGCACGGTCGACTTGCCGGCGTTGGTGTAACCGACCAGGGCGACACCGCGGTTAGACGTGCGCTTTCGGGCCTTCGATTGGGTGGCCCTGTTCTTCTCGAGCTTGCGCAGGTCGTCCTCGAGTTTGTGGACCCGACGGACAAGCCGCCGCCGGTCGACCTCCAGCTGCGTCTCGCCCGGACCTCTGGTGCCGATACCGCCGGCCTGCTGCGAGAGCTTGCGACCCATACCCCGAAGCCGAGGCAGGCGGTATTTGAGCTGCGCCAGCTCGACCTGGGCCTTGCCCTCGGTGCTCGATGCGTTCTGGGCGAAGATGTCGAGGATCACGGCAGTGCGGTCGAGCGCCGAACGACCAAGAATCTTCTCGAGGTTCGCCTGCTGCGCCGGGCTCAGCTCGTCGTCGAATACGACGGTGTCCGAGTCGACGGCGTGCGACATGTCCTTGATCTCGTCGGCCTTGCCCTTGCCCACGAAGGTGGCGGGGTCGGGCGACTGGCGGCGTTGCATGACACGGCCCACCGCGTCGGCGCCGGCGGTGTCGACCAGCAGCGACAGTTCGTCGAGCGACGCTTCGGTCTCGTCGGTCGAGATGGGGGGCATGGTCACGCCCACGAGCACGATGCGCTCGCGGAAGGTGCGGTCGATGAGCGCAGAGCTCTCGCCGCCGTACTCGCCGAACGCTCCACGATGGCTCTCGACCGGCTCCGTTGCCGGATCGCGATCTTCACCCACGCGGAACCTGCACTGTTCCCACAAACGTGGCGGTTCCGCTGAGGCGGGCGCTCGGGCGTTCGGCGGTCATCACATCGACCTCGGCCGTTCCGCCTGGCATGGCGATCGATGCTCGTTCACCCACACGACCCCATTCGTGCATGCGCTGGGCCGACACGGTGGCACCGCTTCCACAGGCCCGCGTTATGCCTGCGCCGCGTTCCCAGACGCGGAGCGTCACGGCGTCGGGGCCGCTGGTAGCAACGAAGTGCACGTTCACACCGTTGGCGAAGTGCTTCTCCACGGCCGGTCCGACCGAAGCCAGGTCGACCGAGTCGGGATCTTCGATCTCGATCACAACGTGCGGATTACCGACGGCGCCGACCGCCCATCGTCGGATGCCGGTAAGGCCGTCGATCGTGTCGAGGAAGGCAACGGTGTCGGGTGCATCCCCCTCGGTGACCGGGCCCATGTCGACGGTGGCGTACATGACCGCAGGATCGTCGGTGGTCTCGGCTACGCAGGCACGGATGCCGGCGAGGGTGTCCACGTCGATCTCGAGGTGGGTCACGCCGCGGCGCATTGCCACGGCCTGCACGAAACAGCGGAGCCCGTTGCCCGAGATCTCGGCGGGGCTTCCATCGGAGTTGTACAGGCGCATCTTCACATCAGATCCCTCGTCGACGCCGAAGATCAGGCCGTCGGCACCGATGCCGGTGCTGCGATCACACAGTTCGAGCGCGATGTCGGGCGCGTCGGTGGGGAGCTCGCCCGCGAACGTGACGAGAAAGTCGTTGCCCAAGCCGTGGTGTTTGGTGAGATGCATGTGGATCCAGTATGGCCGCGGGATGCCGGGGTTCAGGCGGCGGACGAACGGGCCCGTTCGATCGCAGTCGCGATGGCCGCATCGTGGTCGATCGCTCCCGACGCGTCGAGGTCGACCCACTCGATGCGGGGGTCGCGCTGAAACCATTTGAGCTGGCGGCGGGCGAACCGACGCGTGCGCACCTTGGCGTCGTCGAGGGCCACGTCAAGGGGGAGGCGTTCTTCCACATGGCGGAGCAGTTCCCGGTAACCAAGTGCCTGCCGGGCGGTACGGCCGATGCCGCCGGGTCGGTCGATCAACGCCCTGACTTCGTCGAGAAAACCATGCTCCATCTGGAGGTCGTAACGGGCGTCGATGCGAGCATCGAGCTGCTCTCGGCTCATGCGCAGGCCCAGGAGCGTGAACGGGATGTCGCCGTACTCCTCGAGGCCCGGTCCGTAAGACGAGAAGCGCCGGCCCGAACCCAGTGTGACCTCGAGCGCTCGGATGATGCGGCGATCATTCCTGGGGTCGATACGGCTGGCGGCAAGCGGGTCCAGCCCCTCCAGTTCACGGTGCATGGCCACGATGTCGGTGGCACGCTCCTCGATCTCGGCCCGCACCTCGGGATACCGGGCCGGAATCTCGAGGTCATCGATTACCGAGCGCAGGTACAGGCCGGTGCCGCCCACGAGAACCGGGATCGCTCCCCTGCCGATCACCTCGTCGCGAACGCCGCGCCACGCCTGCTGGAACATCGACACGGTGAACTCGTCTGCGGGGTCGGCGATATCGATCAGATGGTGCCGGACCTGCGCCTGTTCCTCGGATGTGGGCTTGGCCGTACCAACGTCCATTCCCCGATACACCTGCATCGAGTCGATCGACACCAGCTCGACGCCGTCGACCTGGGCGGCAACCGCCATCGCGGCCGACGACTTGCCAGACGCGGTGGGGCCGAGGATGCAAAGCGGTTTCATCGAAAGGCCGCCACGAGCGCGTACCAGTCGAGCGCAGGGCTGCTGGGCAGGTGGCCGCCCGCCCGTTCGTACGCATCGAGAAACGCCGCGCTGGCTTCGGAGGTGAACGTTTCGGCGATCGAGCGAAGGGTGATGGCCAGGTCGCGTTCGGCGGGGTCGAGGCCCTCGGCGGCGTGATCGTCCCACTCGACAACTCCGTCGACGAGGACCGCAGCGCTCACGATCGGCGCACCATGGGTTCGCACGGCGGCGCGGTCGACCAACGGACCCGCGTGGAGCAGAGCGATCACCTGGTCGGACGTCAGCCGGTCGTATGGCACGGGCGGGGCAACCATTCCCGCGACCGCAGTCTTCGCCGCCGCAACCTCGTCGGCCGTGCGGGACGCGAGTCCGTCGGCTGACCTGGCGTGGAACCGGGCGAGCGATGTGCCCATCGCTTCGAGAACAGGGATGGGGTTCTGCGCGAACTGGGCGTCGGTGGCGCGCCCGTTGAGGCGCAGCCCGACCGCATCATCCGGCAACGACGGGAATCCGGGTTCGGGTGCGGGGACCACGGAGAACGTCTCGCAGCTCGCCCATCAAGTAATGCGTCGCGGCTTCGGTTACCTCGACCGTCGCAAGCGCACCGGGCTTGAGGTCTGCGACGAAGTGGACGAGCTTGTTTTGCCGGGTTCGGCCCGAGATCACGCCGGGGTTTCGCTTCGACGGGCCTTCGATCACCACCTCTTCGATTCGGCCCACCCGCGCCGCGTTCTTGGCGGCGGCGCTGCGTTCGATCACATGGCGGAGGCGCTCCATGCGCTCCTTCGTGACCGCCTGAGGAACGAAGTCGTCCACCATCACGGCCGCTTCGGTTCCTTCGCGGGCAGAGAACACGAAGGTGTAGGCCGAGTCGTACCCGCCCTCGGCAGCGACCTCAAGGGTGCGATCGAAGTCGTCGTCTGTCTCACCGGGGAAGCCCACGATGATGTCCGTGCTCACGGCCAAGTCGTCGATCCCGGCCTGCGCCGCGGCCAGCCGTTCCAGGTAGCGCTCGGCGGTGTAGCCGCGATGCATGGCTTTGAGGATCCGATCGCTCCCCGACTGGAGGGGCAGGTGCAAGTGGTTGCAGACCTCTGGGGTGTCTGCCATGGCGGCGATTGTGTCGTCGCGGAGATCCTTCGGGTGAGGGCTGGTGTAGCGAACCCGCTCGATGCCTTCGACGGCGCCAGAAGCCCGGAGCAGATCGGAAAACAGGGGGCGACCCCGGCGGCGACCACCGTGGGCCCATCCGGCGCCGGCTTCGTGTTCATCGGACGACTCAGCATCTCGGCCTCCGAGCTTCAAGGTGATGTCGCGGCCATACGAGTTCACGTTCTGCCCGAGCAGAGTCACCTCGGCCACGCCGTCGCGGGCCAAGCGCTCCACTTCGGTGACGAGATCTCCGAATGACCTCGAAATCTCGGGACCGCGCACCGACGGCACGATGCAGAAGGCGCAGCTGTTGTCGCAGCCGATCTGGATCGTCACCCAGGCCGAATAGTCGACCTCGCGCTTCTCCGGGAGCGCGGAGGGAAAGGCTGCATGTTCAGCATCGACCGCCGCTTCGAGGATTTCGACGATCTGCCCCCGCTCCCGGCTCTCGGCCAGCAGTTCTGCCGCACGGTGCACATTGTGGGTTCCGAAGACGACGTCCACGTGGCCCGCCTTGCTCGCAACCAAATCCTTGTCCTTCTGGGCCAGGCACCCACCGACGGCGATCTGCAGGTCGGGGCGGCGTTCCTTTTCGGCCTTGAGGTTCCCCAGTGCCCCGTAGAGCTTGTTGTCGGCGTTCTCACGGATGCAGCAGGTGTTCAGCATTACGACGTCGGCATCTTCGACCTCGGTGGTCGGCTCGTACCCATCGGCCTCGAGCAGACCCGCGATGCGCTCAGAGTCGTGCTCGTTCATCTGGCACCCATAGGTGCGCAGCAGGTACTTCCCCTTCGATCCGGTCACGCCGACCAAGGCTAGCGGGCGCTGGATACGCCACATCGTTGACGGACAACGCGCAGAGGGTCAGACCCCGCTTGGGCCCAAGGGGTCTGACCCCATGGGAGGGAATGGGGTCTGACCCCTTTTTGAGGAAAGGGGTCAGAGCAGATCGAGGTGTAATTACACGCGTGTAACACGCTGCGCGCGAAAGTATGCACCAAACGCGCGAATAGGTGCTGATAGTCTGAGTCGCGGCAGGTGGAGACCTTGCACTTCGGTGTATGGCCGGGGCCCTTCGGATTTTTCTTTTGGAGGACCCATGACCAAGCGATTCGGCTACCCCTTGCTGGCGCTCTTCGTCCTGTATCTGATCTCACTCAACGCCGGCGAGACCGGCGACCGAGGCAACGACTTCCTCGGTCTGCTCAATGGCCTCGGATCGGCGTTGATCGAGTTCTTGCAAGGCCTCGTCGGCGGCGGAGCCGTCACCCAAGCACTCGGTCTGTGACCGACCCGGTGCCAGGACCCCAGCCCATGGCGGGTTGGGTGGCACACCGCCCCTCGAAGGGCGATCACATTCGCCTGCTCATCGCGCCACCCCGCGACAAGGACGTCCTCATCGCGGACGAGGTTGTCTATTACAAGGCTCCAAAACACATGATGAGCCTTGCCCAGCCCTTTGCCGAGACCCTGGCAGTGCTCGTTCTCGTCACGTCATTTCTCACCCAGCCCGCATACGAAGGCCTCACCCTCGGGTTTCTCGTCTTTGTTCTGTCCGGACTGGTGGTGTGGCGCTGGATCAAGGAACGCGACTGGGGTTGGTCGGCGTTGGGAGGCGCCGTGGTACTGGCCTACGTGATCGCCACGAACGACATCACCCCCCGCATCCTCGTTCCTGGCGTCGGACTGTTCTTCATCGGACGGCTCGGCCTGGCGATCATGCGATGGTGGCGCTACGAGGTCCGATACCTGACCAACCGTCGGATCATCGAGGCCACCGGTTTCCTCGGCCTTCACGTGGCCTCGATGCCGGTGAGCAGGGTGACGGACCTGGTGCTGCACCGCACCGCCTCCGGCGAACTCCTTGGGTATGGCGATCTTCGCATCGAATCGGCCGGCCAGGATCAATCGCTCGCGAACATCCCCTATCTCGTCGAACCGAGCACATTCCACCGCCTCGCCGTGCGGCTCGCGACCAAGCCGGCCGAGATCGATTTGTCCGACTTTATTGACGTACGCCCTGTTCGCCAGATAGAGAAGAGGGCGTAGCCCTCGCACGACATGGTCGTCCGGGGGCTCCAGATCCCCTCCAAAACGCCGGATGCCCGCCACCAACGTGACGGGCATCTGGTGATTTTGCGGGCGTTTCGACCCTTTCTGACCTAATCGTCGAGCAGGATGGGCTCGTCATCGGCCTCGGTGAATCCATCGACCGCGGCCGCTGCGCCATCGGTGAGGTCGATCTCGCTCTCCTCGGGCTGGGGCATCACGAGCTTGGTGACCCGATCGGTGATCTCGACCATGAGCTCGGGGTTCTCGGTCAGGAACTCCTTGGCCTTCTCCCGACCCTGACCGAGCTGTTCGCCCTCGTACGTGTACCAGGCACCCGATTTCTTGACGACGTCGTGATCGACGGCAAGATCGAGCACCGAACCTTCACGACTGATGCCGACGCCGTACATGATGTCGAACTCGGCCTGCCGGAACGGCGGCGCCACCTTGTTCTTGACGACCTTGACCCGGGTGCGGTTACCCACGACCTCGGCGCCCTGCTTGATCGACTCGATCCGGCGAATGTCGAGACGCACCGACGAGTAGAACTTGAGCGCACGGCCACCGGGCGTGGTCTCGGGTGAACCGAACATGACGCCGATCTTCTCGCGCAGCTGGTTGATGAAGATGCAGATCGTGTCGGTCTTGTTGAGGTTGGCGGTGAGCTTGCGCAGCGCCTGAGACATGAGCCGGGCCTGGGCACCCACATGGTGATCGCCCATGTCGCCCTCAATCTCGGCCTTGGGCGTGAGTGCCGCCACCGAGTCGATGACGATCACGTCGAGCGCACCGGAACGGACGAGCATGTCGCAGATCTCGAGCGCCTGTTCGCCCGTGTCGGGCTGGGAGATGAGGAGGCTGTCGATGTCGACACCGATCGCCTTGGCGTACACCGGATCCATGGCGTGCTCGGCGTCGATGTAGGCGCACTGACCACCGTTGCGTTGGGCCTCGGCCACCACGTGGGTGGCGAGGGTGGACTTACCCGACGACTCCGGACCGAAGATCTCGGTGACGCGACCACGGGGAAGACCCCCGATACCGAGGGCGAGATCGAGTGCCAAGGCGCCAGTGGGGACGGACTCGATGGCCATCGAGCCTTTTTCGCCCATGCGCATGACCGAGCCCTTGCCGAACTGCTTCTCGATCTGACCGAGTGCCATCTCGAGTGCTTTTTCTCGCTCCACTGCTGTCTCCTTGGTTGTCCGCTTTCCGCGGGGCTGCACGTGTGATGTGTCTTTGGGAAGTTGTGGTGCACCCTAGGAAGGGGGTGTGACACGTCTTGGTAACGACACGAATGTAATTGCGAACAACCGTTCGATGCAAGCATTTCGGGAGAGGATTTTCGACTACCGCAAATTCCGCTGTCCGCCAGCAACTCTCAGTAGTAGGTTGCCACTCAAGGCGGCAATGGGTGCTGCGATCGTCACAGGAGGTGGCATATGAAGCGGGTACTACTAGGAGTGTTTGCGACAGCGTGTCTGATATTCGGTCTCGCTAGTCCGGCCGGAGCGGGTGAATACAACGGCAAGGGCGAGCCGGTGCCCGGAGGCGTGAACGGTGCGTCCGAGTGTTCGTTCTCCGGACGCGACATCCCAGATGATGTCGAGATGAATCCACCCGGGTTCGATGACGATGCTCTGGCGATCCATGGAGTCCAGAGCTACGGTCAGCTCGTCAGCCAGGGCTTGAAGGACTTCTTCCCGAGTCCAGGGCAGGCGTGCCGAGGTGGTGGACCGCGCAGGTAGAGGTGCGAGCGCCTCGGCCGATTCAGGGGTCTGAGGATTTTCTGAACCGGCTGGGGCCTTGGCCCCGAACGGCCCACCGCTAACCCTCGATCGGAGCGAGCCTGATGTCGAACGCGGCGCGGATGGCGGAGTCCGCTTCGGCGGAGACATGGTCGGGGTGGTGCGTCTCGAGCACGCTCGTGACCCGGTCGTGAGCCACATCCTCGATCGTGCGGGCACCGGCGTCGACCCAGTCGTCGGGGCTGTCACGGTTCCCCACGTTCGGATACACGTACTCGCGTTGCATCAACGACAACGTCTGCTCGTGACCGAGGAAGTGACCCACCCCGTACACGACGTCCTTGATCACCTGCACCGACAGCGAGTCCTCGCTCACCTCCACGCCGCGCACGGTGCGGTTGATGGCGCCGAGCATGTCGTCGTCGATCACCATCGCCTCGAGAGAGCACGCCATGAGGCTGGCGAGCATGCCCGCCGACTCGTAGATCAGGTTCGCGCCAGCGTTGGCCGCAAGTGTGATGTTGGTGCCCTTCTCATGCCCGGCCTGGTTGTCGGGCAGCTTCGAGTCGGCCATACCAGCAGCGACGCCCGACGGCAGCCCGAGGTGATTCACCACCTGGGCGGCGGCAGCGTTGAGGATGCCCTCCTCACCACTCCCCCCGCTCATCGCACCCGTGCGAAGGTCCGATACGAACGGCCACAGCCCCATGATGCACGGATGGCCGGGGCTCATCAGGTTCACGCATGTGAGCGCGGCGAGGCATTCGGCCAACGCCTGCGTGAGCGAGCCTGCCAGAGCGGCCGGAGACGTCGCACCGGCCTGCCCAGCCGACAACAGGTTGATCGGCATGCCCACCCGCACCTGTTCGGCCATGCACAGCGCCGAGTCGTGGGCGAAGCGCAGCGGCGGGACGACGAAGGTGTTGTTGGCCATCACGAATGGACGGCGGCGAAACTCACCCTCGCCACCCAGGGCCATGTCGTACATACGAGCAACCTCGTGCACGTGCTCGGGCTCGAAGAACGACGTTCCCTGCGGCTTTGAGGTGCCCATCATCGTGGCGTAGGCGGTGTTGAGGTCGACGTCGTGTGAGCTCTCCATGTCGCGCGCCACCACGGTTCGCACGAACATGTGGATGTTGTCGAGCGTGTCGCCCAGCCGGGCGGTGTCGTACACATCCTGCAGTTGTGAGTGCCGGAACCGTTTCGTGTCATGGTCGAGCATGAGGACCGCGGCTCCGGCGCTCGAGAAGTGCACGCGCTCGCCGCCCAACTCGATGTGTTCGTCGGAGCCGAAGCGGTGCAGCTTGATCGTCTTTGCGGCCGACTCGATCGCACCCTGCACCAATCCACGAGGGAACAGCAGCCGTTCCTTCTCGTCGCCGAGGCTTGTGTCGTAGGTGCCGCCGGCAGAGGTGACGACCTCGACGAACTCGGGTGTGGCTTGGCCCATGCCCACGTCTTCGAGAAGCGTGAAGGCGGCCTCGACCACCTGTTCACACTCGGCGTCGGTGAGCGGTTTGAAGCGGCCGCCGGCCATGCCGGCCCAAACCGCGCGGGCATCCTCCTCGAGCGGGGCCTGACGAAGCGCCACCCGAGCCGCCCGTCCTCCTGCACGTCGTGCCATGACTATGCCCTCGGCTTCTCGTTGGCGGGATCGTAGGCGGCATCGGCGAGCACGCGGGCGGGCCGCCGCTCGCCCATGAGAGCGATCTCGAGCTCGGTGCCCGGCGCCTTGCAGCGGGGGTGGACGTACGCGAAGGCCAGGCTCGTGCCCACGCTGTGCGCGTAGGTGCCGCTGGTGGTGAGGCCTACGTGCTCGCCGCCGTAGTAGACCGGCTCGTTGCCCCGCGGATCGTTGTCTGTGGCGTCCACCTCGCAATACACAAGGATCTCGTCGATATCGTCGCCCATCGCCAGTCGCTTCTGCGCGGCGGCCTTCCCCTGGAAGTCGAGGTCATAGTTCACGAAGCGACCGAGGTCGGCCTCCACCGGTGTGATCTCGGTGGTGAGTTCACTGCCCATCGCCTTGTACGCCTTCTCGATGCGCATGCAGTTCATGGCGTAGGCGCCGTAGTGCACCATGCCGCGCGGCTCGCCCGCCGCCACGATGGCGTCGTACAGCTGGGGCATCTGATCAATCGGGTGATGCAGCTCCCAACCCAGCTCGCCCACGTAGCTCACGCGCAGCGCGATGCACGGCACGCCGGCCACCTCGATCTCCTGACCGGTGAGCCAGCGGAACGACTCGTTGGTGAGATCGGCTTCGGTGAGCTCGGCGAGGATCTCCCGACTCGTCGGACCGGCCACGGCCAGGATCCCCTTCGCCTCGGTCACGTCGGTGACCGTCACGTCTTCACCGCTTTCGATGTGGTCGAGCAGCCAGTCCCGGTCGTGGAATTGCGCCGTGATCCCCGAGTTCAGGTAGAAGCGGTCCTCGGCCAGCTTCGTCACTGTCATCTCACCCTCGATGCCCCCGAGCGTGGTCAGAAAGTGGGTGAGGCGCATTCCGCCGGGCTTCACCGGCATCTTGTTGGCAGCCATCCGTTCGAGGAACGAACCGGCGTCGGCACCGGTCACCTCGAACTTCGCGAAAGCGGTGAGATCGGCGATGCCCGCCGCCTCGCGGGTGCCCTTCACCTCGGCCGCCACGAAATCGAATGCGTTCGAGCGGCGGAAGCTGTGGGCCTCGGCGTCTCCGAAGTACTGCGGGCGCTCCCAGCCGAAGACCTCCTGCCACTGCGCGCCCCTGGCGTCGAGCCGTCCGTACACGGGATCCGCTTTCTGGGGGCGACCGGCGACTCGCTGCTCGCCCGGCATCCGGGTGGCATACATCTCGTGGAACTCGTCGATCGCCTTGTCGATCGCGTAGCGACCCTTCGGCCCCGCGTGATCGCCGAAGCGCCTCGGGTCCATCTCGGCCACGTTCACCTCGGTCTGGCCGTGCACCATCCACTGCGCCAGGTGCTTGCCGGCACCCGGGCCCTGGGTCACGCCGATCGACGCACCCGAGCAGTGCCAATAGTTGTTGTGCCCCGGCGCCGGTCCCATGAGGAAACCACTGTCGGGGGTGTGGGTGATGGGGCCTGAGATCACGGTCTTGATGCCCGCGTCCTGAAAGGCGGGTATCCGGTTGCCGGCCTCGATGAGCCACGGCATCAGCTGATCGAGATCGGGTGGCGTGAGGTAGAAGTGCTTATCCCAGTCGATCCAGTCGATGCCGTACGTCTGGGCGTTCTCCCGCTCGTACGGGCCGACCAGAAGGCTGTCGATCTCGCGGCGGTAGTACGCCGAGGCGCGGGGATCACGAACGATCGGGGGCTGGAAATTGCCCAGGTCGGTAATTTCCTTCATCGGCTCGGTGATCAGGTACTGGTGGATCACCGACACGATCGGCACATCGATACCGGCCATGGCGCCCACCTGCGGCGCGTAACAACCGGCGGCATTCACGAGGTGCTCGCACACGATGCGACCCTTGTCGGTGATCACCTCCCATCGGCCGTCGGCCATCTTGTTCGTCTCGGTCACGAGCGTGTGCTTTTCGAGCGTGGCACCGAGCTGCCGGCCACCCTTGACCATCGCCGCGCTGCTCATCGATGGGTCGGCCCAACCGTCGTTGGGCGTGTGGAAGCCCATCTTCACGTCGCTCACGTCCATGAAGGGCCAGTGCTCGAGGATCTGCTTCGGCTCGAGCAGATAGCTCTCGTTGCCCACCAGCTCCATGATCCCGTGGACGTACTGAAACCAGTCCACCTGATCCTGCGTGAGCGCCAGGCGAATGGCGCCGGTGTGATGCCAGCCGCCATTGAGGCCGGTCTCGGCCTCCAGCGCCGGGTACAGGTCGGCCGCCACCTGGTGGTTCTTGGCCATGTTGAGACTGCCGATGAAGTGCGGGATGAGCCCGGCCGCATGCCAGGTCGATCCCGACGACAGCTCGCCCTTCTCGATCAGAACCGTGTCGGTCCAGCCCTCGTGGGCGAGAAAGTAGAAGAGCCCCGCACCCATGGCGCCGGCCCCGATGATCACGACTTGTGCTTCGTCCTGCATGGCTTCTTCTCCTCTAGACCTTCACCCGTTCATTGCGCGGGTCGTAGAACGATCGAATCGAGGGCGTGGCCTCGATGGGAACGGTGGCCACCTCGATCTCGAACCGACCGGAGTCGAGCCACTCCTGCGTGACCCCCTCGGCGTTCTCGAGGTAGCCCATGGCGAGTGCCCGATCCTCGACGTAGCTGAACATGCCGCCCGTGGTTCGGCCCACGATCACGCCGTCGCGAAGGATCGGCTCGTCGTGGTAGAGCAGCAGTTCGGGGTGTTCGAGGCGGAACTGGATCAGGCGCTTGGTTCGAGCGGGCTCGGCCTTCTGTGCGAGTAGGGCCTCCATGCCCCGGAAGCCACCCACCTTGTCGTAGGCGCACGTGAAGCCGAGGCCAGCCTCGATGGGTGTGTCTTCGTCGGTGATGTCGTGGCCCCAGTGCCGATATCCCGATTCGAGCCGAAGCGTGTTCATGGCGTGGTAGCCGGCGTGGGCCAGGCCGTGGTCGCGGCCGGCATGCACGAGCGCGTCGTGGAGGGCCACCGCGTCGCCGTTGGCCACGTACAGCTCCCACCCGAGCTCGCCCACGTAGGTCATGCGGATGGCGAACACATCGAGGTCGGCCACCTTCATGTTCATCGACATGCCGAACGGGAAACCCTCGCTCGTGAGGTCCTGATCGGTGAGCTGGCTGAGCACCTGGCGGCTGTTGGGCCCCATCAGTCCGAGCATTGCGATCTCGTCGGTGCGGTCGACGATCTCCACGTCGTGACCGCGGGCCGCCCGGCGAAGCCAGTGCCAGTCGCGATTGGCCGCGGCGGCGCCGGTGACCACGAGGTAGTCGTTCTCGCCCCGACGCGTGACGGACAGGTCGGCCTCGATTCCGCCGCGATCGTTCAGCCACTGTGTGTAGACGGCCCGGCCGATCGAAACGTCGACCTCGTTGCAGCTCACGTGGTTGAGCAGTTTCATGGCGTCGGGGCCGGTGACCTCGAAGTTTGCGAACGAGGTCTGGTCGAAGAGCCCGACGGCGTTGCGCACCGTGTGACATTCGCGGCCGCTCGCCTCGACCCAGTTCTGCTTGCCCCAGCTGTACTCGTACACGGGGATTTCGCCGTTGGTGGCAAACCAGTTGGGCCGCTCCCAACCGGCGGTCTCACCGAAGACAGCACCGGCCTCCGCGAAGCGATCGTGCAGCGGCGACATGCGCTGATTGCGGGCGCTCTCGTACTGGCGGAACGGCCAGTGCATTGCGTACAGCAGGCCGAGACTTTCGGAAATGCGCTCCTCGAGAAACTTCGGCTCACTCTGGAAAGGAAAGGTGCGGCGGATGTCGACCGCCGACAGATCGCTCGGCGGATGCCCATCGATCACCCAGTCGGCGAGCACCTGGCCGGCTCCCCCTGCGCTCTGAATACCCACCGAGTTGAAGCCCGCCGCAATGAAGCAGCCGTCGACCTCGTTCGATTCGCCGAGGTGGTACACGCCGTCGGGTGTGAAGGCCTCGGGGCCGTTGAAGAAGAGCTGGAGCCCCACCTCACCGAGCGCCGGCATGCGGTGAATCGCCCGCTCGAAGATCGGGCCCACGTGGTCCCAGTCATCGGGCAGCGTGCCGAACATGAAGTCGCGGGGGATGTCGTCGAGCTTCCAGATCTTTCCGCGTGGTTCGAAGAAGCCCGCCATGATCTTGCCGGTCTCCTCCTTGAAGTACGTGTAGTTCGTCGGGTCGCGCACCGTGGGCATGTGTGGCTTCACCGCTTCGATCGCCTCGGTCACGATGTAGAAGTGCTCACACGCCTGGAGCGGCACGCGGATCCCGGCGGTGGCAGCGAGTTGGCGGGTCCACATTCCGCCGGCCAACACAACACTCTCGGCTTCGATGTGGCCCTGTTCGGTGGAAACGCCGGTCACCCGGTCGCCGTCGGTCGTGAGGTCGGTGACCGCCACGCCTTCGAACACGCGAGCGCCTCTGGCCTTGGCGCCCTTGGCGAGCGCCATCGTGGTGTCGACCGGCGACGTCACCCCGTCTTCGGGGATGTAGAGGGCGCCCACGAGGTCGTCGGTGTTCAACAGCGGCACCATCTCGGCGGCTTCGTCGAGGCCGATCTCACGAATGTCGACGCCCACGGTGCGCGCCATCGACACGCCGCGCAGCAGCTCCTCCCAGCGCTCGTGGTCGGAGGCAACCGAGATCGAGCCGGGTGTGCGGTAGCCCGTGGCCTGTCCGGTCTCACCTTCGAGGTCTTCGAACAACCGCGCGGAGTACTCGGCGAGCTTGGTGAGGCTGTGGGTCGATTTGAGCTGGCTGACCAGCCCGGCGGCATGCCAGGTGGTGCCGCCGGTGAGCTGCCCCTGCTCGAGGATGACCACGTCGGTGACGCCACGACGGGTGAGGTGGTAGGCCACCGAACACCCGATGATCCCGCCGCCCACGACGACCACCTGTGCGCGATCAGGAAGAGATTTCATTGCGGCGAGCCCCCATCGGCAGGTTGGACGGGGGAAACGGTAGCAAGCCACGCCCCGCTATGTACACATGTACATGACAGGCATAGCTGATATACCTCTAGGGCATGCCTGTGCTGAATCTGACAAGCCGCCAGCTCGCCGCGGTGGTCGCGGTCGAAGAGCGCCAGAACATCTCCCACGCCGCCATCGAACTCTCCATGTCGCAGCCGGCGTTGAGCCGGTTGATATCGCGGATCGAATCGGAGCTCGAAACGCAGCTCTTCGATCGCGACGGGCGAGGCGTCTCCCCCACCGAAGCCGGCCGCAGGCTGGCCGAGCACGCGCGCGAAGTGCTGCGTCAGCTCGGGGACATGGAGGACGACATCCGGTCGCTCGACGGAGAGCTGCGCGGGCGAATCTGCGTCGCCATGCCCGAGACGATCGGCCACGCACTGTTCCTCCCGCTCATAGACCGCTGCGCCGAGATCCACCCCGCGGTCGAACTCCGCGTTATGGGCACCCATCCGAACAACGTTCCGTCGGCCCTCGGGGCAGGCGACGGCGATGTCGGTGTCGTGTCGAGTGCACACAAGCAGGGTTCGCTTCATGTCCGGCCGTTCGCCGTCGAGTGCCTTCACCTCGTGGGCCCGCAGAACTCTCCGTTTACCGGCGACACTCGCCTCGCCGACGTCGCCGCGCTTCCGCTGGCTCTCCCGGGGATTCAACCCGGCCTGCGACGTGAGATCGATGCCGCATTCGCGAGCCAGGGACTGAAACCGAACGTCGTGATGGAGCTCGATTCCCAGGACGCACTGATCGAGCTGATCCGCTACCGCGAGTTGCACTCGATCATGAGCTTCGCGGGCGTCATGCGCTACGTGCACAGGGGCGAGCTGACCGCGTCCCGCATCGTCGACCCCACGATCGACCGCACGCTCTCGACGGCGCTTCCCGACAACCGCCCCGCGAGCGCCCTCATGCGCGCCCTCGACAATGAGATCCACTCCCTGGCCGCCGACCTCGCCCCCGAAACCCGTTGGCACCCCCACGACTGAGGGTCTGACCCCTTCCGGGCAAAACGGGTCTGACCCCTTTTTGAGAAAAGGGGTCAGACCCGAATCGTCGTAAGGGGTCGGACCCCATCGCGCGTCGTACGCGGTGAGGCCGCCCGTATTAGGGGCGGCATCACCGTGGTTGGTGGGGAACGTATGAGTTCTGGTCAGTGCCGGCGAAGCCACCTGCGCAGCTTGGACCGGCCGAAATCCCACCTTTGAACTGGCGTGGTCACTCCCGGAGCCGGGATGTGGTCGTACCAACGAGCGTCGTCGGCGCCATCCACCTCCTCGACCCTCTCATCGGCGGGACGATTCTTGAGGTCCATCATGTGACGTCTCCTTTCGCTCGTAGGAACTTTCTTTTCTGCTTCCAGCAAATCGGTAAGAGCCGCCGGCGACTAGGGACCGAAGTCCCGTCTTCGTTATCGCGCTCGACTGGTCGCCTGGCGTCGGAAGAGGATCGCGCGCCGCGATCAGCGAGCCGTCGACAGGTCGGCGAGCGGAGCGGTCGACCGCTGGAGCCTCACAGCCGTCGCCAGCGCTGCGTACGAGATGACAGCCGCAGCGACAGCGGACCACGTGAAACCGGCCGAGATCGCATCGACCGTCGAAGGAGCGACCACCACCTCTTCGTCACCGAGTAGATCCCGAACCACGTCGGCATCGCCGAGGCGGAGCTCGACGACGCCGAAAAGGAGGACCCCGCCCAGCGCCGCACCGTAGGTGAATCCGAGTGTTCGCATGAATTGATGGGCCGAGTTGACCCGCCCCATCTCCGTTGGTCGAGCCTGCGATTGCAGGACGCCGAGCCCAGCGCTCGAAACGCCGCCGAGCCCCATGCCGATGCCGATGAAGGCGGCGAAGAGGATGTAGAGGGTTGCGTTCGTCGAGATCGCCGTCGCCGCGATGGTCGCGGAAACGGCCAGCGCCGTCGTGCCCACGAGCACCGCTCGTTCACCGGACCAGATCTCGGAGATTCGGCTCGTGATGAAGGCGCCGGTGGTCCACCCGATCGTCAGGAACACCACGCTGAACGCCGCCTCGGTCGTCGATGCTCCCCTCGCCGCCTTCACGTAGACCGGGAGAAACGCGTTCGAGGTGATGCCGCTCGTGATGATGAGGAATGCCACGGCGTGAAGTAGTCGGAATCGTGGATCGGTCAGGTGATGCAGTCGAAGTACGGGCTCATCGGTTCGCCGCTCGTGAGCGATGTAGACGCCGACGAGCGCCGCCGCGGCCAGCACCCCCGGCACGATCCACCACGTCAACGACGACAGTGCGGTCAGCGAGACGAGCGTGAACGCGGTGGCGATCGCGATTCCGCGCCGGTCCGAAATCGACTTCGGCCGATCGAGATCGGCCGGTCCGGGGAAGCGATTCCAACCGACTACTGCAGCCAGAGCCGCAACCGGAATGTTGACGAGAAAGATGCCCTGCCAGCTCGTGACGGTGAGTACTCCGGCCGCGACGGCTGGCCCGGCCAGGCCCATCACGCCCCACACGCTCGAGTTGGCCGCATATGAGCGCGCCCGCAATGCATCGGGGACGCCCAGACCGATCGCCGCCATCACATTGGCGATGATCGCCCCAGTCGTGAGGCCCTGAAGCGCACGGGCAATCACGAGCATGAGCATCGTTGGTGCCGCCGCGCAGGCGATGCACGCGACGACGAACGCGACGAGGCTCGCGCGGAACACGACCCGGGTACCGAGCGAGTCGATCACCGGACCCACTGCCAGCACTGCTATTGCACTGGTGATCAACTCGATGGTGATCACCCACGGCAGGAACTCGAGGTTGCCGAGGTCATCGCCGATCGCAGGGAGCGCGGCCGAGACCGAAAGGTTGTTGTATGCCGCCGCGCCGATCACCGTCATGGTGGAGAAGGTGAGGCTGCGCTGCCCCACCGAGAACAGCCCGGTCATCGTGGGAACGCTACCGGTGCGCGCTGGGCTCTGGAGCTATTCCGGCGGAGGACCCTCCGGAGTTCCGACGGTGATGACGTAGCCGTCGGGATCACGAACCCAGATCTCCTTCATCCCATACCAGGTGAGCTGAAGTGGTTTGACGACGTCGACCTCGCCGAGCCGGGCGACGACCTCGTCGACGTCGTCCACACGGAAGTACAGGCTGAGCGTGCCGCCAGGAGTGTCGGACTCGCTGAACGCGGCCGGCGCGTCCTCGGCCATGCTCGCCCGTTCCTGGAGCATCATCTCGGCCTCACCAGCTCGTAGAGAGGCGAACACCACGCCCGGCTTGATCACTCCGGGCATGTCGGTGTTCTGGTCGCCGTCGACCGTGAAGGCCATCGGAAGGCCGATCCGTTCGTGGTAGAAGCGGAGGCTCGCTTCCATGTCGGAGACCATCAGGTTTGCGGTTATCGAGTTCGCCATCCCGGCACGTTAGTGGACCGGCTCCCGGCGATCAGTTGGCCACGACGGGATGCGGGGTCACCGCGTTCCAGAGGATTCCGTTCGGATGAAATGGCACGGAATCCGGTTGCGAGGCCCCTGATTCGTCGGTCGCACGGGTCCGGATTCGGTGCTCGCCCGCGGTGAGCTCGACGTAAAAACGAAAGGGAGTCCAGCTCCACCGTCCCGCCGAAGGAGCGAGCTGTGCGGGATGCCAGACGTCGCCGTCGATCGACCACTCGACGCTGACGACCCGGCCTGTTCCCGAGCGCGCGTAGCCCCTCAGCTCGCAGCCTCCAGCCGGGACGTCGCCGCCCCACTCGACGGCAAGGCTGCTCTTCACGGGGTGCGCTGTCGCCGGCCCGAGGTCGGTGCCCTCAGGGTCGCGCAGGCGGTAGTAGGTGTCGGCCCGCCACGACGGGACCCATGCGCTGGACACCTCGATGCGACCCAGCCACTTCACGCTGTAGGCACCCATCCAGCCGGGCACGAGCAGGCGCACAGGGCTGCCGTGCGCAGCGGCCAACGGAGCACCGTTCATGTGCGTGGCGAGAATCGTGTCCTGATCGAGCGCTTTCTCGATCGGCAGGCACATCCGAACCGGTTCTCCCTCGGAGTTGTCGACGTCGAGCCCGGCGGGCGATACCCAGCGTGCTGTCTCCACGAGCCCCGCGACCGTGAGAACGTCGGCCAATCGCGGTCCCGACCACCTCGCCGCGCCCATGCCGCCGAGCAGCCACGGTGTGTGACTGTCGATCGAGTTGATCTCGTGACCGTCGACCAGGGAGTAGAGCTGCCGCCCGTTTCCTGCACACTCGAGCCAGGCGGGGATCTCGTGCGCAGTGAGGTTTTCGAGGTCTGCGATCTCAAGTTCGACCGGTCGGTTCACCGCGTCACCGTCGACCCGCAGGCGCCACACGTCGCGATCGATCGAAGGCGCATCGCCCGCACTGCACACGAAAAAGCGGTCGACCGGGGTTTCGACCTCTCCGAGATCCATCGTGTCGGGTTCGAGGCTGCCAGCGCTACGCAGAACGAACCCCTCGCTCGACTTTCCGTAGCTCGAAGGCACGGGTGCGATCAATCGCGGTACTCGACGCCGGGCAGAACGCAGAGCATCTCGTAGAGCAGGTTCGCAGCCGTGAGCGACGTCGCGCCGGTGGTGTCGTAGATCGGCGCCACCTCGACCAGATCGCAGCCGACGAGGTCGAGACCCCGACAACCGCGGATGATCTCGAGCGCCTGGGGCACGGTGAGACCACCGACCTCCGGGGTGCCGGTACCCGGCGCGAACGACGGGTCGAGGCCATCGATGTCGAAGCTGACATACACCGGGCCGTCGCCAACCTTCTCTCGCACCTCTTCCATGAGCGGAGCAAGGCTCTTGTGCCAGCACTCTTCGACCTGCACGACGCGAAAGCCGTGCTCCCGCGACCAGTCGAAGTCGTCGGCCGCGTATCCGGTCCCACGCATCCCGATCTGCACCACTCGATCGCCATCGAGCAAGCCTTCCTCGACCGCTCGACGGAAGGGGGTGCCGTGAGCGATCTTCTCGCCGAACATCGTGTCGTTGATGTCGGTGTGCGCATCGACGTGCACCATCCCGACCGGGCCGTGCTTCCGTGCCATTGCCCGCAGGATCGGGAGCGCGATTGTGTGGTCACCGCCCATCGTGGCCGTCATCACGTCGTGGGCGAGGAGAAAGTCGTAGTGGGCCTCGATGCGCTCGATCGAGTCGAGCAGGTTGAAGGCGTTGGTGGCCACGTCGCCGGTGTCATCGATTCGCAAGCTGTCGAACGGTGCCGCACGGGTGGCCATGTTGTACGGCCGCAACAGAACCGACTCGGCCCGGATGTCGCGCGGGCCCAGTCGAGCGCCGGGACGGTTCGACGTTCCGAGGTCGAAAGGCACCCCCACCACCGCCACGTCGAGCTCGGCGAGCGTCCTGTCGCCGGGTAGTCGCATGAACGTGGCGATCCCCCCGAAACGGGGCATCTCGTTGCCGCCGAGCGGCTGCGGGTTCGTCATTGCCGAAGCTTAGGCTTCAGGAATGTATCGGCTCGTCTACCTCACGTATCTCGTGATGGTCTCGTCGTCCGGCGTTACGTTCGTCTTCCTCGAAGACGTCGAGAGCAACTACGGCATTCCCGCCTGGGGCGTCGGCATGATCTCGGCAATCACTTTCGTTGTCGGGCTTTTCACCGCTGTCGTCATCTCGCCGAAAGGCGACCAGGGCAGCCTCCTAGCTCTGGGGACGGCCGCGTTCTTCATGGCGATTGCGGGGAATGCCACCATCGGTTTCGCCACGGACCTGTGGGCGATCGTCGCCACGCGTGGCCTCGCCAGTGCTGGCGCGGGGATTTTCGCTGTCGCGGGGCGCAAGGCACTCATCGGGAGCACCGTCGAGGGGAGCGCGCAGAAACTTGGAGTGTTCGTGTCGGCAGCGGTCACCGGATTCATCGCCGGTCCCGCGCTCGGCGCCTGGCTCGCCGAGGTCGGTGGGATCGAAACCCCCTACATTCTCATCGCCGGCCTGCTTGCGATTCTGGCGATCCCAACCATTCGGTGGCTCGCGTCGGCGACGATCGCGACCTCGGATGTCACGTCCGGGTCGATGTTGCCACTTCTCCGGCGGGCGCCGATCCGTGCCGCAGTGGCTGGAAACGCAGCGCTCTTCTTCAACATCGGCGTGTTCGACTCGACGGTCGATGAGTACCTGACCGATCTCGGAGCGAGCAACGCGGATGTCGGCTTGATCCTCATGGTTGTGGGCGCACCACTGCTGATACTCCCGTCCATTGCTGGTCGCTTCGTCGATCGATCGGAACGGCCGGCGTGGGTTCTCGTTGCCGCGCTCGTCGTCTTCGTGCCGATCCTCGCCACGATCAGCCTGTGGGTGAGCCTCGCCGCGTTCGTGGTCCTCGGCGTAGTCCAGACGTCGATGGAGAGCTTCATCTTTCCATCGGCCGCACGTGTCGCCATCAATGAGACCGGCGCTTCGGAGTCGGCCCTCGGCCAGGGGCTTATGGAGGCGATCGGGCACTTCGCTGCTGCGATAGCGGCGTTCGCCGGACCGGTTCTCTACGACCTGACCGACGGTCCCGCCGGCTCGTTCGGCACATCCGCGACGGTAGCCGCAGTGCTGGCGGTCTTCACGGCGAGACAGGTGAAGCAGATGCACCGCACCGGCCCGGTGGCCGTCGCTCTGCGTCCGGTCTGAACAACGTGTTCAGACGATTCCGCACCGACCTGCTCCCGTTCCAGATCGTGATGACCGTGACGTCGGCCGCGATCGGTGGGATCATCGCGCTCGTCGGCGAGCTGCGCGACGTCATGGGATTTTCAGAGATGGCGATCGGTGTCGTGGTCGCGGCTGGCTTCCTCGGGTCTTTTGTCGCCCAGACGCTGTTCTCCCGCTTGGCGGACATGGGCCATGGCCGACGGATGGCGACAATCGGTGTGGCCCTGAGCTCATTGGCGATGTTGACAATGACGATTGCCGACGATCTCTGGCTATGGATCTCGAGCAGAGGGCTTCTCGGATTCGCAGTGGGGCTCGCGGTGCCCGGTGTTCGACGGGCTGCCAGCGTCGCCGATCCCGAACGCGTCGGCGAGAACCTGGGCCGAATGGTCGTGGGCGACATGACCGGCTTCATCCTCGGCCCAGTTGGGGCCGCCGCACTCGCGCAGGTGTTCGGATTCCGAGCGCCGTTCATCGTGCTCACCATCGGGCTAGCACTCTTCCTTCCGTTTGTGTCCCGGCTTCCCGCCGATCAAGGAGAGCTCGACGACTCTGGCCGAAAGAATTCGTTCGACCTTCTTCGGATCCGCCGCCTCCAGGGAGCGTTGTTGCTCGTCGTCGGCTACTTCGCGCTGATCGGCGCTTGGGAGTCGGTAATGCCCGTGATGTTCGCCGACCGCGGCGGCACACCCCTCTTGACTGGACTCGCGTTCACCCTGCTCGGCGTTCCAATGATTCTGTTCAGTACCGCTGCGGGAAGAGCGGCCGACCGACTTGGCCCTCCTCGGGTAGCGGCGGGCGCGCTCACGATCATCGCGATCGCGACCATGTCGTACGGGTTCATCAAGCCGTTTGTGGCGATCATCGCCGTTCAAGGCGTGCTCGGTATCGCCGATGCTTTTGGGTTCACCGCGAACCAAGTCGCAGTCTCGCGGGCTGTTCCCGAAGACCGGCAAGCGGCCGCTCTGGGGCTGATGGGCGCGGCCCAGGTGTTCGCAGCGGGAGTGTTCGCGTTCCCAGCGGCCGCGCTTTACCAGCGGGCGGGTGAAGAAATCACTTGGGCAACCGTCGGCCTCGTGATGTTGGTGCTGATCGGCCTGGGCGTCGCCCGCCTTCGCGGGACCGCACCGGTGTCGTCAACGGCCTTGACACAGGTCGAGATTCCGCTCTAACGGATGTCGTGCCATCTCGGTTCGGGTTGATTGCTCGCATCGAATCACCCAACTCCCACCGAGCTCTGAAGTCGCGGTCGATCTACAGTGATCGTCCGACCCCCGGATTGTGGAGTCAAATGACCGACCGGCACGAAAATAATCCTGATGCTCGCCCCCAGGAGCAGCAGTTCACGGAGAAGAATCACTACCCATCGACGCCGCCGGTGCCGCGGCCTTTTGCGACCGCGTTCGATGACCGATTTCTGAGCAGCTACCACAAGGGCGTCATGAGCTACACGTACAAAGGCGTGAGCTGTTTGAAGAGTCCGATCGACCTCGCGATCTACATGCTGCTGATCTACGATCTGAAACCACGTTCGATCATCGAAATCGGCTCGTTTCACGGCGGCGCCGCCCTGTTCTACAGAGACATCTGCAAGAGCTACGACCTGGACACTCGCATCGTCACGGTGGACTACCGAGTGCTCGAATCGAATCCCACAACGGAGTCGGCCGACGACATCGAATTCGTGCACGCCGATGCCATGGACCTGGCGAGCAGCGATTTGCACGCCAAGTTGGATTCGCTCCCCCGCCCCTGGCTGGTCATCGAAGACAGCGCGCACACGCGCGACGTCAGCCTCGCGGTGATGTGCTACTTCAAGGATCGGATGCAGACTGGTGAGTACCTCATCATCGAAGATGGCGTGATCGAGGATCAGGGTGCCAATTGGCGATATGGAGGTGGCCCGAATCTCGCTGTGCATGACTTCTTTGTGGAGCATCCCGACGAATTCGAGCTGGATACGTCCTACAACGACTTCTTCGGCGTGAATGCATCGTTCAATCCGAACGGATATCTACGCAAATCCTGATAGCTCAGACAGGCCCACTCGCCGGGAGCGAAAAGGATTTCGTCGACGTAGACGGTGCGCGCGAACACTCGAACGCCACGTCGCCACGTCGAGGTGCCAGCGCTCGGCTTGTTGTGACAACTGACTGACCACCGGCGGCGACCGCCGGTCGCTACCCTCGAATACATGGAGCGGATCGACGCAGCGCTGCTGACGGGCGTAGGTGTGCTCGTCGTGCACCAGATCGCGTACAGCGCATCCGCCGTTCTCGGGCTCGAGGAATCCATCGCCCACGGCCATCTCGCCGTCGCATGGCTTCTCGGAAGCCTGGCCGCACTCTGCGGGGTGGCCCGAGCTGTGACCCGCAGCCTCCGGGGCCGCGACCACACGGCGTCGTCGTTCACCGCACTCACCGGGTGGATCACCGGCGGCTACGTCATGCTGGAGCTCGGCGAACGTTGGCTTGACGGCTCCGGCGCACTCGCATTCTTCGGCCAGCCGGTCTTCTGGCTCGGCATCGCCGCGGCTCCGCTCGTGGCGCTCGCACTTCGGTGGTCGGTGCGCTCTGCGACTCGCCTGACCGAGTGGTTCATCACGGTCGAGCCCGCCATCGATTGGCCCGAACCCGTTCTTCAACCCCTCGTGGTCCAGGTCGCTGAACGGCGCTGCACCACACTTTCGTTCACGGTGTCCCGACGCGGGCCGCCGGCGCGGTTGCACATCTGACTTCGGCTGCCGGCGCGGCAGCCCTGCAACCAACAACCCGAACGAAAGGACCCATCTCATGATGTGGAAACACCTGCGCCTCCTCGGCGCCCTCCTTGCCGTGGCGCTCATCGCCGCTGCCTGCGGAAGCTCTTTGACCGACTCCGGCGCCCAAGACCCCCCCACCACGACGGCCGCGCCGACCAACGAGCCCGAGACGTCGGAGATGGCCGACGACACCGACCACGATCACGATCACGATCACGATCACGATCTGCTCGAGGTCGAGCCCGGCGACCCGGTTCCCGAGGTCGAAATCGAGCTGAACGAGACCGATTCGCTCGGCAGCTTCACGCTGATCGTCGAGCTCACGAACTTCTCGATCACCCCCGACGCCATCGACGCCGACCCGATTGCCAACGAGGGTCACATGCACCTGCTCATCGATGGCGAGAAGGTCGAACGGTTCACCGACCTCGAGCGCGTCATCGACGTGCCGAATGGTGAACACCTCGTCGAGGTCGAGCTGAACGGCAACGATCACCGGGCCTGGACGCTCGACGGGGAACCCATCCGGGCCGGCGTGACCATCACGAGCGATGCCTCCGGCAAGACGCCAGTCGTCTCCGATGACGCTGCCGCTGACATCACGATTACCGCCAGCTATGCAGACGGCGTTGTGTCGATCGACGGCGACGAGCGGGTCGAGGTCCCGCTCGGCTCGAGCGTGGCCATCACCCTCACCTCCGACGTGGCCGACGAGATCCACGCACACGGATATGACCTGAACGAAGACGTGGCCGCTGGCGAGAGCGTGACCCTGGAATTCGTCGCGGACGTGCCGGGCCGATTCGAGGTGGAACTCGAACAGGCACGAAAGCTCCTGGTCGAGCTTCTCGTCTCGTAGCGTCTCGGCCGATGGAAATCTCGGGAATCCTGGCCCACGGCGTCGGGTCGCGCGGCACCCTCCCGCTGCCCCTGTGGCAGTTCAGCTGGGCCGCCATCGCGGCGCTTGTGCTGTCGTTCGTTGCGCTGGGCGCGTTGTGGAAGACACCGCGGCTCGCGCCCGCGGCCGACGGCTGGGCCGTTCCGGGGACGCAACCGCTCGTCCGCATCGGACGTTGGGTCCTGCGGCTGCTCGGGCTCATCCTGTTCGGCCTCACCCTGGGCGCGGCGTTGTTTGGTGCCGACGTCGGAGGCGAGGCCGTCAACCTGGCGCCGGTGACGATCTACGTGATCGTCTGGGTCGGGGTCGCCGTGGTCGCGGCCCTTCTCGGCGATTTTTGGAGAGCGCTCAATCCGTTTAGAACGATCGGTCTCCTGTTCCCTGAAGAGACAGATCGTCACGCGCCGCGACACGTGTGGTGGGCAACCGGCACGTTGTTCGGATTCCTGATTCTTGAGCTCGTGCATCCGAGCGGCGACAGCCCACGCGTACTCGGGTGGTCGATGCTGGTCTACACGGCTCTGATGATCGCAGGGATGGCGAGATACGGCCGGGTCTGGCTCGATCGGGCCGACGGGTTCGGTGTGCTCTTCTCCCTGATTGCTGCGATCGCTCCGATTTGGGTGGACGACGATGACCGCATCCGACTCCGGCCACCGATGTCGGGGCTTTCCCGCGCCGCCGTGTTGCCCGGAACGGCTCTTCTCATCCTCACCGTCCTCGGCGGGACGTCGTTCGACGGTTTCAGCGAAAGCCCTATCTACACCGACATCATCGGTCGCCCGACCGGTTGGGCCGCCGCGCTTCCGAACCTGATCGGACTGGTCGTGATGATCGCCATCGCGGCTGTTCTGTACTGGACCGGTGCGCGCACGACGGCCAGCGTGACCGGTGTCGACCACGCCGAGGCTGCCCACATCTTCAGCCCGTCACTGATGCCGATCGTGTGGGGGTACGCGGTCGCCCACTACGCACAACTCCTGGTCGATCAGACGCAGAGCTTCTGGTTTCGACTGTCGAACCCGTATGGCCGATTCGATCCCGACGGTGCTCCGAGCACCAACGTGTTCGGGGCGGCCGACGGCGCGGTTGATTTCACCGTCATCGACGTGGACCTGGTGGCATGGGTACAAGCGCTGGCCATCGTCGTCGGTCACGTCCTGGCGGTGACGTATGCCCACGAAATCGCCGTGGCGCGATTCGACGCCCGCGACGCCGCACGGAGTCAGCAGACGATGCTCGTTGTGATGGTGCTCTATTCGGTCGCGGGACTCTGGCTGCTCTTCGCCGGCTAACCGGAACGCTTCTGTGCGGCGTTTCATCCTCGAGCCTCCGGCAATCACGGTATGCGAGAGCCGGGTTCTCCCGTCCTCGGCACAATCAGTTGCCGGTGTCGCTGAAATGCATCCAATCGCTGGCGGAGTTCCAGTCGCCTCCCCATCCCCAGCCGATTTCGGCGAAAAGCGCAACCACTTCGGGCGTGACCATGCCCACGCGGTGGTTCTCCCGGTCGAGATATGCCGAGGCGAGTTCGGGGATGACGAGGTCACCCTTTACGTACGGGTTGTGAAACGGGTTGAGGTCGATTGCGCCTCCCAGTGCGTGACGAGACCACGACCCGGAGTTCACGGCGGGTCGGCACACGAAGCTCGACGTGTTGTTGCTGTCTCCCGTCGGATGGGCGTCGAGTGCCTCCTGAGTGGTCACCGCCATCTCCTCGATCGGGAATCGCATGCCGTGCAGCGACGCGAAGATGTCGACGAGCTGCTCGACATGTTCCGTCCGCGCGATGAATTCGCCGGTGTGGAACAGGCCGTCGAATCCATAGAACGACACCCGTGCATAGGCGATGTCGTCGACGCCGATCGGGCAGTCGTCGCGGAACGTCGATCGGGCCAATACGTCGGTGGGCGGCGGATTCCACGTCTGGGAAACGAAGGCCTCGGTTGCCGGGGGCTGCAACACATCCACGGTCCACAGCCGTCGATCGACGAGTTCTGGGGGTGTGGGCTGAGCAACACCATTGTCCTCGCCCGGCCGTAGGGGAAGATCGCGGGTGCCCAGCCAATCGGGCGGTTCGTTCCCGCTCCGAGGGTCGACCGTTGTGGTGGTCGCGACCGTGGTCGAGGACGAGGCGCCGACTGTGGTCGTTTGCAGGACCGCTGCGGTCGACGTCGATATCACGCTCGTGACGACGGCAGTTTCGTCCGGCGCCGACGAACAGGCCGCCACGATCAACGCGCCGGCGGCAGCGAGGGTGGCACGTCGGGTGGGGGAACTCGGGCGGCTCACTCCCCCGAGTCTTGCTCGGCGAACAGGCGAGGGATCCGCGCGCTGAGCCACAAAAATCCCAGACCGATAACGAAGAACAGCCCGGCACGCCAGAAAGTCTCGACCTCGGCCAGGTCGACGCTGAGAAGCTTGCCGACGACCAGAGCGAGTGTTCCCATCCCCACCCACGTCACATCCTGGCGACGCCTGCTCAATCCGACGAGCACGACGGCGACCCCGATTGCCGCCCACACCGCCGACACCACGACCTGCCCCTGCGGGATGTGCACGAGTGCGGAGAGAATCCATACGAGCAGGCCACCATATGCGGCGAGCCCGAGGACCTGGCCTTCGACTCGGTCGCGTGTGAGCCAGCCGATGGCCCCCGTGGCAACGAAGACACCGAGGTGCACCGCGTCGGCACCAACCGAGGGATCGGTGTCGATGGCCTCGAGTGTGAGGCCGGCGGTGACGATGAGTACGACGCCCGCGAGGAGCAGGGATCCGACGAGGAACCAGGGGTCCGCAACTACGCGGGTGAGAACCAACATCGCAAGCGCCTGGACCGCAAAAGCGGCCAGCAGCGCCGGGCCTTCCAACAGCGCGGCAAGGCCCGCGCCCACCACGACGAAACCTGCGAGCACCAGACTCGCCCACAGCCATCGTGAGATGTGGGCTTCGATCAGGACGGCGAGCGCGGCCACTGCCGCAGCGACTCCCATCGCAATGGCGAAGCTCGCCGCTGACTCCTCGTCGATCTCGTGAAGTGCCACGGTGGCACCCCACACCCACAGCGGAACGGCGAGTACGAGGCGGGCGAAGAGCCGCTGGAGCTCGTCGGCCGGTGGGCCGTGCTGCTGCTCGAGAAGTATCGGTCCGGCCAGAAACACCGCTCCCATGAGGACGATCACGACCTGGCCGATCCCACTGGGCCCGTTGTCAAACGCTGCGGCGAGACCCACAGGGAGTGAGACGACACCCACGATGAGAAACAGCAGGGCCCACCGACGCTCGATGTAGAGCGCGACGAACGCTGCTGCCGCGATGAGCACGTACACCGAGCTCGGCCCCGACCCGTACTCGTCGGCCGCTCCAACCGCAGCCGGGGCGATGATGGCGCCGAGGTACGACACCGCTGCCACGAGCTGCGAATCGACGTGGCGCGACAGCGCCCATCCTCCTGCCGCCACGATGATCGACCCGATGGTGGCCACCCCGATACCGACGAGATCGAGCCATTCGTGCGAGGCCACGGCGGCCACGTACATCACGGCCACCCCGACTGTCACGAAGGACACGGCCCAGTTCCGGAAACGTTCGAGCAGCCAGAGTCCCGCGCCGATCAGCACAGCACCGATGGCGAGGGTGCCGGCGAGCTGCAGTTCGGGGCCGATCCATCCCCGGTCGATCGCCGTACTCACCAGGAAGGCGGCCGCGAGGAATACGAGCACAAGACCCGCCCACTTCAATACGACCTCGGTCGAGACCGGTTCGCGCACGACCCGCGGCGGTCGAGGCGCAGTCGCCGGGGCAACCGTGATCGGAGCATCGCTCGGTCGGGCACCGGGGGGTGGTGGTGGTGGCGGCGGGTCGTCGAGCGACGGTGCGCCGATTCGACCGCCCACGGCGGCCGGCACCACGACATCGGTGTGGCCAAGCTCGGCTTCAAGCTGCGCGACCCGAGCTTCTAGAGCCTCGATTCGCGCTCCGTGGTCGATCGACGGTTCGTCGTTCATCACCCTCGACAGTACTTCGCTAGGTGTCGCCGCCCGTAGAGGCGTCGGGCTCTTTCGCAGCGTGACGCATGAAGTCGTACCGGTCCTTGTCGGCTCCCTGCACCGTCGTGACAAGCCGAATCGCCCGTGCAAGAGCGGAGTCGAAATCCCGAACGCTCAACGGAGGTGCCGGCCAGTCGCCGGTGGAGGCGATGACGTCGAGGCTCTCCAGTTCCGGGGACACCTCGAGCAGATATGTCCACAACGTCGAGTCGATCGATGCAACATCGGCGACACCATCGAGGACCGCCATCGTCGAGTTGCGGTGTGAGCCCGTGAGCACGTGTGTCGGGTGATCGTCGACGGTGAGGCCACGCTCCGACAGGAACAGCCGATACCCGTGCCACCCGGACCACGAGCCGTATTCGTTCACTGCGAGTCGCCCCGAAAGTGCAGTTGCCACGCCGGAATACGCGCGATCGGGGTGCGAGATGACGACCGACCGGTAGATCGGTTCGACCTCCCCCGGAAAGATCGGCGCTCCGACGACCGTGAGTTCCGCCCCGGCTGCGATGAGCTCAGCTGTCAGCAATCCGCAGGCCCACACAAGGTCGGCGCCGCCCTCGTCGACCATCGCGCGCCGCTCCTGCGGTTCGAGCGACGCGTCGAACTCGACGTCGATTCCGACCCGTGCGAGGTCGGCAACAAGCCCGCGCAGCAGGGGCTCTGTGTTCTCGGCAAGAAGTGTCGTGGCCCGGAGGGTCACACCCAGGGACAGTTCGAGTTGCGATCGCCGAACGTGGTTCCTTGGGCGTACCGATCGAACGAGAACGGCTCGAGCTCCCATGGTTTGTCGCCCGTCACGAGCATGTCGGCGGTGAGCTTGCCCACTCCGATCATCTTGAAGCCGTGGTTCGAGTCGGCGATCACGAACGCATTGTCGGCAACGTGGTCGAACACGGGAACGTTGTCGGGCGTGAAGGCGCCGATTCCGCCGTTGCGGCGCTGCTTGAAGTATGGGCGGATGCCTTCGAATCGCTTGAACAACATGCCGAGGGTTGCGCAGTAGTACTCCTCGAACCATCCCTCGGCCTGGTATCCGTCGTTCAGGTGTCCGTAGGGCTCGACCTGCGCGCTCGATCCCACCGGAATCGGGATCGTTCCGCCCTGGATTCCAGGCACACCCACCCGTTCGGCAGCGTACCGAAGGTAGGTGTACACGTGGTCCTGGAGCATGTTCCCGCTCTCCCCATAAACCGGCGTGTTCATCAGCTCCACGTGGAGAACCGGTGAGTCGCGATGTTGCGCGGTCCGGAAGTCGACACCCGGGGGCAGGATCACTTCGCCCTCGAGCAACTTCCAGTACGTCCACATGTCGGCGCCGTTCTCGACGTGACCATCGGGGTAGAGCACATCGAGCGTCGCGGGACCACCAAGCCATTCCCAGTGCTGTGGTGTCCACGCGCCCGCACCCACCACGATCTGCTCGCACTGCACCGCGCCCTGGTCGGTCTGGACTGCGGTGACCGAGCCGGACGCGTCGAGGTCGTAGCCGGTCACGGTCACGCCGTAGGCGCGCTGCACGCCCCATTGTCGACACTTCTGGTCGAGGCCCCACATCACCATGTGGGTGCCGGCATAGCCGCTGCGATGTTCATGGAGGACGACGTCGCAGTTCCCGGTCTTGAAGTCGGGCCACAGATTCGTGAGGAAAGCGTGCGCTTCGCTGCCCACGTAGAGATCGCTTGGGTAACCCGAGTCGATCTGGCTCTGATTGAGTGCGACGTAGTCCTCTTCCTGGTTGGCCTCACCGATAGACACATAACCGACCTGTTGAAACCCGAAGTTCACCGGGTCGCTCTCCCACACTTCGACGCTCGCTCGCAGGATCGAATGCAGGGGACCGGTCATGTAGAGGTTGCGAACACATCCGCACGCCAGGCCGGTGGCGCCGGCGCCCGGCCCTTGTTTGTCGATGAGCACCACATCGCTTCCCTTGCCTGCACCGCTCTTCTCGAGCTTCATGGCGAGGTGGTACGCGGTCGACATGCCGTGGATACCGGCACCGATCACGACGTATTTTGCGTTCGATGGAAGCGGATCGACGTTGGTGATGGGGATCACGGCCGGGTTGGCGATCTGACCCTCGACGGTTGGTGGGGTCGGCCGGTCGAGGAACGGATACCACTGGTTGTGGCCCGACGGATTGGGGATGTCGGTGGACGTCATGGCGAGGGCTCCTGAGGATTGATGCTGAGGCCACCGGGAAGATCCCGGACCGCCTTCCAGGTGGGCGTTGCTTCATAGTCCCAGTAGGACGTGAACTCGATCAGGACGGTGTTCGGGCCGACCACTCCACCGACCAGCTGGGCCCGGTGGATCCGAACGCTTCGATACACGATGTGTGAGAGCTCGTCGACGGCGTTGCGGTGGTTCTCGCCGTGGTTCCAGCGCTCGCGATCGTCGAGTGCGCTGTGGACCACGAGATTCGCCCAATAGTTGTGGACGAGCTCCATCGAGCTGTAGCTCACGATGCCCGGGTGATCGCGGAGGTCCTCGATCAGGCGGTGTTCGTAGAACTCGAGACGACTCAGGTCCACTCCGGCGCGCCGATCGCCGAAGAAACCCACGATGTGGAAATCGAGCGGGGTGACGATCCGGCCCGGGTCACAGATCACCGTACGACGCTGAAGTCCGTGAACTTCCCATTCGAAAAGTTTGTGGGGGGCGATCGGCTGATCGTTGGCGACAACGCTGCGGATCAGTGACCGCACATCCTGGAGCTGATAGTTCATCAGCGCGAGATCGCCGGTGTAGTTGTCGACCGACGCGAACGCGTGCCCTTCGGGAGACTCGGTTGGCCCAAGTTGTATCGCTACCGCGCCATCTCCCATATCCACAGAATGTAGTGGCGCGCGCACGCGCGGCTCGACGTTTGCGCCGTCAGATTGTGCGTCCCGCTGACGTGTCGGCCGAGGTCGGGTTCTGTTGGAGCTTCGGCGAGGTCAGCTTGCCCGTCAGATGATCGGCAACGGTGACAGCGCCGTACCGAGCGGGACGGTCGGACGAAACGAACCTGGGCAGCGGCGCGACCTCGACGTCCAGGTTCGGATAGTGGAAGTACGCTGCGGATCGGCGGGTGGGAGCCGCACCCGCGTTCATCGGAACCACGCGGTGAAGCGTCGACGGCCAGCGGTCGTTCGTGTAGATGGCGAGAACGTCACCCACGTTCACGAGAAGCGCTCCCGGGTCCGGGATCACATCGACCCAGCCCTCGGCCGTGACGATCTGCAAACCGGGAACCGGGTCCGCGAGCAGGATCGTGAAGGTCGTGTAGTCGCTGTGGGCACCCATGCGTTGCTGTCCCTCGATGAGCGGCTCGGCACCATCGGGCCCGGGCCGGTAGTCGATCGCGGCCAACGTGTCCGGGCCGCGATCCGACCTGTCAGCGAGATCGTCGACACCGATCAACCCGCCGATCATCCGGTCGAGCGAGACGGAGATGCGCTCCATCTCGCCGATATAGGCGTGTGCTGCTGCCGCAAACCCGGGCACGAGCTCGTCGGGCCAAGGAGTGGGTTGGAGTAGAGGCGATCCGCCAACCCGACCGTCGCGGCCACAGTTGAAGCTCTCGAAGAGATCGGGTGGGCTCGGTTCTCCAAGGCTGTAACTCAACGCCTCGCTCCCCTTGGAATTGAAACCACGATTGGCGATTGGATCCGCGTGCACGAATCCCTGTTTCTGTGGCGTCGACAACGCAAAGAATCGGTCGGCGAGTTCTCGAAACCCGGTGGCCACGTCCTCGTTGAGCCCGTGGCCGACCAGTTGCACGAAGCCGAGATTCCGCATCGCTTGATCAAAGAGGGAGACCGCGCCGGCGGTGCGGAGATCAACAATCGGAATCATGTGACCAACCGTACGTCAACGCGGAACGACGCCCGGCCTAGGCTTGAACGTTCGCCTTTTGGAAAGCCCCGTCATGGACATCATCGAAGAGCCCACCGGGTTCGCCGCTCTCGGCCTCCGCCCCGAGCTTCTCACCTCGCTCGAAGCGCTCGGCTACGAAGAGCCGACGCCCATCCAGCGTGAGGCCATACCCCATCTTCTCGAAGGCTCGGACGTGCTTGGTCAGGCTGCGACCGGAACCGGCAAGACAGCTGCGTTCGCGCTTCCGGTGATTCACGCGCTCGAGACCGGTGGCAAACCGGTGCCCCAGGTGCTCGTACTCGCACCCACCCGCGAGCTCGCAGTTCAGGTGAGCGAGGCGATGTTCAAGTACGGGAAACCCCAGGGCGTCAAGGTCGCCCCGATCTATGGCGGTCAACCGATCGGGCGTCAGCTCGACGCGCTCAAGCGGGGAGTTCACGTGGTGGTCGCCACGCCGGGCCGGGCGATCGATCACATCAAACGGGGTTCGCTCGACCTGGACAACATCAGGACCGTGATCCTCGACGAGGCGGACGAGATGCTCGACATGGGCTTCACCGAAGACATCGAAACGATTCTCGAGAACACCCCGACCGAGCGGCAGACCGTGATGTTCTCGGCCACGATGCCACCTCGCATCAAGAGCATCGCTGAGCGGCACCAGAATGAGCCGGTTCTGGTCAAGATCAGTGCGGCCGAATCGGCCGCCAGCCGAGATCTCACTCGCCAGACCGTGTACGTGGTGCACAAGGCGCACAAGGCGTCGGCGCTCGGCCGCATCCTCGACATCGAGGCGCCCGCCTCCGCAATCATCTTCTGCAAGACCCGCACCGACGTCGACGAACTCACCGTTGTGATGAATGGGCGCGGCTTCCGGGCCGAAGCGCTCCACGGTGGCATGGATCAGGCCCAGCGCGATCGGGTGATGAGTCGCCTCCGCGATGGCACCGCGGAGCTTCTGATCGCCACCGACGTCGCCGCCCGCGGGCTCGACGTCGACACGCTTTCTCATGTTGTGAACTACGACATCCCGTCTGCACCCGAGAGCTACGTGCATCGCATTGGCCGGGTCGGGCGAGCGGGGCGTGAGGGCGTCGCGATCACGCTTGCAACTCCGCGCCAGCGTCGGCTCCTCTCAAACATCGAACGGCTCACCAAACAAAAGATCGATGTCGCGCAGGTGCCATCGGTTGGCGACCTTCGCGACCGCCAGATCGAGCTCACCGTCGAGGCCGTGCGCGAGGCCCTTGGAGCCGATGACCTCGACGACTACAACGATGTCCTCCACTCGCTGAAGGGTGAGGGCTCCGAGCGCTCGATCGCACTGGCGGCGATCAAGCTGGTGCACGCCGGTCGTGGCGCGGTGCTCGACGAACCAGACATTCCCGACGCTTCCGACCAGTTCAGCGATGACGGTCGCCGGGGCGCCAAGGGTTCAGGCAAGGGGAAGGGAAAAGGGCGCGAGCGCGATCGCGATCGCGATCGCGGTCCCCGTCAGGAGCGGGGCAAGGGTGATGGCCCGAAGCGACCGGTCGACCCGAACACCGGATTCGTGTACGTCGGCGTGGGC
>JBPCTR010000224.1:0-10225 GCA_051011575.1 Acidimicrobiales bacterium | reverse complement strand
TCAGCAGACCGATCGCCGCGTCGTCGTCGCGACTGTTGAGTGCGTCGAGGTATGCCTCGACGACGAGCACCTCGGAAGGCACCGTCGTCGACGACGACGCGACGGTGGGCGCCGTCGTCGTATCCGCCGTGTCGATCGACTCTGCCGGCGATTCATCGTTGATCAGCACGAAGCCGATGACGGCCGCAATGGCCGCAGCCAGGGCGAACCCTGCTCCAAGTACGCGGTTCTTTCTCATGTCGATTGCTCTCCCGCTTGTTGGTTCGTCGAAGTCCATCTCCGCGACCATGGTCATCTCGTCGCCCGTCAGGGGCGCGATCGGTACTGGATCGACGCGATCCCCGACCAGGCCGTTGCCTGACACCGGTAGCTCCACCGGCGTCTGTTCTTCGTCGTGATATCTGCCGTATTCGGCCAGCTGCTCGAGAAGCTCGTCGCTCACGTCGCCACCCCCATCCGGTTCCGGAGTCCGTCCATGCCCCGCTCGGCGTAGCTCTGCACGGTCGACTTCTTGACGTCCATCAACTCCGCGACCTCGCTCATCGTCCACTGGAAGCAATGCAGCAACATCACGACCAGGCGTTGCTGTTCGGAGAGCTGACTCAATGCGTCGGGCAGGCCGGGCTCGATCCAGGGGGTGCGTCCCTGTTCGACGGCAAGCAGTTCCACGGGGGGTGGCCGTCTGTCTGGTCGGCGCCCTCGTTCACGGCCGACGACGAAGAGATACCCGAAGGGATTGTCCATCCCCGCCACCCGAGACCAGTGTTCCCAGCCGTACGCCAGGGCGTCGGCCGTGGCGTCTCGACCACGTTCGCTCCCGAGCGACGCCGACAACGCCTGCCGCAGCCGTGGCTCGGCTTCTCGAGCGAACGTATCGAATGATTCGATTGGCAACATGATGCCCCGATCTCGTTGCGCCTCTCACCCTATGAAAGGAACGAGTTGCACGTTCGTACGGCAGCTGTTGAAGAAAGGCCGGGGCTGGGCGGGATAGGCAATCGAGAGTGTCACACCCTCTTCGTAGTGTTTGGTTCATGGCGATCGCGGAGGATCTCAACCGGGAATTCGGGTCTGATCTCGACCCGTTCGCGGCCCTGGATCGGGCGTTCGGTCATGTGATGGCCGAACTGATGGCGCTGCCGGTCGACGCCGCCGTCCGACAAAGCGGCCAATTCCAGAACCGGCTCGCCGCCTTGGAGGCCGAACTGTTGGCCTCCCAACTCCGTGACGGCGGAACAAAACGTGAAGCCGAGAACACGGTCGGCCGAGGGACGAAAACGTCGAAGAAGGAAGCGGCAAAGAGGGCCAAACGGGCCGACGCGGTCAAAGAAAACCCGGACCTGGCCGACGACCTCGCCGACGGCGAACTCGGCCCCGAACAGCTCGACGCGCTCGCCGACGCCTCCTCGAAATCCGACGGTTGCGCCGCCAAAGACCAAGGCCTCATCAATCGGGTCAAGGACGCGCCGCCCGACGACGCCGCCCGGTTGACCCGAGAATGGCTCGATGACCACAGGACCGAGGACGAACACGAACAACGACGCACGCGGCAACGGCGGCAACGGCTGGTGAAACGGTTCCAGAATCGGCGCGGCAACCAGGTCGTGTGGGCCGAAGGCGACGACGAAACCCTCGACGAAATCTGGAAGACCCTGTCAGCCAAAGCCGACGACCTCTACCGGGCCGATGGCGGACGCGACACACCCGTCGCCCACCACCGGCGCACCCGCAACCAGCGACTGTTCGACGCCCTCCACCAACTCACCACGACCCAACAAGGTGGCGGCCGCGGGAAGACAGCGGCACCGATCGTCCACATCGGACTCACCGTCGACCACACCGACGCCGCATTGATACATGCCACCGGTGCCACCGGGAAACTCCCCAGGTCAGTGATCGACCGGTATCTATGCACCGCCACCTTCATCAGCACCGTCTTCGACACCCGGGGTCAGGTCCTCTGGCACGGACGAAAGATCCGCTACGCCACCCCCACCCAGATGACGGCCCTGGTCGCCCGCGACCGCGGCTGCGTCCTCTGCGGCGCCGACCCATCCCACTGTGTTGCCCACCACCTCCTACCGTGGCACGCTCCCAACAAAGGCCACACCAACATCGACAACCTCGCACTGGTATGCGACGACTGCCACCACCACATCCACGACAACAAACTCACCCTCCGCCACCACACCACACAACAAAGATGGCGACTCAAACCCGCCACCCCCAACGAAACACCTCCGTCACACCCGCGAAACCGCAGCCAACCGGCACAGGAATGACTGGAGCAGCCCGAAGTCGTCGCTGTGCTTCTCAGAACCGAAAACAGTCGCGGAATCGCGCGTCCTCCAGCTGCACAACGCGCAGCGTGTCAGCGGCACCGTCGAACGATTCTTCTGCCGGTGCATCTGCACGTAGGAGCTCAGCTGCTTGGGCATATCGCCCTCGGCTGAGCCGAAGATCGACCAAGACGCTCTCCGCGAGGTCATCTCTCCGCTCCAACTCCACGAGGAGCTCGTCAAACGCAACCACGATCAGATCGATGTCTTGGGGCATCGCTGTCCCGGCCCGAAGTGCCTCTCCCACCACGAGCCGATCGGGAGCTGCCGCGGCGAACACCGAACACGCCTCCTCGATCGTCAGCACTGGTGGCGCCTCGGTGGTCGTGGTGACGATGCTTGTCGTGACGGCCGGGTCGTCGGCCACGTCGATGTCCTGCGCACCATCACTGGCACGCACAAGGGCGACCAGCCCGGCGACGATGATCGCCGCTGCGGCCAACCCGACGATCGCTCGGCTCAGGCCGGTCCGAATCCCGAAACTTTCGTCCGGATCTTCGTCGAGGGGGTCGACGAAGAGGTCGGCAACAACGAATTCATCGGTGTTCACCCGCTGGGCGTCGGGAGTACCAGGTTCTGGACTCTGATGCCGTCGGCGCGCGATTGGACCATGCTCCAGTTCGCCGAGGAGCGCGTCGAGGAGCTGTTCTTCACGCCCCTCCCGCATCTCGAGTGGCAGCTCGACCAGACCGAGCAGTTCATCGAACTCGTGGTCGTTCATCGGGATGCTCCCTTCTCGGCCGGATCGTACTCACGACGAAATGCCGCTCTCGCTCGCACCAGCGCCGACTCGATCGCTGTATCGCTCTGCCCGAGTGCAGCTGCCATCTCGGCGATGGGCATGCCGTCCACATGGTGCAGGATCAACAGCATGCGATGCCGGTCCTTGATCGAGCCCAGCGCAGCCAGAACGGCGTCGCGGCGGTCGTCCGATGTCCAGTCAGCGGGGAACGACGCCAGCTCGTCTCGGCGAGGCCGGAGGAGATGGTCCTTGGCCTTGCGGCGGCCGGCCTGCCGCCATCGATCGATCACCTTGTTGCGTGTCACGGCCATGAGCCAACTCGGAGTCACCACGTTCTCCTGCCCGGAGCGGTAGGCGACCACTGCTGCGTGAAAAACCTCGGCTACGAGGTCCTCTCCAGCATCCCGGCCGAGCCGTGCGCATGCATATGCGTTTACCGCTCGAACGTTCTCTCGGTAGAGCGTCTCGAATCGCGTCGGGTCAGGCATGAGCTCGGGTGGGTCGCTCCTGATGGTTGTCATCACCGTAGTCATCGTGTTCTGATGGCCCGAGCCGTCGGTGGGTCGGCGATTCGGAATCCTTCCGAAGTGACCGACGGCTAGTGGGGTTGGGGGACGATGGGTGGGGTGGGCGCCGAGTGCGGTGCACCTCGATCGGAGGACAAGCGACATGGCACGAGACGTGACGATTCGAAAGTTGGTGAGGCTTGCGATTCTGGTGACTCTGCTGTCGACGTCGTGCACCTCGGCGGCCACTGCGACCGCCGACCCCACGCAGACCACATCGGTCGCCGCCACCACGACCCGTGAGTCCGACGATTCAGCCGCTGACGACGACATGCTCGGCGACGGCGATCCGGCCGCCAACGCTGCGCAGGTGTTCGACGCACTCAACGCTGAAGCAGACGCGCTCATCGAGCCGTCGACGTATTACTTCGCGAGGCTTATGACCGGTGAGCTCGAGGAGATCGCAAATTGGGCGGCCTTCTGCAGCGCAGAGGTCACGATTCGCCGGGCAACGGTCGATGCGCTTCCGGACCTGGTCGACGACATTCGTATCGACGACGCATATGCGACCTGGCGCAGCGTGTTCTTCGACTACGTGGGAGCGCTCGCCGATGCATGCGACGGGGCGAACCAGAACGCCGACTCCATGACGGGCGACGAGTACGGGGCCCTTCGCGACGCCCTGTTCGCCATCGAGGAGCAGCAGATGATCGCATGCTTCGACGTGCTCGAGGCGCTGTCCGACTACGGGGTCCTCAATTGTGAGCGCAACAGTGATATCCCACCGCCAATCGATCTCGGTGATTTCGCCGATTCGCAGAGCTCTGACGTCGATCCGTCGGCCGAGCCGAGCGGCGGACCGATGAACGGCTTCGCCGACCTGGCGGCGGGACCGGCCCGCTTCGAGTGGTTCCCCCGACCCTTCGCGATCGATCACTCGGAATCGCTGTTCGTCATCTCGGACACCGACTACATCTGGTTCACGAAGAACGACGACACATTCACCTTCGAGATCTATGCGCTCGAGGAACTCGCTGATCCGACTCAACTCGACCTCTATGAGGTGGGGGCGACGATCCCGTTTCCCGACGACCTCGATACGTGGATGGCAGACCTTCCCGTCGACGTGATCGACCGTCAGAACGTCGACTTCGCCGGTACGCCCGCGACACGTTGGGAGATCACCCCCGACAGGGACGGAATCGTCGAGGCAACCGGCGACCTCACGGTCACGATCGCCGCCAGCGCTGTCTTTGAGAGCGCGTCGGTCACGTTGTTCGCTGGCGAGATCGACCCTCCACCCGAGGAAGAGGGCGAAGAGGCGTTCGAGATTCCGTCAGAACACCACCTGCTCTGGCACATCGAGACAGCGAACGGCCCGATCCTCGTTCACCTGCTCAGTCTCGGCTTCGGCGGTGGTTCCGACGTCGCCTTCGCCGAAGAGGTGCTCTCCTCGATGACCTTCGACTGACTACCCCCCGCCGTCGACGACCGCCTGGCTCTCGTTGGCGGCCGCCGCGTAGATGCCCTTGCTCATGAGGCTGAGGTCGCGGTCACGCCGGGTCTGGTAAATCTGAGCCCGAGCGGCGTGAACTGGTTGTGACTCAGGATCAGCCGCGGCGGCGAGTTCGATGAGGTGACAGGCCAACCGGTCGTCGCCGACTTGTGAAAACGCTCGAGCTCGCGCCACAAGCGGCTCCGTCCCTCCGGCGAGGGCGCTGATCTCCAAAGCGAGTGCGGCCTCGGGAGCCGGCTTGAGATTGGCCGGATTCAGGTCCCACCAACCTCCGTAGAGGCGCCAGATGTTGCGCACGACGAACTCGGGTTCGTCGTAGACCGGCATCATCCACGGCCGCCACAGCTCGTCTTCCGGGATCGACACCTGATGGATGATGGCGTCGAGCGATTCGCCCGCGTTCATCATGTCGAGGGTCTGCTCTACAAGGCTCTCGAGCGCGTTCGCCAAATCGCCGAGTACGCGCTGAATGCGTTCGTTCCCCTTGATCGGAAGGCCATGCGCGCCAAAAAGCCAGTCGGCGTCGTAGGCCATCATCTTTCGAAGCGCCGCCGCCCACTCGACCGGGTATCGCTGCACCTTCTGGGGATTGCCACAGTTCGGGAACACCCACGTCACGAAGTCGCCCACACACAGTGCCTTGTGCTCGGGGATCCACGCCCAGGTGTGATCGTCGGTCTCTCCCTTGTCGTGGAAGAGCTGTGCGTCGAGGCCACCCACCGAGAAATCGAGGTCGCGCACGTACTCGGTGTCGGGCCACAACGTCGTCTCGCCGAGGAATCGCACCTCGTGGCCGATGTCCATGTTGAGCGATGCCCTCACACCTCCGAATTGCCGAGCGTTGATCGACATGTTCCAGTCATTGGTCCGGTCGTAGCGCTCGAACCGATCGCGCACCGCAGCGTGGGCGACGACCGTCGGCGGCGCGTACGTCCGAGCGTCGGCATCGACGGCGAACGCGCCGCTTCCACCGACGTGGTCTACGTGGCCGTGGGTGTACACGAGCGTGTTCACACGATCGGTCGACCAGGTGCGGAGTGCGTCAACAACCTGCTCCCCCGTATGAGCGCCGCTCGAGTCGAAGCAGAGCAAACCTTCGTCGGTACGAAAGGCGATCACGTGACTGAACGATTCCACCATCGCGATGTCGTCGGTGATCGGTGTCATGCGCTGGATCACACGATTCATCAGCTCGTGCGTGCTGCCATCGTCGATCGTTCTGCTCGACAATTCAACGGGATCGTCGGTCTCGATTGGCGGCAGATTCTGACGTCTTCCGATCATGAGCGGCACGCTAATCTGGCCGCGATCGTCGAAGGGAACCCGATACATGAAGATCACGATCGATGCCGAGAAGTGCCAAGGGCACAACCGTTGCTACGCACTCGCCCCCGAGCTGGTCGATGTAGATGACTACGGCGCGGCATTTGTGCTCGGAGATGGCGACGTCTCACCCGGGTTGGAGGAGAAGGCCCGGCTCGTCGTCGACAACTGTCCGGAGTTCGCGATCGAGATCTCGGAGTAGGCGAATGAGCGAGAGCAGCGGCCCGCGGACCGAACCGGTCGAAGACTGGGCCACCGACTACGACATCTTCGACGCCGACTACGTCACCGATCCCACCCCCGTGTGGGCCGATCTTCGGGAACAATGCCCGATGGCACGAACCGACCGCCGGGGTATCCGCTCGTGGCTTCCCACCAAGTACGCCGACATCCAGGCCCTCGCGAAAATCGTGCCGGAGCTCTCATCGAAAGATCCCCTCGTCGTCACTCTTCCGCCGGACCTGGATGCGATCGACAACTCCGAGGGCCTGAACGCGCCGCCGATCAGCGCCGACCCACCCGAGCAGGTGTGGACCCGAAGAATGATCCTGCCCACGTTCTCGCCGAAGAACGTCGAGAAGTATCGGCCCTACACCGAGGCGCTGTGCGACGAACTGATCGACGAGTTCATCGAGCGGGGAGAGTGCGACGCCGCGGTCGAGTACGCCCAGCAGATCCCGCCTCGGGTCATCGCGCACATGCTTGGCCTTGACCCCAACCGCGCCGGTGAATTCACGACCTGGGTTCGAGGTGTCCTCGAGCTCGGGCTCTTCGATCCGAAGATCCGAGTGAAATACCGCGACATCATTCAGGAATTTCTGATCACCGAGGTGAGGTCTCGATGGGAGAACCCGCGAGACGACCTGCTGACAGACCTCCTCTACATGGACGTCCCCGAGATGAAGGGACGCGAGGTACGGGTCGTCGTGGGAATCGCGAACCTCCTCATCGTCGCAGGCATCGACACCACATGGAGTTCGATCGGGTCCGCGCTGTTCCACTTCGGAACCCACGAGGAAGACCGGCGGCGTCTCGCCGCCGACCACGAGCTCTTCCCGACAGCGATCGAGGAGATGCTGCGGTACTACTCGCCCGTGACGATGGCCAGGATGGCCCAGACCGACGTCCCGTTCGGCGACGTCGTTATCCGTCACGGCGAGAAGGTGCTCATGAACTTCCCGGGGGCGAACCACGATCCCGATGCGTTCGAGAACCCTCACGAGATCCAGATCGACCGCCAGCGAAATCGCCACATCGCATTCGGTTCAGGCATCCATCGCTGTGCCGGATCCAACCTTGCCCGATTGGAGATGCAGGTCGCGCTTCGTACCTGGTTCCAACGCATCCCGGAGTTCGAGGTGAGCGATCCCAAAGGTGTCACCTGGGCCGGTGGCCAAGTTCGCGGCCCTCGCAAACTCCCCATGCGGTTCTAGATGGGGCTTTGCGCCGTCAGACCACCGTCGACGGTGAACACACTGCCCGACGCAAACGTGCTCTCGTCGGAGGCGAGCCATACTGCGATGTTGGCGACGTCGTCCGGCAAGCCCAGCCGCCCCACCGGGTGTCTTGCGATCGCCTCGCCGCGGGCGACGTCGGGGTCTTCGGCTAGATCAAAGGCCGCGTCCGCAAGCGCGGTCGCGATCCAGCCAGGAGCGATGGCGTTGCAACGAACTCCTTGCTGGCCGTGGTCGGTTGCAATCGCCCGCGTAAGCGCATGCACCGCGCCCTTCGACGCGTTGTAGATCGCCATTCCGTGGTCGGCGGATTCTCCGGCGATGGACCCGATGTTGATGATCGAACCTCCGCGACCCGGGTCGTCCGGTGTTCCCACCATGTGGCGAACGGCAGCGCGGGCGCAATTGAACACGCCCCGTACGTTCACGTTCATCACATGATCGAACTCGCGGTCGGTCGTCTCGAGAATCGTCTTCTCGACCTGCACACCGGCGTTGTTCACGAGCACATCGACGCGGCCGTGCTCATCGATCGCCGTTTGAAGCAGCCGATCGGCCATTGCCGGATCGGACACGTCGGTCTCGATCCACCGGGCGCCTGCGCCGGCCGACGACGGCTCGGTCCGGCTACCGAGCGTGAGTTGTGCGCCCTCGGCCCAGAAACGGCTTGCGATGGCCTCCCCTATGCCGCTGCTGGCACCGGTGATGACGATGGAGAGGTCGTTGAGTCGTCCCATGTGTTCCTTCGGGGTCGGGGGCTCAGGCTTTGGGGTCGATGGGGGTGATCGGTCCGATCTCCTCCTCGAGATCCGCCGCTACTGCGAGGCACACATCGTCGGCATGTTGGGTCGAGATGATCTGCACACCGAGTGGGATGGCCTCGTTGGACGTTCCGATCGGAACAGCGGTGGCGGGCAGACCCAGCACGTTTGGTGCCACGATGACGCGTAGCGCCTCGAAGATCCGTTCCACCGACTGTCGGTTTTCGGTGTCGGCGCCGATGGTGAACGGAGGCGTGGTCCAGACCGGAGCCAACAAGACGGGTGTTTCGGCGAAGAAGCCGTTCCAGGCCTGAGCATGTGCGTGCCGCCGAGTGACGGCGTCGATGGTCATGTCGAGATCCTGACTTCCGACCATTTCGTGCATGAGGTCGAGAACTCGCCGGGCATCGGGTGCGAGAAGGTCGTCGATCACGGCCCGACGGGAATCGAGCTCGCCTCCGAGCCATTCCATCCACGTTCGAGCAACATCATCCACGTCTGGCGGCGCGGCCTCGACGACGTCGTATCCGCGCCGCGCCAAGCGGTCTGCGGCATCGAGTACGCCGGTTGCGATGTCGTCGTCGGTTGACCCTCCCGGCGGTCTGGCCATGACCGCTATCCGCGGCCGTTCGATCTCGTGGCGCTCGCGAAACGCCGTCGTGACCGACCACGGATCTCGTGTATGACGCCCGTGCATGATCTCGAACATGGCGTGTGCATCCGCGACCGTGCGGGTCATGGGACCGTTCACGCTCATGAATTGTTTGGCTGGGCCCCAGCTCGTCGGTGGCGTGCTCGCTGCCCGAGGAAGTCGATGGGGCGTGGGTTTGTGGGCCACGATCCCGGAGCAGTACGCCGGGTTCCGCAACGATCCGCCGATGTCGTTGCCGATTCCCATGGGTGACATACCCGTCGCGACCGCCACACCCTCTCCGCCACTCGAGCCGCCGCACGTGATCGTCGGATTCCAAGGATTGAGTGTCGGGCCGTGGAGAGCGTTGTCGGTGTGGACGCGCAGTCCCAGGTCGGGCATGTTCGTCCGAGCGATTGGGATGGCGCCTGCAGCACGCATGCGCTCCACCACCGGGGCGTCGACGACGGGTCGGTTTCCCGCGAGCACCACAAGGCCTTCGGTCGTGGCCGCGCCGATGCAGTCGATGTTCTCCTTCGATGTGAACGGGACCCCATCGAGCGGCCCACGTGCAGCTCCGCCTGCGATGCGGGAATCCGCCGCGGCGGCCGCTTCCAGGGCGGACTCGTCGAGTGTGCACGTGATGGCGTTCAACTCCGGGTTCACGGCGGCTATTCGTCGGAGATGGGCCTCCACGACCGCCGTCGATGTGATGACTCCCGCTCCGATTCTGGCGCCCAGCTCGAGCGCGCTCAGTTCTCGGATTTTCTCATCGCTGACCGTCATGGAAGGGCGATCGACTCGCAGAGCTCCAGACCACGCTCGAGGTTGGCGGAGTTCTGATAACGCGCCCAGTCGAGCCACATCCCGTTCGATGCGGCGATCACGTCGGTGGTGCGCGCCGCGACCTCGGCCTCGGTGAGATGCGGCCGGGCGTCGGCGATGTGCCGACG
>JBPCTR010000223.1:0-2575 GCA_051011575.1 Acidimicrobiales bacterium | reverse complement strand
GTCGGCGATTGGATCGTCGTCGGCGGCGACTTCACCCGGCTTCGCCTACAGGATGGTTCGGAGATCGATCAGATCGGGGTGTTTGCGTACCACATCGACACCGGTGCGCTGAATACTGCGTTCCTGCCAACGATCACGCGCAAGAACGGCAACCCGGTCGTTCTCGCGGTTGAACCCGTGGGTAACGGTTCCGCCGTGTTCCTCGGAGGCAAGTTCAACACGGTCGCCGGCACGGCCCACAGGAACCTAACTCGTATCTCGGTCGCAACCGGTGCGGCGTCTGCCTCCTTTGCCGCAGATGCCAACAGCACGGTTCGCGACATCGTCCTGTCGAACGGGCGACTCTTCATTGGTGGCGAATTCGATCGCGTGAACGGAAAGAACCGGGGCCGCCTGGCAGAACTGAATCCGACAAACGGCGTAGTACGGCCCAGCTTTCGCGCCGACGTCACCGAATCCACGCGGGAGATCGGCTCGGACCCCTTCGGGCCGAAGTACCTCGGGGTGACCCCAGACAATGTGCTTGTGGTCGCTCATCGAGGTAACAGAGTCGGTGGGCAGATTCGGCGCGGCATCGCGCTGATAGACCTCGACACGAATTCCGTACTCTCGTGGAGCACCGAATTCTGGGGCACGAACATGGTGACGACCGTTGACGCCGAGGTGTCGCCTGACGGGTCACTGCTCGTCCTTGGTGGTGACGGCGGCGACTTCCCCTTCATTGGCCGCGACTCGGTGACGGCGTTCGACCTCTCGAACCGCAACCAGGCGGACGCCCCGGTCGCATGGATTGCCCGGATGTTCGACAGCGCCTATGCCATCGGCATCACCGACGACGCCGTCTACGTCGGCGGACATTTCTGCTGGGTGGAGAGCGATCTGGCGCCCGAGCCCTATCCGGCACCGGAGGAGTTCTCGAACAACTTCTCGTGCCACGGCACACATCCTGCCGGTCGCTTCGCACCGCAGGTCGTCCATCGAGATCAGGTCGCAGCACTCGACCCGGAGACAGGGCATGCTCTGCTCTGGGACCCGGGCAGCGACGGCCTCGCCGGCGTCCAATCGATCGAGGTCATCGATCGCGGTCTTCTCATTGGCCACGACGGAGACCGGTTCGGTCGGGACGGGGCCGACACTCGAGCATGGAACGTCGGGCGTCATGTGTTCGTCGACCGGACTCGGTCGTCACCCGACAGCAGTATGTACATCGACGTACCTGTGGTTGGTCTGTGTGATGGCCGCCAGCCGACGCAGACCGGGACGACTCGTAACGACGTCCTCATCGGCACTGCGGGGGACGACGTGATTCTCGCTGGACCGGGTGCCGACTTCATCGACGGCGCCGGTGGCAACGATCGGATCTGCGGTGGGTCGGGCAATGACATCATCCGCGGCGGCGACGGCGCGGATCGCCTGTTCGGCGAGGATGACCGGGATCGGCTCTTCGGCGGGGATGGCGCCGATCGTCTGCTGGGCGGGACGTCGATCGATGTGCTCGTCGGCGATCGGGGGGCGGACACACTCATCGGTGGCAAAGGTGCGGATCGAATGAATGGCGGCGCGGGATCCGATGTAGTCAAGGGTGGGCCTGGTCCCGACCGCGTGCAGGGCGGGCGTGGTCCCGACGCCATCGACGGCGGCATCGGCACCGACCTCTGCGCCGGCTGGTCCGTCGGCCAACCCGACAACCCCGGCGACGTCCTCACCACCTGTCCCTAGCCAAAAGGGGTCTGACCCCTTCCGTGTAAAAGGGGTCAGACCCCTTTTGGGTGCGATCCGTCAGGTGAGGGTGATGACGAGGGGTTCGCGTTCGCCGAGGAGAGGGCTTCGATCCCGGGTGAATCGGACGAGCGCCGACTCCACTTCGGCCACGAGCGTGGTCTCCGTGCCACTGGCAGATACCAGAACCTGTCCGGCCGGATCGATGATCGCACTCTCACCGCGGTACGTGAGCCCGCCACCAGTACCGACACGGTTGACCCCGATGACGTAGCACTGATTTTCGATGGCACGGGCGGCGAGGAGCGCACGCCACTGTTGGCTGCGGCTCTCGGGCTCCGCACCATGCACGATGAACAAATCCACATCAGCGGCGACGTCCCAGAAATCGTTCGGGTACCTGAGGTCGAGGCCCACGAACGGCGCGACACGAACATCCTCGATCAGGAACGAGTCGATCGCCATGTGCGTGACGAAGATCTCGGACTCTGCCGTAGTCAGATGGTGCTTGCCGCTCGTGTGGAGCTCCCCCGATGGCCCCGCAATGTGCGCGGCAATCGACGTCGAGCCGCTCTCCTCGACCGCAACGGTTCCTGCCACCCACACCCCGTGATCGGCGGCCGCTCGCTGGAAGAAGGACGTCGTCGCACCGGTTCTCGCTTCGAACGAGTACGGAGACAGCGTGCTACCTGTCGTTGGCCGGTCGGGAAAGACCACGAGTTTCGCTCCGGACGCTGCCGCTCCCGCGATCATGCCATCCAACCGATGAAGGTTGGCTGCAGGGTCTTCCCAAAAAATGTCGTGCTGGATCGCTGCGACCTTCACGTTTGCTGCTCCTCGGTGCCCGTTCCGCGCC
>JBPCTR010000222.1:0-7336 GCA_051011575.1 Acidimicrobiales bacterium | reverse complement strand
AGATCACGTCCACCCTCATCGCGAGCTACGACGAGTCGATCGACCTTCGACCACGTACCTCCGGTGTGGTCGGACTCATCTGGACGGTTCCTGTAATTGTGATGGTGTTCGGGTTCGCGGGTCTCGCCGCGGTGTTTCGCAAGTGGCGCTTGGCACCCGAACGTTCCGCGTCCGAGGAGGACGCGGAACTCGTCGCCCGTTTGCGGAACGATCGATCGTGACAGCCACCGCCGATCACAAGCCGGCTCAGGAGTCGACCGAACTCACCGACACCGAGCGCACTCGGCTCCACGAAGAGCTCGACCACCTTCTGATGTCGCTCGACGACCTCGACGCCGAGCGCGCCGCCGGCGACATCGACCAGGCCGACTACGACGCGCTGCGCGACGACTACACCGCCCGCGCGGCGCAGCTCAGTCGGATCCTCGATGCCGGGGCCGTGCGGCGCCGAAACGCCAGGGCGGCATCGCATCGGCAGCGATTGGGTTGGCTGGCCACCGTGATCGTGATCGCCGGGTTGGCGGCGTGGGCGATGACGGCGTTCTCGGGCGCGCGCGGAGCCGGAGACACGGCGAGCGGCGACATCCGCGAGAGCACGACCACGAAGCTCGCCGACGCCGCGGCGGCGTTCACCTCCGGCGACGCTCCCGGCGCGATCGAGATCTACGGCGAGGTCCTCGAGCTCCAGCCGACCAACGTCGAGGCACTCACCTATCGCGGTTGGATTCGGTACCAGCTCGGTGAAACCGACGCGGCGCTCACCGACTTCGACGACGCGGTGGCTTTCGACCCCGAGTACGGCGACGTTCGGGTCTTCCGTGCGGTCGTGGCACTCGACGACGGGCGTTTCGACGACGCCTCCGCGGAGCTGTCTGCGTTCGATGCTGCTGACCCGACCGCAGTTGCGAAGCAGCTCGTCGAGCAGCGTCAGTTGCGTGAACGAATCGCCGTCGCTCGTGTGCTCGAGATTCTCGATGCGGCGCCCGGCACCCCCGATTTCGAGTCGGCCGAAATCCCTCTCTCCAAGGCTCAGGAGGCCGGTGAGATCTTCGTCGTCCTCCAGGATCCAAACAACGCGCTCCGGGTGTTCGACGGCATCCTCGAAGGCGACCCCAATCATGCCGAAGCACTCGCCTGGAGGGGCTGGACCCTGGCCCTCACCGCCGAATCGGGGGTCGACGAACTTTGGCCCGACGCCGAACGGTGGCTCGCCGACGCCGTCGACGCGGATCCGAACGAGCCCGACGCTCGGGTGTTTCGTGCCTTCGTGTTCCGGCGGCTCGACCGGCTCGACGAAGCCCGAACCGAACTCGCCGCATTCGATGCACTCGATCGGCAACCGTCCGACATGGTCGAATTGATCGATCGGTTCGGTCTGCGAGACGCTCTCGCTTCGTGACCGGCGAGTCGCTTCCCCTTGCAGTGGTCGTGGAAACGGCCGCGGCGGTCGCCGCTACATCGTCTCGCAGCGAGAAGAGCGAACACCTTGCGAACATTCTCCGAGTGTCTCGGCCGGCTGAAGCGCCGATCGTGGTCGGCCTGCTCACGGGCGAGGTCCGTCAGGGCCGAATCGGCGTGGGCTGGGCGGCACTCAAGGGCACTGCGGGCACGGGGTCGGGCGAAGAGCCGGTCACGCTCGCCGATGTCGATCTATGGATCGACGACCTGGCGGCGACCTCCGGGCCGGGTTCACAGGAACGCAAGCGACTCCTGCTCGATGAGCTCTTCGATCGGACCAGTACCGCCGAACACGAACTGCTCCGCAATGTCCTGTCGGGCGGTTTGCGACAGGGGGCCCTCGACGGCGTCATGACCGTCGGAATCGCCAAGGCAACAGATATCCCGCAGGCACTCGTGCGGCGTGCGGCAATGCTGTCGGGAGATCTGGGTGAAGTCGCGGCCCTGGCCCTGGGCGAAGGACGACCTGCACTCGAGGCGTTGGGTCTTCGCGTCGGTCGAGGCGTTCTGCCAATGCTCGCGGCCACGTCGGCCAGCGCTGCCGAAGCGATCGTCGAACTGGGCTTGAGCTCGGTGCAGGCGAAGCTCGACGGCATCAGGCTCCAGGTTCATCGCCACGACGATGAGGTGCGGCTCTTCACACGGAATCTCAACGACGTCACCGAACGGCTCCCGGCGGTCGTGTCGGTGATACGGGATCTCGATGTGAGATCGGTGGTTCTCGACGCCGAGCTGATCGGGGTGAGCGAGGACTCGCCCGAGATGTTCCAGGACACGGCGTCGACGTTCAGCTCTAGTGGCGGCAGTGGTCGGGTCGAGCTGGGGTTACGTGTGTTCGACATCATTCATCGCGACGGCGTCGATCTGATCGACGAACCGCTCTCCGTTCGGCTCGAACACCTGCTCGACGTGGTGGGCGACCTGACGATCGACGGCGTGGTGACCGACGACCCCGCCGAGGCCGAGACGTTTGCCGCACGCACCTTGGCGGCCGGCCATGAGGGAGTGATGGTGAAGGCGATCGACTCGCCCTATGCCGCGGGCCGGCGGGGCAAGACGTGGCGCAAGGTGAAGCCGGTCCACACCTACGACCTCGTCGTACTCGCCGTCGAGTGGGGTCATGGGCGCCGAACCGGCTGGCTGTCGAATCTGCACCTCGGAGCGCTCGACGGCGACGATTTCGTGATGGTCGGCAAGACATTCAAGGGGCTCACCGACGAGTTGCTGGCGTGGCAGACCGAAGCCCTCCTCGAGCTCGAGACCCACCGAGAGGGCATCGCCGTGTTCGTGCAACCAGAGCTCGTCGTCGAGATCGCCATCGATGGTGTCCAGCGCAGCACAACCTACGACGGCGGGCTGGCGCTCCGTTTCGCTCGGGTGAAGCAGTACCGGCCCGACAAGTCGCCCACCGAGGCCGACACGCTCGAGGATCTACGCGCCCTTCTGTAACCCCTGCTCTGGCACCTTTCGCCGAAAAGGGGTCAGACTCCTTTTCGCGAGATGGGGTCTGACCCGATGCGTTCTCGGCCGAGCAACCTCCGGGCACGAACACAACCTGACCTCTATACGCACGAACGATCGCCAGCTCCTGAGGAGCGAGGGACGAGCGACGGCTCGCGGCCTCCGGCAGTCCGCAGCGCGAGTCGAGGAGCGAAGCGACGGATCTCGCCTGCGGCGATTAGTAGGGCCCGAGAAACTCGGCGCTCACGAGGTCGCCTCCGCGGCTGTTGAGCCTCCAGGTGGAGCCCTTCGCCCAGCCGCGCGGCCCGATGATCACGAGTCCTTCGCGGGCGAGGGTCTGGATCGTGTCGGGGATGATGTCGCCGTGGCTGCAGAGCCCGGCGGTCACCCCGTCGGCGGCGAACCGTCGGCAGAGCTCCACCGCCATGACCGCGCTCTGGCCTTCGAGCAGCTCCGGGGAGTGTTCCACCGACAGGCCCAGTTTCTCGGCGAGTGGCGCCACCGTCTGCACACATCGAAGGGCTCGGCTGCTGAGGACACGTGAGATCGGCTCGACGCCGAGCCGTTCCGCGATTCCTGTCGCCTGGTCGACCCCGAGCGCGTCGAGTTCGCGGTCGAGGTCGTTCGCCGCACCGTTCCCTCCTCGGGTGCCTGCGGTCGCGTGGCGGATCAGGTAGATCGTCATGGCCAGAATGATGGTACGACCGATTCCCGCGTGACTCCAGACGAGCGGGTCGTTCTACGATGCGCTCGTGACCACGAATCGCGATGTTCTCGCCATGCTCTCGGAGCTGATCACCCTCACGACGCTCGAGGAGGAGAGCCCGCAGTCGTTCAAGGTCCGGGCCTACGAGAACGCGAAGCTGGCGATCGAGAGCCACGGCGACGACGTCACCGGCCTCACCATCGCTCAGCTCACAAAAATCCAGGGCGTGGGCAAGGCGACGGCGAGCAAGATTCGCGAGCTGGTCGACGGTGGCGTCGTCGAGAAGATCGAGACCCTCCGATCGAAGTACCCGCCGGAGTTCGTGGAGATGAGTCGCATCCCCGGCATCGGCCCCAAGACGCTCAAGCTCATCCGAACCGAGCTGGCGGTCGAGAACGTGGACGCGCTCCGGCAGGCGATCGTCGACGAGAAGCTGCGCACGCTTCCAGGGCTGGGCGAGACCAGCGAAGCGAAGATCGCAAAGGCGATCGATCGTCTGGGCCTCACCGGCAAAGACCGTCGGACCCCCATCGCCGATGCCCTTCCGCTCGCCGAGCGCCTCGTGGCCGACCTAATGGATCTGAAGGCGGTGAGCAATGCGGTGTACTGCGGCAGTCTGCGCCGCATGTCGGAGACGATCGGCGACATCGACATCACCGTCTCGTCGACGAAGCCAACCGAGGTGATGAAGGCCGTCGTGAGCCACACCGAGGTGGCCGACATCGTCGTTAGCGGCGACACGAAGACGTCGTTTCTCACGAGCAGCGGCCTCCAGGTCGATGTGCGGGTCGTGGCTCCAGAGCAGTTCGGCGCGGCCACGATGTACTTCACCGGGTCGAAGGCGCACAACATCGCTCTGCGGCAACGCGCGATCGATCGGAACATGTTGCTCAACGAGTACGGCCTCATCGACACCTCCGACGAGGATCTCGAGGGCGACGATCGCCCGGTCATCGCGAGCGAGACCGAGCAGGAGATCTACGCCGCCCTCGACCTCTCCTACGTGCCGCCGCCGATGCGCGAGAACACCGGCGAGGTCGACCGGGCTGCCACCGATGGGTTCGACCAACTGGTCCAGCGGGAGCACATTCGGGGCGACCTCCACTACCACACCGACCGATCCGGCGATGGGCGATCGTCGGTGGAGGACATGGTGCAAGTGGCGGTCGACCACGGCTACGACTACCTGGCGATCACCGACCATGGCGTCGACCTGGCGATCAACGGGTCGACCGCCGAGGAGATGCTCGAACACCGCGACCACATCACCCGCGTACAGGAAGCACACCCGCAGATGCAGATCATGTGGGGATGTGAGCTCAACATCGACCCCAAGGGCGGACTCGACTACGACGACGACTTCCGGGCGCTGTTCGACTACACGGTGGCGTCGGTGCACTCGAGCTACGACCAGACACCCGTGAAGCAGACCGACCGGCTCGTGAATGCGATCAGTGACCCCACCGTGAACTCGATCGGACACCTCACCGGGCGATACATCGGGCGGCGACCTGGCATCGAGCTCGAGGTCAAGCCGTTGCTCGAAGCCCTGCTCCACTACGACGTGGCGCTCGAGATAAATGGCGCACTTCAGCGCCTGGACGCCGCGTCGGACGTGGTGCGCCAGGCGGTCGACGCCGGCGTGAAGCTCGTGATCAACACCGACAGCCATCACACGAGCGAGCTGGGCCGCATGGAGTATGGCATCCGCACCGCTCAGCGGGGATGGGCGCCGAAGGATCTCGTGGTGAACACGTGGGAGCCCGACCGGTTCATGAACTGGGTGGCAGGCCGCGCCGACAGAGTCTGAGTTCAGGCGGCGTCGAGGATTTCGTCGGCGATTTCGATGTCGCCGGTCGATTCGAACAACACGTCGAGGTCGGGGAGATCCCGAAGTGGGCCCTCGTGGCTCCACAGGATGTCCTTCGTACCCATGGCGCGGAGCCACACCCGCTGCACGTCGCCTCGCTCGATGATCGTTTTCAACCAACGCATGACGCTTTGTTTCGATCCGGAGGCGAAGTCCTGGGCGAGATAGCTACGTGTGGTTTCGACACCTCCGCCGAGGCCGCCGAGGGCAGCGCCGGTGAGATCGCTGGTGGGAGCGGTCACAGTCTTCATGGCGAATCTGTTCGGACGCTCGGCCCGCAGATTGAGGAGTTGGCCGCGACCAACGCATGTCACACCCGATTCGTAGTGTGCTGTCGTGGCCCTTCTCGAAACCGAAATCACGTCGCTTTCCGATCCGCTCAGCTTGTTCGACCATCCCGGAATGGAGGACTTCCATCCGGCGGTGCGAGCCTGGTTCGGCCGCCGTTTTCCCGACGGTCCAACACCTCCTCAGCGCGCCGCGTGGCCCCACATCGCCAACCGGGTCGACACCCTCGTGGCGGCGCCCACCGGATCGGGCAAGACGCTGTCGGCGTTCCTGGTGGCCATCGACCGGCTCTACCGCGCCCACGAGCGCGGTGAGGCCACCGACGGAGTGGCTCGGGTGGTCTACGTATCGCCGCTGAAGGCGCTGGCGGTGGACATCGCGGAGAACCTCGAACGGCCTCTCCAGGAGATCGCCGCCATCGCCAAAGAGATGGGGCGTACCGCACCCACGATCCGCATCGGGGTGCGGTCCGGCGATACGCCCACCTCCCAGCGCGCCGCCATGGTCAAGAAGCCGCCGGCGTTCATCGTGACCACTCCCGAGTCGCTCTATCTGATGTGCACATCGGGTAAGGCGCGGGCCGCGCTCGCCACCGTGGACACCGTGATCGTGGACGAGATCCACTCGCTGGCTCGGGACAAACGCGGCTCTCACCTGGCACTCACCCTCGAACGACTCGAACACATTTGTCTCCGTGGAGCGGAGGGGAGGGATCAGCAGAACGGCCGGAGCGAAGCGAAGCCGCGATTGCCCGAGGAGCAGAGCCGACGTCCTGTCCGGGTCGGCCTTTCGGCCACGCAGAATCCGATCAGCACGGTGGCCAACCTTCTCGTCGGCAACCGCACGAACCCGGTCGGCGACGCTGCGTGTCAGGTGGTCGACGAAGGCCACGTGCGAGAACTCGACCTGTCGCTCGAACTACCACCTTCCGAGATGGAGGCGCTCGCGCCCGCCGAGCAGATGGGCGAGATTCTGGACCACATCGCCGAACAGGTGAAGGTCCACACCACCACCCTTGTGTTCGTGAACACCCGGCGCATGGCCGAGCGGGTGTCGCACGAACTGGGCGAACGCCTCGCCGAGCACGACGAGGGCGCCGAGGCAAACGTGGTCGCTCACCACGGCAGCCTGTCGAAGGAGCGGCGGCTCACGGTCGAGCGGCGGCTGCGCGCCGGCGATCTAAAGGCGCTCGTGGCCACCGCCTCTCTCGAGTTGGGTATCGACGTCGGCCCGGTCGACCTGGTTTGCCAACTCGGTTCGCCTCGCAACATCGCCACCTTCCTGCAACGTGTCGGCCGTGCCAACCACAACCGCTATGGCATTCCCAAGGGCCGGCTGTACCCCCAGACGCGCGACGACCTCGTCGAGTGCTGCGCCCTGCTCACGGCGGTTCACGGCAAGCGCCTCGATGCGCTCCTGCCGCCCGTGGCGCCGCTCGACATCCTGATCCAGCAACTCGTGGCCGAGGTCTCGGCCGAGGAGTGGCAGGTCGACGACCTCTTCGAACTCGTCACCCGGGCGGCGCCCTACCAGGATCTGAGTAAGGACGACTT
>JBPCTR010000221.1:0-7716 GCA_051011575.1 Acidimicrobiales bacterium | reverse complement strand
GCACCGACGCCGAGAATTCGGCTGCGTTGTCCCAGGCTCCGATCGAGCTGACCGAGCGGCCGGCCATCAGCGAAAACCGCGCCGGTGCACACAACGGCGAATGGCAATAGGCGGCGTCGAACCGCATACCCCGACGGGCGATCTCGTCGAGGTGCGGCGTCGAAACTACGGGATGCCCGTAGGTGCTCGTGAAATGCGGGGCGAGCTGATCCGCCATCACCATCAGAACGTTGGGACGACTCATGGGCGGCAAGTTACGGCGGCCTGAACGATCGTTCAAGCTCGAGCTGTATGAGCGGCGTTTCGGTCAGGGGCTCACAGCAATCATGTAGTAGCCGTCGACCTGGATCAGTCGGTTGGAAAGCGGGCTGGGTGCGTGCAGGTCGATCATCGATGAGCGCACCTCGCCGATCCACTTCGCGTGTTGGTACTCGTGGTTGATGATCGCGAGCAGCATCCCCTCGGCGATGAGAGGCAATTGATTTGGCGCGCCCACGTCGCCAGATTCGATGAGCCCCACGACCCGCCGGGTGCTCTCCGAAATCGCATTGCGGTAGTCGACTATCTCGTCGAGGGGAGGTAAGTCCCCCCGCGCAGGCTCGGCGGTCGCCGAGTCGAAGACCGAATCGAAGGCAGCGTCGAATGTCTTCTCCGCCGCGGTCAGGTTTCGAAGCATGAAGTGGTTGACCACACCCTGGTGGCCCAGGTGCCAGGCAATGGCGCTGCTGTTCTTGTTCGGTCGCCAGTGTGTCTGCGACGAATCGAGGCCGCTGATCAGATCGATGCTGTACGCCGACGCGACTACATGCTCGTCGAGCAGGTCATGGAGTGAGAGAGACATCGTGGCATTCTCGCTCATTGCGGCCCGTCGCGAGGGACGTAGGACCCTGACCGCTCCGGGAAGGCGGGAAGACACTGAGATCAGCATGAAAACAGGACACGTCGACACACCAGTCCAGCCCGCTCTCAGCCGTGAGGTCTCTCTCCCGATGCTCATCCTCTATGGGCTCGGCACGACGATCGGGGCGGGCATCTATGCGTTGACCGGTGAGGTGGCCGGGGAAGCGGGCATGCGCGCTCCCCTCTCGTTCCTGGTTTCGGCTGCACTTGCCGGCGTCACGGCCTTCGGCTTCGCCGAGCTGGCGGGTCGTCTCCCGCGAGCAGCCGGCGAAGCAGTGTTCGTGAGCCACGCATTCGGCCGACGAGCGTTGACCGCGTCGGTCGGCATCGCCGTCCTCACCGCCGGAGTTGTGGCGGCGGCGACGGTTACCAATGCCTTCGGTGGCTACGTAGCCGAGCTGGTCGACGTCTCCCGGACACTCCTGGTGCTCGGTCTGATCGTGGCGTTGACCGGGCTGGCCGTGAGCGGCGCCAAGGAATCGGTCACCGTGGCCGCTGCCCTCACCGTGGTCGAGATCGTTGGACTCGCTCTCGTCTTATGGGCGGGCCGCGACAGCCTTGGCGACCTCGTGACCCGAAGCGGAGACCTCATCGGCCCCCCTTCGAGCGTCGGAGGATGGTCGGCGATACTCGGCGGTGCCTTCCTCGCGTTCTTCGCCTTCCTCGGCTTCGAGGACATGGATGCGATCGCTGAGGAGACCGTGGATGCGCCGGTTTCGCTCCCCCGCGCAATCCTCATAACGCTCGGAATCACCACCGTGATCTACATGACGGTCGCGGGCGTCGCTGTTCTCCAGGTCGATCCACAGCGACTCGCCCAGTCCGATGCACCCCTTGCGCTGATCTACGAGGAAGCGGGCGGAAACCCCGACGTCCTGGCCTTCATCGCCGCACTCGCCATGGTCAACGGGGCACTCGTTCAGATCATGATGGTGCCCCGGGTCATGTACGGCCTCACAAACCTCGGTCTGCTCCCCGCTTCCGCGGGGAGGATCTCGGCGAGAACAAACACGCCTGCGCGGGCCACCATCGGCGCCGCACTTCTCGTCGCGATCCTTGCGGTGAGCGTCGAGCTCGCGTGGCTCGCCCGGCTCACCTCAGCTGTGACGATGGCGGTGTTCATCGCGGTGAATGCGGCGCTCATCGACATCAAACGCCAGGACGGCCCGACGACGACGTTCCAGGTTCCGGCCTGGGTGCCGGTTCTTGGCATCGTGGCCTCGACGGGCATGTTCATCGCCGAGATCGCACGCCTTCTCGACATCATCTGACTCGCCCGACATCGACATCTCACATCCAACGCGTTCGGAGCGCTTGCATCGATCGGCGCAGGCTGACTCCAGATTGCAGGACCTTGGCCCATACGAGTACGACGTCACGGCCGCGCCAGTAAGCGGGTGAACCACGTCAGGCCCGCCGTGGAGACATCAGAATCTGAAACCAAGCCGCCGATCGCCGTGCAGCGTTGGCCGGTCGTGATCGGGGCTGTACTCATACAGATCTGTCTCGGAGCGATCTATGCGTGGTCGGTTTTCACCCCTGCCTTAAAGGACGCCGGGTGGACGAACGTCCAGACACAATTCGTGTTCTCCACCGGCTTGGCCACCTTCGCCATCGTCATGGTCTTTGCCGGACGAAACTTGAAGGACTTCGGTCCCCGGAGGACCGCCGCCGCCGGAGGCATCACGCTGGGCGCCGGGTATGCGTTTGCATCGCTCGGCGGTGGTACGAGCTTCTGGCCGGTATTGATCGGAGTAGGCCTCATCGGAGGGGCCGGCATCGGACTCGCGTACGTCGTTCCCATCGCAGTCGGCATGCGCTGGTTCCCTGATCACAAGGGCACAATCACCGGCGTCGCGGTGGCGGGGTTCGGCTTCGGCGCTCTCGGCTGGATCAAGATCGCGGGCTCGTGGGGGAACCTGATCGACGAGGTCGGTCTCGGTTCGACGTACCTCATCTATGGCGTCGCGTTCGCGTCGATCGTGCTCGCCGGCTCGACCACGATGCGGATGCCGCCGACCGGGTGGCTTCCCGCCGGCTTCACGCCTCCCGTGGTCGCGGGCGAAGGTGGCGACGAGTTCACGCCGCGGGAAATGATTCGCACGCCGCAGTTCCATCTCCTCTCGCTCACATTTGCGATGAGCGCAGGCGCGGGGCTGATGGCGATCGGGCTCATGAAGATCTATCCGATCGAGGCGCTCACCGATTCCGGCGTCACCGACGCAGACGCGAGCGCCATCGCTGGTACAGCGATGGCGGTCTTCTTCAGTCTTGCGAACGGCGCCGGCCGGGTGATCTGGGGTGCGCTCAGCGACAATCTCGGCCGCAAGCGTTCGGTCGTCACGATGGCCGCGAGCCAGGGTTTGTTCCTCGTCGCGTTCATTCCGATGGCCAGCTCGGAGTGGTCGCTCTATCTCGCCGCCACACTCATCGGATTCAATTTCGGCGGCAACTTCGCTCTCTTCCCCGCGCTGACCGCCGACGAGTTCGGCAACGGCGTCGTCGGTACGAACTACCCATGGGTGTTCGTCTCATATGGAGCAGGCGGAATCATCTTCCCGATCCTCGGAGGCTGGCTCGGCGACCTCGACAACTTCGGTCTGGCGTTCGCCATCTGCGGGGTCGGTTGCATGATCGGGGCCCTCGCTTCGGCGATCGTGTATCCGCCCCATCATGACGAGGCGACCCAACACTTCAGCGTGCATGGATTCCTCCACAACGCTCATCTCTTCGACCACGCCGAGGCGTGATGCTCGGCTAGGGCTCCATCCTTACGGGGACCTCGTAGGTGTTGATCTGCGAGCCGTCCAGAGCCGACTCCTCCCAGACGATGACCGACCCGAAGCCGCTGATTCCGGCCTCGAATTCGGCGACGAATTCGAACGGACCGAAAAGGTGCACGTCGGGTTGGGCCGCTGTCGTGAACCCCTCGTGGACAATCTCGCCGCTCGGGATGATGACGCTGTAGACGATGCTCGCCTCGAAGGTTCGGCTGAACCCACTCACCACAATCGGGGAGGTGATGACCTCTCCCGGATACGGCGATTCGACCACGATCTCAGGGGCGATGGCATCGTGGAAGCCCTCTCGGGTCAGCCCGGTCGCCTCGAGCCCATGGCTCAGGATCGCATCGCGGGCCTCACCATCGATCGTGATGTCGACCGAGTCCACCGTCGGGAACTGCGTCAGTGTGAACACGACCTGGGAGACGAGTCCGATCTCACCCGACGTTCCCAACCCGGTCGTCTCGAAGTCGTTCGACAGATCGATGGTTGCTACGCCGTCGTCGACGAACACCCCGAGAACCTCGGTCCCGGCTGGCACAGCACTCACCATTCCCAGATCGGTCTCCAGGATGTTGGGCCCGGCGAGCAGCTCAGCCATCGCGCCGGCAGCTCCCGAGTCGATGTCGATCTCACGACCTCCAACCGCAATCCCCGTGTCCTTCAGCCAGTACACGTTGACGGTCTCGAGATCGACAGCAGGAATTGTTGTGGGGGCCGTTGTCGAAGGTTCGGTTGTGGTGGGCGCGTCGGTCGTCGGCGTCGTTGTGGGATCCGGCTCAGTCGTGGTCGTCGTAGCTCGAGCCGACGTCGTCGTCGAGCCGGTCGTAACATCATCGTCACCGTTGCCGCTACAGGAAGCAGTCACCAGCAAGGCGATCGCCAGAAGTGCGATCAGTGAACGTCGCGATTTTCTTGATTCGTCGTGACTCCGGATCACGGCTCCCTCCTCGAGGTGGCTTCTTCTTCCAGCGAATACCGTCTGACGAAGAGCGACCAGAGACCGAGGTCCTGACCGGATGAGCCTCTGCGCCAGCCCGTACGATCGATGAGGTGACGTCGGAGCAGTTCCGCTGGCAAGCCGGACTCGGTGCGATCGTCGGCGCGCTCGTGGCTGATGCCCTCGCTCGCGAATCGTCATCGTGGACCGAGGGAGCCATGCGATCGCTCGACGTCGCCGAGGCCATGTTGGCCGGCGCGCCGGTTCCGGTCGATCTGTCCCCCGCCGACTCGGTTGCGCCGGCGATCGGTCTCGCGTCCGGACCGCCGCCACTCCTGGTCGAAGTCACAACGGTCGCGTTCATCGACGTGGTGCAGCGCGGCCTCGAGAACGATGGCCGTCGCGAGTTGAGCGATCCACTCATCGCCAAAGCGGCCGAACTCGCTCGTTCGAGTCCATTTGTCGACGCGGTGTCGGCCGCGGGAGGCGAACCGGAGCTGACGCGGTTGGTCGGTGCGATCGCAGGGCTCGAAGGGGGCGTGGCTGCGGTTCCTGCGCGGCTGGTATCGACGATGCGTTCACCGGACGATCGTCGCGGTCGTCGCTATCTGGGCGGGCTCACCAATCGACTCCTTCGTATCGAACGACCGAACTGGTACGACCCGCGCAATCGCCGAGGCCCGCGCGAGGTCTTGCCCGGGCTGTGGATGTCGAATCTGTTCGGCGTGTCGCGTTTCACCGACGCCCATCCGGACGGGCTCGTGCTCTCGCTGTGCGACGACGATGGAACCTGCGACAGCCATCGCCACCACATCACGTTCCACATCGACGACACGCCCCGATCCGACGCCAACCCGAGTCTCGCGACCGTGATCGACGAGATCCTTGCCGAGGTGAGTGCGGCGAGAGCGGCCGGGCAGCCGGTTCTCGTGCACTGCCGTCACGGCGCCTCCCGCACGGGCCTTGTCCTTCGACTGCTTCTCGGCGGTGAGCTCGGGCTCTCGGCCGACGACGCACTCACCGAGGCGCAGTGCCTGTGGCCCCATACCAGCACCTGGAACAAGGACTGGACCCGCGAGGTCGAGCGCAGGGCCGAACACTAGGTAAAGCCGAATGAGCGGACGCCTCGCTCACTCCTAAGGTGGGCGCAATGGCACCGCCATCACTGACCGTCGTTCAGGGCGATATCACCAGCCAACCCGTAGACGCGATCGTCAACGCAGCCAACTCGTCCCTGCTCGGAGGGAGCGGCGTCGATGGAGCAATCCATAGCGCGGCTGGACCCGAGCTGGCGAGATACTGCCGCGGCCTGCACGGATGCCCGACCGGCGGCGCCAAGGTCAGCCCCGGCTTCGACCTCGACGTACGTTGGGTCATTCACACCGTTGGACCCGTGTGGCAGGGCGGCACAAACGGAGAGTCGGACCTGCTCGCGTCGTGCTACCGAGAATCGCTCGCCCGCGCCGATGAAATCGGCGCAAAATCCGTTGCGTTTCCTGCGATAAGCACGGGCGTCTACGGCTACCCGCTCGAAAGAGCGACAGGGATTGCGATAACGACGGTGAGCACGGAATCGACCGCGGTAGAGCACGTTCGGTTCATCGCCTTCGACGAAGCCACGGCCGACGTGTACACGTCTCTGCTCGAGCGCCTGTCCTAGGTGGCGGCCCAGACCTCGGGTAGCAGCTCGGTGCGGGGGCGGTCCCCGGATGCGAGCGCGTGGGCGCGCATGATGTCGCTGAAGTCGGGGTCCATGCCCACGTCGCGAAAAGCGATGCGCACGTCATCGCCCAGCCACTTGGACGTGAAGACCCGCAGGTCCTCTCTCGACTCGAGGCGACCAGAACCACCGTGGAGCGTACGACCGTTGAACACGACGCAGTCGCCGGGTCGCATGTCCCAGCTCACGACGCCAAAGGCGTCGGGGTCGGCAGAGATGTCGGGCATGTCGGCCTCGGCGATCGCGGAGAAGTCGCTTCGGTCAACCGCGTCCTTGCCATCGGGATTGAGAGCACCGAAGTCGTATTGATCGAAGGTCACGGTGCTGCGATGAGACCCCGGCACGAAAGCCAATGCGCTCTTCGCCTGCACCGGCACGAGCGGCATCCACACCGTGCAGGTGTCGTGCCCGTCGACCGACCAGTAGGGCTCGTCCTGATGCCACGGGGTTTCGAACTGCGCGCCCGCGGATCGCACGAACACCGCGTCGAAGAAGTAGTGGACGTTGCTGGACCCCATCAGCCGTCCTGCAATCTCAGCCGCTGGTGATTCGAAGACGAAGCGCTGGTATTCGGGTACGCCTTGCCACGCCATGCTGTCCCAGAACATCGTCCGCCCGGCATCATCGCGATCCCACACGCGGGCTCGGCTCGTTGGTGCGGTCAGGTGTCGATCGAGGCCCGCGTGCAGCAGCTCGATCCACGAGCGGTTGAACATGCCCGGCAGCATGACCACACCATCGCGGTGAAACGTCTCGATCTCGTCCGTGGAGATCTCTCGCGGGAGTGGCTGCGTACCCATGCGCGCAATCTACGTCGTGAGGCGTTGATCATCGAGGCGGACGAGGAGCGTCTCGCGAGCTTTATGGTGAGCAGATGCAACGTCTGGTCGATACGACATGGTTGAACGAACACCTCGATGACGACATCGTCATTCTCGAGGTGTCCGCTGATTCACCGGACGCTGCTGCGTACTTCACCACCCATGTTCCGGGCGCTCGCTACGCAAATTGGAAAGACCTCTGCTGGCACGAAACCGACCGCGAGTTCCCAACGGCCGAGGTGATGACCAGTCGTCTGAGAAGCCTCGGCGTGCGAGACAGCTCGACGATCGTGCTCGTGGGTGACCCAATCCAGTACGGCACTTACACCTACTGGGTACTCACCATGACCGGATTCGGCGACAAGCTTGCCCTCCTCGATGGTGGCAGGTCGGCCTGGATGAGCAGTGGCTTTGCCACGACGGCGGAGGTCATCGAACCCGAGCCTGGCGGGGTGCAACCAGGCCCCGCCGTGGAGACCTGTCGAGTCGGTCGAGACGACGTTCGCTCGCATCTCGGCTCCACCGATCGCGCCCTCCTCGATATGAGATCGC
>JBPCTR010000220.1:0-11477 GCA_051011575.1 Acidimicrobiales bacterium | reverse complement strand
CTTCGGGAGATGCAGACACCATGAACACCAGGTGCCCCGCCGCCTTGTGGGCGGCGATTTCTTCGAGTGCCTCCCGGTACACGATGGGATCGATCGTCTCCTCCATCACGTTGGTCACGAGCTGGGTGATCTGACGCTGTTCCCATCCCTTGGCCAGGCGGAGCGCTGAGTTGCGCATGGTCTCCATCCGGTCGTGATCGGCGCCGAGGTATTTGTAGACGAGCCGTCCCCAAAGTGCTCTCGCGACGAGCCGGGCGTCGAGAAAGCCGGCGTCGCGCAGAGCGGAACTGAAGGCGAACATCGTGGCGGTCGCGATCGTTGTCTTGTCCAGATCGAAGAACGCGGCTTGACGCGTGGGAGTCTTCGCGTTCTGACCGGCCATGCGCCCAATGTACGCACCCGTTCGTGGCTCGCGTCCGACCCCCCTTGTGGTCGAATGGGTTGCAGATATCGACACCGCGCGCGAATATGCGATCAGCGCTTCCCCCGCCACCAAAAGCGGCGCTCTGCGCGCCACGAGTAGGCGACATGTTTTGGAGTTTCTGCTCCGCAAAGGGAGGCGTCGGCACGTCCACACTCGCCGCCGCCACGGCAATTGAACTCGCCCGGACGACCTCCGTGCTCCTCGTCGATCTCGCTGGAGACCAGCCCGATCTGCTGGGTGTCACCGCCGGCTCGCACGGAATCATGGACTGGCTGCGGGCCGACGCCGACGTGGGACCCGAGGCTCTCGCAAATCTGGTCGTCCCGGTCATTCGCGCGGCGGGTGCCACGACGCCTGGGCGCCTCGAGCTCGTACCTCGTGGATCCCACGGGTCGAACGTCGACCCCGTCTCAATGGTCGCGGCGCCTCGCGTTGCCGCCTTGCAGCCCGGCCTCAGCCCGCTCGCCGACGTGATCATCGCCGACCTGGGCGTGCTCGACGGCAATGGCTTCGACACGACGGCACTGATCGCAGCCGCGGCCGACCGGGTGAGTCTCGTGGTCCGAGCGTGTTACATCGGACTGCGCCGGGCCCAGCGCGTCGGCGTCGCGGTGGATGATGTGGTCGAGGTCGTCGACGGCGGCCGAGCGCTTGGCACGCTCGACATCGAGGCCGTTCTCGAGCAGCCGGTGACCGCTCGTCTCAACGTCGACCCCAGTATTGCCAGGGCGGTCGACGCCGGGCTCATGGTGACTCGACTACCGCGACCACTACGTCGAACTGCTCGACACCTGCTGGATGACTCCACTCGTACGAGCGCCGCATGATCGACACGCCCACCGACCACGGACTCACCGATCGCGTGTGGCGCGCGTTCGCTTCGGAGGCCGAGAACCCGGGGCTGCCAATCGACGTCCGCATCGGCAGCCTCATCGACGCTTCGGCACCCCTCGCCACCAGAACCGAACGATCGGCAGCGGTTCACGCAGTTCGGGCTCGCATCGATGGACTCGGCGTGCTTCAGCCGTTTGCCGACGACACGACCGTGTCGGAGATCATCGTCAATGCCGGCCACGAGGTCTGGATCGAAAGAGCCGGCGAGCTGGTTCGGGTCGCGGCCGATCTCGATCCCGTCTCAACCGAGCAGTTGGTCAGGCGCCTCGCCGCCTCGGTCGGACGCCGGATCGATCGAGCGCATCCGACCGTCGATGCCCGACTCGCCGATGGGTCCAGGCTCCACGCCATCCTCCCACCGCTTGCGATAGACGGCCCGTGTCTGAGCATTCGGCGCTTCGTCGAGCAGGGTCGCGACCTGAGTCACTTCGGTCCGCCCGACCTGGTCGGTCTGCTCGCCGGCCTGGTGTCGAGTCGGGCCACTCTCGTGGTTGCAGGTTCCACGTCGTCGGGCAAGACCTCGCTCCTCAACGCCGTGGCGTCGAACATAGATCCGAAGGAACGCATCGTCACGATCGAGGACGCTGCGGAACTCGCCCTTCCGCTGCCGCACGTGGTTCGACTCGAGACGCGCGCCGCCACCGAGACGCTGCCCGCAGTCGACGTGCGTGAGTTGGTCCGAAACGCGCTGCGAATGCGTCCCGACCGGTTGCTGTGCGGCGAGATGCGCGGCGGAGAAGCGATCGACCTTGTTCAAGCCATGAACACGGGTCATGCGGGGTCGATGACGACGGTGCACGCGAACTCTCCGGTCGATGCCCTCCATCGCATCGAGACGATGATGCTCGCCGCCGGCCTCGAGCTCCCGTTGGCCGCCGCCCGGGCACAGCTCGCGTCGTGTATCGACGTTGTCGTCATGGTCGAGCGAAGAGCCGAAGGCGAGCGCGGCGTCGTCGAGCTGGCAACGCCCCACCTCGCCGCGGACTCCTCCATAGGGAAGTGGACCTGTCGACCGCTTTGGTCGAGTGACCGTCGATCCAACCATTCACTGGCGAGCGACGCAGCGTGATCGGCTCAGTACCCCCGCGCCACCCGCTCGTGACGCGGGCGAACCCTGCACCAATTCGGCGCAGAACGTCTGGCGTCTCGGCATTCAGTGCACACCTCGGAATCAAAGGCCGGTGGCCGGTCCTTTCGGTCAGCTCGTGTATCGCCGCAATCGTGGCTCTGGCCGCGTTGATGGGAGGCGTTCTCGGTGTGGCCGTTGCGGCGGTGGCATTGGCAGCGAGCCCGCCGTGGTTCTCGCGGCGAACGACCGCCCGCCACCTGCGACATGAGCAACACCGGATGCCCGAACTCTGCCATGCGATCGCTCGTGGGGTTCGAGGGGGCGTTCCGCTCGGTCCGGCGGTTGCCGACGCGCTCGACGGCTTCGACGAAAACGCGTTCCTCGAACTTCGGGCGGCTGCACTCCTAGTGCGCCACGGACACCCGGTCGACGAGACGTTCGAGCGGTGGGCGAGCGAGGCAGCTGACCCAACCGAGCGATTGATGGCGCGTGCGTTGGCGTTCGGCCTGCGCGCAGGAGGTGATCTCGGGAGGGTTCTCGATGACATCGCCGGGTTCGTACGTGACGACCTGGCTCTGTTCCATCGCCGCCGAGCTCTTGTTGCCCAGGCGCGAGCCTCGGCGGTCATCCTGATCTCCCTGCCCCTCGTGTTCGCGCTCGTCATCGCGCTGGTACGAGGTGGACCGATACACGAGGGCGCTATCGGCGCGGCACTGCTGGTTGCCGGCCTGCTCTTCGATGGGCTCGGTCTGCTGTGGATGCGTCGCCTGGCCGGTGGTGTTGGATGAGGCTTCCACACCGCATGCCGCACCCCATGGAGACGCCGCTTCCACTTGCGGAAATCGAGGCGCCGAAAGGCACGTCCGGTCTCGTCGGCGCGATCGCGCTCACATCGCTGGCTGTCGATGCAGGACTCGCTCTGCACCTCACGCTTGCGGAGGTCGCCGATTCGACAGATGGGGCCACTGGTGAGACGTTGCGGCGGGCGGCCGTGCGAGCTCAACGCGGCGTGCCCTTCGACGAGGCGCTCTCGACCGGAGGCTCTGAGCTGCACCCCCTGGTCGAGCGCTACGTGTCTTTACTCGCACGCGCATCGATCGACGGTCAGTATCTCCGTGGTCCGCTCGATTCTCTATTACTCGAGACCCGTCGGAGCGAGCTGGCTGACCTCGAGGTGGCGGCCCACCGCGCGTCGGTCCTGATGACGCTGCCCCTGGTCTTGTGTGTGCTGCCGGCGTTTCTTCTACTCACCATCGCGCCGCTCGTCATATCTGTGGTGGCCGAGCTCACCCCGTGAGGACGACCACCACCGTCTCGGCCATTCGCCCTCTCTTGCACCCGGCCGACGTGCCGGAAAGGACACGAAATGAAGTTCACATCCAAGGACCGCGGTCAGTCGACCGTCGAGTACGCACTCCTCGTCCTGGCGGCGGCCACGATTGCTCTGCTCGTGCTCGCCTGGGCGACGAGCACGGGCAAGATCGGCCAGCTGTTCGATGCGGTGATCGACTCGGTGATCGGCCGGATCTGATGCGGGGGAGTGGGGAGGATCGGGGGCAGGCCACGGTCGAGTTCGCCCTGATCCTCCCCCTGCTCGTACTCACTACCGCGTTCATTCTTCACGTGGGCCTGGTGATCGCTGCACAGACAAAGATCGAACACGCGGCACGAGAGGGTGCGCGTGCGGCTGCGGTCGAACCCAACCGGGCGAACGCCGTGGCGAGGAGCGCTGCGCAAGCGGTGCTCGGCGATCGCCCGGCCGAGGTCAGCGTGCGGCTCGAATCCACCGTGGTCGAAGTGGAGGTTCGCACTGAGGTTTCACTCGCTCCGTTGCTCGGAGAACTGGGATCTCGCACCATCTCCGCAGAAGTCGTAATGCGTCGCGAGGACCTCCTCGGGGGGTCCCATGACCCATGAATCGGCTTACCGAAAAGGCCGTATAGCGAGGTATGACCATTGGGCCAACCCGTGGCGCCTCGGAAGTTCCGGGAGCGGCATGGACCGGACGCGCCGTCGCGGCACGAACGGTGCGCGTCGCGCTCTTCGTCGGCCCATTCCTGTTCGGCTGGCTCGCGGTCCGGGTTGCGCAGCAATGGTTCTGGACCACCACTGACGAGCTGTTCAACTTCCTCGTATGGATCGCTCAAGCCGTGATCGTGGCGATCGTGGCGACGCGGGTGGGGACCATGGTCGCCAATCGGTTTGCGCCGCTCCCGACGCTGCTCAACATGACGCTCGTGTTCCCCGATCAGGCACCCTCACGCTTCGGCATCGCCTTGCGGTCAGGATCGGTGCGAAAACTCCGGCGAAGCGACCTTGTACTCAGTGACGATGCCCAGGTCGCCGCAGAACAGGCCATTGCCCTCGTGACGCGCCTGGGCAAACACGAACGACTCACGCGTGGTCACAGCGAGCGCGTTCGGGCATACGCCGAACTGATCGGCGAGGAAATGGGGCTCGACCAGAAAGATCTCAACCGGCTCCGGTGGGGGGTGCTTCTCCACGACATCGGCAAGCTGGCGGTACCGGCTTCGATCCTCGCCTCGCCCGACAGGCCGACGGAAGCCGAGTGGAAAGCCCTCAAGTTGCACCCGGCGGCGGGCGAGAAGATCCTCCGACCGCTGGCGGGCTGGCTTGGCGAATGGTGTCTCGCTTCATCGCAACATCACGAGCGATGGGACGGGAATGGATATCCGGCCGGGTTGTCGGGAACCCAGATCTCACTCGCCGGCCGAATCACCGCCGTCGCCGATGCCTACGACGTGATCACGTCGAATCGGTCCTACAAGGGTTCGCTTTCCTCACAGTCCGGTCGTGCTGAGCTCGTCAAATGTGCGGGTAGCCAGTTCGACCCGGTCGTTGTACGAGCGTTTCTCCGGATCGGCCTCCACGAACCTCGCCGCAACATGGGCATCATGAGCTGGGTGCTCGAACTCCCGGGCCTGGCACGCGCCGCCACCAGCGTTGCGAGTACCCCGAGCGCTGTTGCTTCCGCCGTTGCCGTATCGGTTGCGGCCACCGCAGGAAGCGTCGCGGACGCGATCCCGGAGACCCTTCCTTTCGCGGATGACTCGCCACCGGTCGTTGTCGCCGACTCGCAGCTGACGAAGGAACTGCCCCCTCCATCGACGGTCGTTTTCACCGTGCCCACCACGTCTGGTGTTGCCGCCGTGGTCACGACGACGACGCCCACAGGGCCGACCCCAACCACGTCGAGCCAAGCGCCGATGACCACGACGTCGAGTGCGGCGTCGGCGACCACGACGACGACCGCGGCGGCGGCGACCACGACGACGAGCGCGGCGGCGACGACCACGACGTCGAGTGCGGCGGCGACGACCACGACGAGCACGACCACGACCAAGGTCCCGACCAGCGGTCTTACCGCCGTCGACGACTACGTGACGGTCGAGGGAGCCTCGAATGTGCACATCGACGTCCTGGCCAATGACGTGGCCGGTGCGGCTCCCATCGAGAGGGTCGAGATCATCTCGCCACCGAGCAATGCCGACTGGTTCGTCGAACACAACGGCCACTACGACTACAAGCCGCTATGGGGCTTCGTGGGTGAGGACAGATACGTCTACGAGATCTGCGATACCGACGGGCTGTGCGATCAGGCGGTTGTATTTCTCACGATCACTCCGTAGGACGATCGAAACGCAGTCCTTTCCGATCCCTTCTCGCTGCCGATCAGAACCCCATGCGTACTCATCGCCTCGCGATCGGCGTCGTCACCATTCTGCTCGTGGCCTGTACACCCGAAACCGATAACGGCAGCGCGGTCGCCTCGTCTGACCCGCCGCCATCGTCGATCGCGCTGATCAGCGAGCCGCCGTCCGCTCCAAGCGGTTTCGTGGTTGTGTCGACAGGGGCAGGGACGATCGAGCTCGCATGGGACGAGTCGCGAACCGACGATGCCGACTCCTATGTCGTGACCCGGGTCGGGGCAGCCGGCGTCACCGTTCGCTTCGAGACCGCCGACACCCGCCTGATCGACAATGGGTTGACCGATGGCGATGTATTCACCTATCGCCTCGTCGCGATCGGTGAAGGGGGGGCCAGCGCTCCGGCCGACCCGGTCAGCGCCCAGGTCGGAGTCGATTCGAATCCACCCACCGTGCCCGGACGACCTCGGATCGTCGAGTCGGTCGACGGAACCGTCCGGATGGAATGGACTGAGAGTCGCGATATCTCCTCGGTCGATCGCTACGTCGTGACTCGCTCGGTCGACGGCGAGTCCGCGGTCTTCGAGGTTGCGGACCCAAGCTTCGTGGACGAGATAGAGCCGGGCCTCGTGGCCACATATGTCGTCGGAGCCGTCGACGGTCGAGGCAACGAGTCGCCGGAGACGCGTCCGGTCACCGTGCTCACCGGCAGCGCCGCCGATCAACTCGCCCTGGTGGTATCGGCTGGCGATCGTCCGACCGATGACAACGCAGAACGTGTTCGGGACGAGTTGCTCGGCGCAGGATTTCTCGTGTCCTGGTTCAGCGGTGATGAGTTCGACGCCAATCTCACGTCGACCGACGACCTCGTGGTTCTGCTCGGCGACGTCCAGGCATCGGGATTTGACTGGAACCTCTTTGCGACAGACGCGAACGTGATCGCGCTCAAGTCGACCTTCGTGCACGGGGCCGGCATCACTGCTGACCCTCCGAAGCTCGACCGCCTGGCCCAGCTCGACTACAGCGGTCCCGGCGAGGGCGATCGCGAGGTCCTGTTGACATCGACCGGCCGTCCGAAGCCGGTTGTGTACATCCCCGAGAACGAACAGATCCAGGGGCTCGACGTGTGGGCTCGACCGGTGTGGTCCGGCACCATCGCCGTTGCTGGACTCGTGCCCGAGGGTGCCGAACTCGCCGATGGAAAGTTGAGCAAGGGATGCCGAGCATTCTTCCCTGGCAGTACCGAGAGCCTGGCTGAGTTCACCGACGATGCCTGGGCGCTGCTCGTGGAGTTCATTGCCGCAGTCGACGACGAGTGTTCGTGATGCGGGTCAGCTGAGAAGCTGATCCAACAGCGCGACTGCGGCCTGCTTGTCGAGCGGCTCGTTGCCATTCCCGCACTTCGGTGACTGCACACACGACGGACATCCGTCAGCGCAGCCACATCCCCGAATCGCCTCGAGCGTCGCGTGGAGGTGGCGGTCCTTTTCGGCGAACCCGAGCTCGGCGATGCCCGAGCCACCGGGGTGAGCGTCGTAGATGAAGATCGTGGGGCCGCCGGCACCGGCGTGCCACGCGGTGGACACGCCGCCCACGTCCCAGCGATCGCAGATGGTGAAAAGTGGCAGCATGCCAATGCCCGCGTGCTCCGCCGCGTGGAGCGCGCCCGGTACCTGCGACGGGTCGACCCTGGCCCGTTCGATCACGCCGGTCGGAATCACGTACCAGAATGCACGGGTTCGTAAGGATGAGGGCGGGAGCTCGAGTGTTTCGTTCGCGAGGATTCGGCGACTGCGCACCTCCCGCCGCTGATAGCCCGTGACCTGGCTCGTCACCTCCACCGCTCCGAGGTGGACCTGGGCGGGCCCAAGATTGGCCTGTTGCTCCGAGTCGATCACCGAGATGTCGACCCGGCTGCGCGCCTGGGTGTACTCACTCCCGTCGGAGTTGACGACGGTGGCGGTCTTGTCGACCAGATCGAGCTCGGTCACGCGATACGGCCGACCCTGATGTAGATAGATGGCGCCCGGATGAACAACCGACGTTGCCCGGGCGGCATCGACCGTGCCGACGATCGACCCGTCGGTGCGCACGATCTGCACCTCGTCGGAGCTCCCGCTGCGGAGCCCGATTCGTCGGCTCGGCCGGCCCTCGCCCGAAAAGACCGCCACCGGGCTGCCTGTCCCGGACGGCTTCAGCACGATTTCGTCGGCGAGGACGAGTTCGCGGATCCCGTCATCGAGCGCATCACCCCAGTACCGATCGTCGTCGTGACTCAGTGGCTTCTCGAATGCCGCGCACGCGAGGTGGGGGCCGATCACGAACGGATTGACCGGGTTGATCACGGCGGGTTCCGGCGAACGCTCGAGCAGTTCGGTCGGGTGGTTCATGATCCATTGGTCGAGCTGGTCGTCGCCTGCGACCAGCACGGCAACCGACTCGTCTTCACCGCGACCCGAGCGCCCGAACTGCTGCCACATCGACGCCACGGTTCCGGGAAAGCCGTTGAGAACGCATGCGTCGAGCCCGCCCACATCAATACCCAGTTCGAGCGCCGATGTGGCCACGACGCCCCGAAGCGATCCGGCGAACAACTCGTGTTCGATTTGGCGGCGTTCGGCGGGCAGGTAACCGGCTCGGTAGGCCTGCACCGCGTCGCTCGAGTCGGCGGGGAGCCGACTCGAAATGTCGCGGGTGACCAACTCGGTTCCGTTGCGGCTTCTGCAGAAGACGATGGTGCGATGCCCGTGTCGGATCAATTCGGCGCCGACGCTCGCCGACTCTGCATTCGCCGACGTACGAAGTCCCTTGGCCTCGTCGATCAGGGGTGGATTCAGCAGAGCGATCGTTCGTGCTGCATGGGGCGACCCATCGTTCAGCACTGGCGTGACGGGCAGGCCGGCGAGCTCGGATGCGAGTCGTTCGGGTTCGCCGATGGTGGCCGACGTGAAGACGAACGTGGGGTCGGCGCCATAGTGATGACAGATGCGTCGGAGACGTCGAAGGACGTGAGCGACGTGGGTGCCGAAGATGCCGCGCAACACGTGCAGTTCGTCGACGACGACGTGCTCCAGTCGACCAAGGAACCGGGCCCAGCGTTCGTGGCCGGGAAGGATCGACGCATGCAACATCTCGGGATTCGAGAGGACGGCGTTGGCGGTGGCACGAACCCACGTGCGTTGCTCTGGCGTCGAGTCGCCGTCGTAGGTGCCCGCTACCAGGCCGGGAACGCCGGCGGTCAGGAAGGAACGAAGTTGATCGTGTGCGAGCGCCTTGGTTGGGTACAGAAGGAGTGCCGTGCCCGTGGGCGGAGGCCTGATAGCGGCCTCAGCGATGGGGATCTGGTAACACCGTGACTTTCCGGAGGCGGTGCCGGTGGCGACGACAACCGACGTGCGTTCGCGTATGAGATCGATCGCCGTCGCCTGATGCGACCAGAGGTCGACGACGCCGAAGCCGCGCCGGACCGACTCGGCGATCGGTGCGGCGGTCGTGCCTATTACCGCCGCTCGGGCCAGCTGGTGGGAGACGTGGGCAAGCCGGCCGTCGTCATCGAGGTCTTCCAGCACTTCGCGGAACGATCGGTGCGATGCAACAGGCGAATCGAGCGCGACCTCGGTGAGTGCCATGGCGCAATCGTAGAGGGGGGCGATGACAGCGACGGGACAGCTGCGAGGCGCGCACCATCGCCGCAGCTGAGACCAGTAGGTTTGAGGTGTGCCGATGGGAACGACCGCGAGGATCGATGGTGACCTGGTGGTCATCTCGGTCACCGGTGATCTCGATCTCGGAGAGGTTGCCCAGTTCCGCTCGACGGTGCACCGTCACATCGCCGACGGCTTCTCCCAGCTCGTGATCGACCTTACCGAGTGTCCGTTCATCGACTCGGCCGGTCTCGGCGTGCTCGTAGGCGCCCGCCGCAGGTCGCGCGAGGCTGGTGGATCGGCCGAACTCGTAGTCACCACACCACATCTCGCCCGACTCATCACGATCACGGAACTCGACCGGATCTTCGAGCTGCACGACTCGATCGAGCGAGCAGCCGAAGCGGCGACCGCCGGGCACGGCGCTCGATGAGAACCGACGAGGTCGTTCTTCGCGTTCCCGCCAAATCCGACTACGTCGCTCTTGTGCGCGTCGTGCTCGCCGCGGCGGCCGCTATCGAACCCGACTCTCGTGACGACCGGATCGACGATCTTCGAATCGCGGTCTCGGAGGCCGTCACGAATGCGGTCGAAGCCCACCAGGCCGCGGGTACCGACAGTCACATCGAGGTCCGTTGTGTCACGTCGGGCAACGAGGTCGAAGTCACTGTGCGCGATCGGGGTCCCGGTTTCGACCCCGAGGACGTGCCGACCGTGCCCGAGCCAGAATCCCCTGAACGACTTCTGTTCGAACACGGGTTGGGTCTGCCCCTCATGCAACGTCTCGTCGATCACACCGACATCCACAGCGATGACGACGGCACCCTCGTACGTCTCGTGATCGATACGTCGACCGCGCCGAACTGACAGCCGACCGCCGTGCCGTCGAATTGCGACTTGCCGTGTAATTCTCGCCGGGCGGGCCAGAATGGTGTCCGATCGACCGTCCCCCTCCGAAGGCCTCCCGTTGGCTGGTAACTCCCTCCCCCCATCCGAGCTCACCTGGATCGGCAGCGACCGACGGCTGGCGCGTCGCGTGGGCCGTCCTGTGCTCCGCTTCATGAAGATCGAGGCGGCATCCGGCATGGTCCTCGTGGTCGCCACGATCGCCGCGTTGATATGGGCGAACTCGCCGTGGGTCGACAGCTACCACGAGATCCTCGAGTTGCACCTCGAGTTGAACTTCGGGTCGCTGCACATCCTGGACGAGTCGGTCGAACATCTGATCAACGACGGCCTGATGGCGATCTTCTTCTTCGTGGTGGGCGTGGAGATAAAACGCGAGTTGGTGGCGGGCGAGCTGCGCGACCCGCGCGCCGCCGCACTGCCTTCGATTGCCGCGCTTGGCGGGATGATCGTGCCCGCCGGGCTCTACGTGATGCTGAACCCGAGTGGGCCCGAGCTCGACGGGTGGGGAATTCCGATGGCCACCGACATCGCATTCGCCCTCGGTGTCATGTCGCTTCTCGGCAACAGGGTTCCCAATCAGTTGAAGTTGTTCCTGCTCACGCTGGCGATCGTCGATGACGTCGGCGCGATCGCGGTGATCGCCATCTTCTATACGAGCCAGATTCATACCGCATGGCTCATCACGGCGATGGTGTTGCTGGTTGGTGTCGTCGTGCTCCAGCGCGCTCGTGTCTGGGACACGCCGCTCTATGTGATCATCGGAATCGTTGTCTGGTACGCCGTGCTCGAGTCTGGAATTCACGCCACGATCGCCGGCGTGGCGCTCGGATTCCTTACACCGGCCCGACCGTTGCAACAGAAGGTGAAGC
>JBPCTR010000219.1:0-16308 GCA_051011575.1 Acidimicrobiales bacterium | reverse complement strand
GTACGCGCCCACCGACGTGCACACGCCGAGGTGGGCGGGGCGAAGCCGGGTTCCCGTCTCGAACACGGTCTGCCCGGAGATGACATCGTCGCCCGCCGGTCGGATGTGATTGCCGACTGGGACGGATTCGCTCACATCGACCGTCGACCCATCGTCTGCGGTAGTGGTGAGCTCGACCATGACCACGGCGTCGGCTCCAGGAGGCATCGGCGCACCGGTCATGATGCGTACGGCTTCGCCGGGCCCCACCTCGATGTCGGGGCGCGCGCCGGCGGCGATCGTGCCGACCAATCGGAGCGAGACGGGGGCGTCGGCGACGTCGGCGGAGCGGATGGCGAAACCGTCCATGGCGGTGTTGTCGAACGGCGGAATGGGGCCGCTCGAGGTGATGGCCGCAGCCGTGACGAGCCCCAGCGCATGGTCGATTGGCACGGTGGCGACCTCGTTTCGGGGGCAGCCGGAGAGAACGTAGGAACGGGCTTCGTCGAGTGGGATCATCGCTCGCCAGCGTACGACCACCGACGGTGATTTTCAGACGCGCATCGCGACCCGTAGGCTCGGTGAATGGAATTGGTCGACACGTTCGGACGTGTCCATCGCGATCTGAGGATCGCCATCACCGATCGCTGTAACTTTCGTTGTCAGTACTGCATGTCTGAGGAGGGCATGGAGTGGATGCCGCGCGACGAATTACTCACGTTCGAGGAGATTGAACGGGTCGCCGGACTACTCGTGCAGAACTATGGCGTCGACAGCATCCGACTGACCGGCGGCGAGCCCACGGTGCGAGCCCACCTTCCGCTCCTCGTCGAGAAGCTCGCCGCGCTGGGCGTCGACCTCGCGATGACCACCAACGGAGCGACCCTGCCGCTCGTGGCTCGCGATCTTCGGTCGGCCGGCCTCAGTCGCCTGAACATCAGCCTCGACTCGCTCGACCGCGATCGCTTCACCGAGTTGACGCGACGCGACGATCTCCATCGGGTCCTCGAAGGCATTGACGCCGCGATCGATGCCGGTTTCGACCCGGTCAAGATCAACGCCGTGCTCATGCGCGGCATCAACGACGACGAGATCGTCGACTTCGCTCGCTTCGGACGCGAGAAGGGTGTGATCGTCCGATTCATCGAATTCATGCCGCTCGACGCCGACGAGGAGTGGGGCCCCGAACGGGTGGTTCCGCTCGCCGAGGTGATCGACACGATCAACGCCGAGTTCCCGATCGAGCCGATTCAACGAACCTCGGCGCCGGCCTCTCGGTTCCGCTATGTCGATGGTGGCGGCGAGATCGGTGTGATCGCCACCGTTACCGAGAAGTTCTGCGACACGTGCGACCGCATTCGACTCACCGCCGACGGGCAGTTCCGCAACTGCCTCTTCGCCGTCACCGACTACAACCTCCGAGACGCGCTGCGTCGCGGTGCGTCCGACGACGAGCTCGGCACGATCATCGAGGGCGCAGTGCACGACAAGTGGGCCGGCCACGGAATCGACACCGTCCACTTCATCCGCCCGAAGCGAAACATGAGTCAGATCGGAGGGTGACATGAGCGCCCACGACGAGTTCACCCATCTCGATCCGCTCGGACGAGCCCGTATGGTCGACGTCACTCCGAAAGAGCCCACGCACCGCCGCGCCATGGCTCGAGGTCGGGTGTACATGACCGCCGACACCGCGTCGGCCGTTGCCCGCGGTGCGATCGCCAAAGGCGATGTCCTCAGCGTTGCTCGGGTGGCCGGAATCCAGGCGGCGAAGCGCACCTCGGACATGATCCCGCTGTGTCACCCGCTGATCATCGGGGCGGTCACGGTCAACTTCGAGATCGACGACGACAGCATCGACATCGAAGCTTCTGTCGAAAGCGTCGGCCGAACCGGCGTCGAGATGGAGGCGCTCACCGCGTGCTCGATCGCTGCACTCACGATCTACGACATGTGCAAGTCGCTCGATAAGAAGATGATCATCGGGGACGTTGCATTGTGGGAGAAGACCGGCGGGAAGAGTGGCGCGTTTCACCGCGATACGGCGTCCAACTGACGATCGTCCACCGGTAACCTGACGTCCGCTGCGAGCGAACGCCGCTCGCGTCCACCAACCCCCCTCGGTGCCGGCATGACCCTTCTTCTCGTTCTCTTCATCGCGCTCGGCTGGGCCGGCTGGATCTGGGCCTGGAGCCGCGAACGTCTCGTGAACTCGAGTTCGATCGCCGGACTGCCGTCCGTTCTCGGCCCGGCGCGATCGAGTAATCCGCTCGCTCCACCACGCAGTCCCGCAACTGCACGGAAGCGCCGCCGCGAGGTTCTGTCGACCCTGATGTTGCTGGCGCTGACGACGTTCGCCCTGGCTCGAGCCTGGACACCTCTGTGGAGCGTTCACCTGCTCGTCGACGTGGCGCTCGTGATCTACGGGTGGGCGGTGCTCACGATCGAGCGACCAGAGCTGGCGGCGAGCCGTCCCCGTTTCGGGCCGATTCTCGCGGATGACACGGGTTGGCCGTCGGAATCCGACGAGCCGGTTGTGGAGGTGAGGGGAGTTGAACCCCTGGCCTCCTCGATGCGACCGAGGCGCTCTACCAACTGAGCTACACCCCCGTGGTCCGACAAGGTTAGCGGCTCGACGTGCGAATTGGGTCGGTCCGAAGTCGAGCACTAGGTTCGCTCTGGTGATCACACCGTCGCACCGTCCCGACCTCGTGGTCGAGGGTCTCCTCCATCCTGGAGAGGTCGACCGTTTTACCGCGTTCTGCGTCGAGACGAGCCGGGAGGATCTAAAAGGACTGCGGCTCCGGGTGATCGCGTATCTTGCATCGCTGGTACGTCTTGCCGACGGTGACCCGCACATCGATGTGGAGTTGGCCCGTCGAATCGGGAGTACGCTGGCCCACGTTCTCGACGATCCCGTGGACCTCGACGAGACCGACCGGGCGCTGCTACGAGGCGGCGTCGAATACTTCCTCCTGACCGATGACGATGAGGGCGACATGGCCGCAAACGGCTTCGATGACGACCGCAGGGTCGTGAATCGGGTACTCGAAGCGCTCGGGCGCATCGACCTCCTGCTCGACTGAACCGCTCACCGCAACGCTCAGAATCCGGCCGCTCGTGCCGATTTTTCCTGCAATCGATCCCAACCCCTCCGTGAGGACCCCGTGAAGGCACTTCGTACGTACACGGTCCAGGCCCGGCTGCCGGAATCGCTCCAGCCGCTTCTCGACATCGCGATGAACCTCGGCTGGCTCAGCGACACTCGGGTCCAGGCACTTTTCGCTCGCCTCGATCCCCGCTCGGGCGGTGGCGAGACCCTCGATCCGATCGGCACGCTGTACCGGGCCCCCCAGGAGGTGCTCGAACGGCTGGCTGCCGATCCGAGCTACGTGGCCCAGGCCGCCGAACTCCGCGACTCGCTCGAGCGGTCGCTCGCGATGCCACGATGGTTCCAGGTCGAGCATGAGGGTTCGCTTCGGTCGATCGCGTACTTCTCGGCCGAATTCGGCATCGCAAAGGCTCTACCGCAGTACTCCGGCGGTCTCGGTATCCTCGCCGGAGACCATCTCAAGGCCGCCGACGAGCTCGGTTTGCCATTGGTCGCAGTTGGGCTCATGTACCGCCACGGCTACTTCACCCAGAGTCTCGATCACACCGGCTGGCAACGCGAGTTCTTCCCCAACCTCGATCCATCGATGATGTCGCTCCGTGAGATCGCTGGTCTTCGCGTGCCGGTCGAGATCGGCGATGTAACGGTGCACGCCCGAGCGTGGGAGGCCCGGGTCGGGCGTGTCCCGCTGTATCTTCTCGACACCAACGTCGAGGAGAACCTTCCCGCCGACCGGCTGATCACCAACCGACTGTACGGAGGCGACAAGGAGCAACGGGTCAGGCAGGAACTCGTCCTCGGCGTCGGCGGTGTGCGCCTGCTCGCCGAACTCGGGTACGACCCGCAGGTCTTCCACATGAACGAGGGCCACGCCGCGTTCTCGGCGCTCGAACGGATTCGGATCGCCATGACCGATCACGGTCTGCCCTTCGAGTCCGCCCTCGAACTCGTGCGGCCTTCGACCCTGTTTACGACCCACACCCCGGTACCGGCGGGCATCGACCGTTTTCCGCGCAGTCTCATCGACACCTACTTCCGCTGGTGGCGTGAGCAGGTCGGGATCGACCTCGATCAGATGATGGCCCTCGGTTTCGAGCCGGGCACCTCTGCGGGCGAAGAGATGAACATGGCCGCCCTCGGGCTGCGCCTCGCCGAAGCGAGCAATGGAGTGGCCAAGCTTCACGGCGAGGTGTCGCGATCGATGTTCCAGAACCTGTGGCCCGATCTCGAGGCTCAAGAGGTCCCCATCGGGCACGTGACCAACGGCGTCAACGCTCGCACATGGGTCATGCGCGAAATGAACGACCTGCTCGAGCGAAAGGTCGGGCACGATTGGGCGCAGGCTGCGCCCGAGCGGTGGAACGTACTCGAGAGTGTCGGCGACGAGCAGCTTCGGTCAATTCGCTCCACCGGTCGAGCGCGACTCGTGCAGTTCGCACGCAACCGGATGCGTCAGGCTCTGATCGGCAAAGGGGTCTCGGAGCCCGAAGCGGAGTGGGCGAACGAGATCCTCGACCCCGACGTACTCACGATCGGATTTGCACGACGGTTTGCCACCTACAAGCGGGCAGACCTGCTCCTCCGCAACGAGAACCGGCTCCGGGATCTGATGCGCGACCCCGAACGACCGGTGCAGTTCGTGTTCGCCGGAAAGGCACATCCCGCCGACGAGCCCGGCAAGCGGGTCCTCCAGCGGGTTGCACAGTTCGCGCTCGATGCCCGGAATCGGACCCGATTCGTCTACCTCGACGACTACGACATCGAGGTTGGCCGCTACCTGTATCAGGGTGTCGACGTGTGGCTCAACAACCCGCGCCGTCCGCTCGAAGCGTGTGGCACGTCGGGGATGAAGGTCGTCTACAACGGAGGCCTCAACCTCTCGATCCTCGACGGCTGGTGGGCGGAGATGTACGCCCACGACCTCGGATTCTCGATTCCCACCGCATGGTGGATCGACGACGTCGAGGCGCGCGACGAACAAGAGTCTCGCACGCTTTTCCGAGTGCTCGAAGATTCCGTGATTCCCGAATTCTACGGCGACGACGGAGTCGCTGGTCCGATTCCGAGCGGATGGCTCGACCGTGTTCGCAACTCCATGGTTCGCCTCGGCCCGATGGTCGAATCGAGCCGCATGGTGCGCGACTACGTGAATCAGTACTACGAGCCGCTCGCAGTCCGGACCGAACACTTCCGAGCTGATCCGGCCCAGATCGCTGGTGAACTTGCGGCGTGGAAGGCTCGAGTGGCCGCCGATTGGAGTTCGCTGTCGATCGTCGATGTCGATGAGACACACCCGCGCGAGACGCTCGGTGCCGAGCGCGAGGTTTCGGTGTCGATCGATCTCGGTCGCCTCTCGGCGAACGACATCGACGTACAGGTCGTGCACGGCCAGGTCGATCTCGAGGGTGAACTCACGGCCCCGATCGACGTGACGTCGCTGTCGCCGATCGATGCCGACGACGGAGATGCGATCGTGCGCTACTCGGCATCGTTGAGCAGCACCAGTACTGGTTCGCACGGATTCACCGTGCGTGTCGTACCGCAGCACCCCGATCTCGGGGGACTCACCGCGCTGCACGAGATCACCTGGGCGAAGTAGGCCCCGACGCCTCCCCGAAAAGAGAAATTGGCCTGGCCCACGGCGGCGGAACCAGGGCCAGGCCCGTCGAAACAAGGGGCGGCGGAACCCTCTGGATGCTTCGACGGTGCTGCTTTGCGATGAAGCGGCAGCACATCTCGATTGTCAACCGGGCGAGAGATTAGCAACCCGCCTGGGAGTGATCCACCTCGCTACGTCAGAGGTGGTTCAACTACGAACGAAACTGTAGCGCCTGCCGAAGGTTTGTGCGCAAGAATGCGCGGACAATTTCGATTGTTGTTTCCGAGCCCCCATCGGCGGGAGCGATCCGCCAGTAGTTTTGCGCCGTGGGTGCACAGATTCCGGCCGGATTGTTCGAACGCGAGGGTGATGTCTTCCACCCTTCCGAGTTCACGCGGGGGCCCTGGCGGGCGGATGCGCAGCATGGCGGGCCTCCCTCGGCTCTCCTGGCTCGTCTGACCGAGCCCCAGATCGACGACCGGGATTTCCTCGCACACATCGAAGTCGAGCTCACCCGGCCAGTTCCCCTCGCGCCGCTCCGCGGCGAGGTCCGGAGCGAGCGCGTGAGTGGCCGGGTTTCGCGTATCCACGGCACGCTCCTCGCCGACGGCGAGGTTGTGGCCCGATCGAACGCCCTGGTGCTCCGCGAGTCGGTGCCGGCCGAACCCGAGTGGTCGACCACCGACCAACCCGCGGTGGGCACACCCGACACCGCGGAGCCCGTCGACGCCCCCCGCTGGGCGAGCGGCGATCGAACGACCTATCACCGAAACGGCGTCGAGCATCGATTCACCGCCGGATCCTTTCGCGACCCGGGGCCGGCGGTCGACTGGGTCCGACTTCGCCAACCCCTCGTCGTGGGGGAGGCCACCTCGGGTCTGCAACGCGTGCTCGCAGCAGCCGACTTCGGTTCGGGGATCAGCGCGCTCTATGGCGCGTCATCCAGTTTCGGCATGATCAACGCCAACCTGACCGTCTCGATCTGGCGACCGGTCCAAGGGGAGTGGGTGTCGTTGGATGCACAGAGCCGCATCGGCCCGCAGGGCACCGGTCTCGGCGTGACGCAACTTGGAGATGTTCACGGACCGGTGGGTGTCGCCACCCAGAGCCTTCTGGGCTACGACCTGGGGTGAAATGCCGTCACCGGTAGCGCCCGTGGCTTCCTGAAGATGAGGCCCGCGGGCGGGGAATGCCCGTCGGCCGCCAGCCTCAGGTCCGGACGTTGACCCAGAAGCGCTGCCAGCGCGATCCGGGCCTCGAGGCGGGCTACGTGGATTCCGATGCAGGCGTGCGGACCCTGGGCGAAAGCGATGTGCGCACGAGAGTTGACGCGGTCGAGATCGAAGTCGTCGGGCGCTGTGAAGAAAGCCGGGTCACGATTCGCAGCGCTCAACGAGACCACGACGAAGTCGCCCTTCCGCACCTTCGCTCCGCCGATTGTGGTGTCTGTGGTCGCGTAACGATGTACGGCACCGGCGGCCGGCTCGAGTCGCAACGACTCGTCGATCGCCGCGCCGATAAGCGACGGATTCGCGGCGATTCTCGCCCGAACGTCGTCGCTGCCCATGACGTGCAGCAGGAGGTTCGAGATCGTGCCCTCGCCGGTTTCGATCGCACCGAACATCAGAACGGCCACATTCGAAGCGACCTCCGTCGGCTCGAGCGATGCGGCCGCATCGACAAGGCGCTTCGAGTGCGTTGATGCGATCGTCGAGTCGACGGTTCTGCGCAGTGCATTGACGGCGGCGGTCGCGTGGTGAACGTCGGTTCCGCCCTCGGAGACGGCCTCGACGGCCGAGACGATGTCGCGATACCAGGAGAGCACGGTGTCTCGATCGACCCCGTGCAGGTCGAGCAGCTCGACGATCGCGGCGCTTGCGAGCGGCCCTGCGTAGTCGGTGCGTAGATCGAATTCCTCGGCCGAAGCAGCCTGGGCGAGCAGCTCGCGCGCGGCCGCATCGAGCCACTCCTCGAAGTCGGAACCGACCGCGGTCGGCGTGAACGCTCCCGAAAACGGTGCGCGGTGACGAGCGTGGTCGTCGCCGTCAAGGGACAACATCGAGGGTCCGATCACCTGCGCAGTGGAAAAGCGCGGATCGTCGACCGTGAACGCGTTGGCGTCCCGAAGCACGGCGATCGCCTCGGGTCGATCGAGCACGATCCACCCCTGGAGGCAGTCGAGCCATACGACGGACCCGTGGGCGCGGAGAAGATGGTGGACGCGGTGGGCGTCGTTGGTCAGGTCGTCGAGCGTGACCCGACGAGGATCGAGATCAGTCGATCCGTTCGAGCAGTTCGAGCTTGGCATCTTCGAGTTCGTCGTCGTCGAGCTCGCCCCGCTGATGCATGCGCTGGATCTTCTCGGTCATGGCCATGAGTTCGGGTGCCGAAAGTCTTCCCTTGCCGGCGAAGAGTCGTTCGACGGTGCTCATCGACTCGAGGTCGACTTCGAGCTCCTCCACGACTTCCTCGGGCTCGGGTTCGGGCGCTGGCGCGCCCCCGCTGATGCGTGCTGCCTGCTTTTCGGCCTTCTTGGCCGCCTTGGCGCGCTCACGTTGGAGCTTGGCAAATGTCGTTCGTTGCTTGGCCATTACGAATATCCCTTCATTCGATCCGGGACGGTGCTGAACGCAGGGTGAGACACCCACATTCAGGACGCTCAGGGAGCGCGCCGCAGCTCCGGAGCGAAATCTGCGTACCAACCACTGTAGGGAGTGATCGGCCGAATTCGGCGTCAGCAGGCGGAACCTGCACCTGTTTCGGGGCCTTTTTCGCTCGGAACACCCGGTCACGGTGCGCAAACGCACCAACCGCCCGGTTCATTCCCGCGGATCGACACCAGTTCTCTGCACGACGACATCGATCCCATCGATGAACGCGGCGTGGGAGGACGATGTGGAACAGCCGCCATCGCCGACTTTCTGATAGCCGAATCTGACGCTGGGCGGCCGAATCGCCACGCCGGATGCTGTGGTCGACTCGAGATCGGACCAGCGGATTTCCACCGGCGGCGCATCACAATCGGCGAAGGCCTCGGTCCACACGACAAAGTCGGTGAGGCGGTCGGCGTCGACCCACAGCTCGCGGAGTGTCGTCCGCAGCCCGGTGTCGCCGTCGGTGATCGAGCCCGACCATCGACCCGGTCCGGCCGGTTCGATCGCGAGTCGATAGGCCCGACCCGGCTGCCAGGGGTAGTCGCCGGTGTTGGAGTTGCGCAGCGTTGAGGCCACCGTGAGGTCGCTGCCGCTGAGCTCACCCGATGACCCCGACTCCGCTCGGTGGTATCCGCCCCAGTTCGCGGCGCCGTTCCCGGGGTAGGCGGGGTGGTGCTGGAGGCCGAGATGGGCGCCGCCCATGGCCCTGGTCCCGGCGCGGAACGTGGCCTGGAGCGCCCAGAAATACAGCTTCGCGACCGAGGGGGTCTCGACGATTCGCAGCGTCGCGGCGACGCGGACGATCGGGTCGTCACGAGGAGCGTCGAGCTCCCAAAACACATGGTGCGACGACGCGCCGTTGCTGCTCGTCGGTGGTCCGGTCGTACCGTCGCGTGCTGTCGCCATGAGCTCAAGGTAGGCGTCGAACTACACTGCGGCCACGAGCGAGCGTGAGGAGTGAACGATGTCGTTCAAGGTCGTGGTCGATTTCGATCTCTGTGAGAGCAACGCCGTGTGCATGGACATTGCGCCCGAGGTCTTCGAGGTGCGTGACGACGATTTCCTGTACATCCTCCAGGATGAACCCGACGAGGCGCTTCGGGAAAAGGTGGCAGAGGCCGCGAGCCGGTGCCCGAAGCAGGCGATCACCCTTCTCGACACCTGACCTCGGTCCGCGTGGCCTTGCCCGACTCGGTGGCAATCGCCGGCACATCTCTCGCGGGCTTCCGGTGCGCGCAAGCCCTTCGCCGTGGCGGCTTCACCGGTCCGATCACGATGATCAACGGCGAGACGCACCGGCCCTACGACCGACCGCCGCTGTCAAAGCAGGTGCTCCGAAACGAGTGGGATGTCGACCGGATCGCACTGGCGGACCCCGCCGCGATCGAGGAGCTCGGGCTGGGGTGGCTCGACGCGACTCGGGCGACCGGCCTGGATCCGTCGGTCGGGCGGATCCACACGACCGCCGGCGAGGTCGACGCCGAGGCGATTGTTGTCGCGACCGGCGCCTCGCCTCGTCGACTTCCGGGAACCGATGATCTGGTCGGTGTCCACGTGCTTCGAACCCTTGACGACGCGATCGGGCTGCGTGAGGCCCTGAGTGACGCCCCGCTCGATGTCGTCGTGGTGGGCGCCGGGTTCATCGGCGCCGAGGTCGCAGCGTCGGCTCGGTCGCTTGGGCACCGGGTGACCATCGTCGAGGCCGATTTGGTGCCGATGCGGCGAGGGCTCGGTGCGGAAATGGGAGCTCGTTGTGGCGAGCTCCACCGCGAAAACGGAGTGCGCCTCCTTCTCGACACGACCGTCTCCGCCGTCCTGTCCGCCGACCAGGTCGTGACCGGAGTCCGCTTGCCCGATGATTCCGAGCTGGCCGCCGACGTCCTCGTCGTCGGCATCGGTGTCGTCCCGAACACCGACTGGCTGGCGACGAGCGGCCTCGTGATCGACGACGGCGTCGTGTGCGACGAGTTCTGTGCGGCCGCTCCGAACGTGTGGGCCGTGGGCGACATCGCTCGATGGCCCAACCCCCGCTTCGATCAGATGATGCGAGTCGAGCATTGGGACAACGCCATCGATCAGGCCGGATTCGTCGCAAAGCGAATTCTCGGTGAGGGCGACGAACCGTACGCACCGATCCCGTGGTTCTGGAGCGACCAATACGAAGCCAAGCTCCAGCTCGCAGGGCGGCCAGGATCAGAGGACACCACCTATGTGGTTACCGGCGCGATCGACTCGGATCGATTCGCCGTGGTGTATGGAAACGGCGATACGTTCACCGGCGTGTTCGGGATGAATCGCCCTCGCCAAGTCATGCAGTATCGCCGCCTCCTCGCCGAGGGCGCTTCGCTAGCCGACGCACTCTCGTTCGCGGCGGACGAGGCATCTTCGTGAGCACGTTTCAGCTCCTGAAAGAACGGCCGCATTCCGCCGCGATCGTCGTCGACTGAATGGCGATCGTTCTCAGCCTGCTCACGGCGCTGTTCTTCGGCGCAGGCGACTTCGCGGGTGGTATGGCGACGAAGCAGACGAAGGCGCTCCTCGTCGTGCTCGGCTCCCATGTCGTAGGCCTTGTCGGGGTGGTGATCGGCTCCGTTCTCATCGCCGACGAGTTCACCGTCGAGAGCCTGGCGATCGGAGCGGCAGCCGGCGTGTTCGGCGCCATCGGGGTCTTCTTCCTCTACCGGCGGCTCGCCGAAGGGCCGATGGCCGTGGTCGCGCCGATCACGGCCATCACGTCGGCGGTTGTCCCCGTTGTCGCCGACCTCGTCGGCGGCGGTGGATTCGGTCCGCTCCTCTGGTTCGGAATCGGACTGGGTCTGGTGGCAATCGCATGCATCTCGATCCCGGCAGAGCATCAGGACGTCCGGGTCACGGGGCAGGTGATCGGCGAATCGCTCCTGGCCGGTGTGGGCTTCGGTCTCTTCTTCGTGTTCGTCGACCTCGCGGAGAATGCGACCGCGCCGTGGCCGATCGTGGGAGCCCGCCTCACCTCTGTCGTGGTGATCGGCGCGTGGGTCGTGGTTGCGGCCCGCCCCACCGCTCGGCCGACAAACACCACCATCGGGTGGATCGTGATGACAGGCATCCTCGACACACTCTCGAATGTTCTCTTCCTGTATGCCGTGAACATCGGCGAACTCGGCGTGGTCTCGGTGCTCAGCTCGTTGTACCCGGCATCGACGGCGGTGTTGGCCCGCGTGGTTCTCGGAGAGCGACTGTCGCGGGTACAGCTCCTGGGATTCGCTCTGGCGCTCACGGCGACAACGGTGATCGCGGTGGCCTGAAGCCAGCGCCGTCGGCCCTCCCATGGGTCGAACAGCCCTCATCGGACGTCGGTTCAGGCCGATGAGATCCCGGTAGGGGCGGGTCCCCATGGAGCAGAGCCGAGATGAGTGAACCGTCGAATCACCAGGTAACGCTGATGGATGTATTGCAAACGATCGAGCCGAACGGCGCGACGAACATCGCACACATGTTGGAGACACTTTGTGGCGCCGTCGATGCGGCGATCGGCCTTTTGGAGACCGACACTCAGCTTCGAGCCGTTCACCCCGCGACGGTCGACCCGAACGCGATGTCGGAATTCGAGCTCAATGCCGAGATGCCCAGTGTTGAAGGTTGGCTCACTGTTCGCCGCGACTCCCACGCGTTCACCCTGGAAGAGCAGGCGATCGTCGAAGCGTCCGCGACCGCGCTGGACTCCGTGATGTCGGCCGACGCTCTCACGCCGCCGATACCTCCACCCCCGATCGAAGTGGTCGCTCGCGGGCCCGAATCCGCCGAAGCTGAAGCGATCATGCCCGTTAAGTCTGGCGACGAGGGCGATCCCGTCGAAACCACGACCGTGCATACACCTCTCGGCGAGCTCGATGGCCTCACCGGCCTTCTCACGCGCGATGCGTTCCGGGACCTGCTCGACTCGGACCTCGATGCCGATCTCGGCTCGGTCGCCGTTCTCGCGATCGGGATCGATGCGCTCTCGATCGTGAACGACACCCTGGGATACAGCCACGGCGATCGCGTTCTTCAGACGATCGCAGCTCGCCTACGAACGGCCGTCCGCGACTGCGACGTCGTGGCGAGGATCGGCGACGACGTGTTTGGTGTGTACTGCCCTGGCATGGACGTGGACCTCGGCGCCGATGTGCTCGACCGCCTCCAGATCGTGGTGGGATCGCCTCTCGATCTCGACCAGGGACGCCTCTCCGTGACGGCCTCTGGAAGCGTGGTTGCGAGCGCCCACGGTGTGACGGCCGACGAGATGCTCGTGCGAGCCGACGCGGTGATGCGACTCGCGAAGACGCAGGGCGGGGGAGCGGTTCTCCGATACGACGGTGACCTCGCTCGAACGATCGAGAGCAAGCGCACACTGTCGGCGGAGCTCCAACATGCGATGGCGCACAATCTGCTCACCACCTCTCTCGATCCGATCGTTGCCCTTCCAAGCGGCGAGACGATGGGTCGCGAGGCGCGGGTCCGATGGATGCATGCCGAGCGCGGCATCCTCGAACGTGACGACTTCATGCAGTTGGTCGAGTCGATCGGGCGGGTCGCCGACATCGAACGGGCGGTCGTCGCCTTCGCTCATGAGAATGCTTCAGCCGGAGAGGTGACCGCCGTCAACATCTCGGGCTCCAGCCTCCGCACGCCCCACCAGATCGATTGGATCCTCGATCGGTTCGATACTGCCGACATCGCACAATCGTTGATCGTCGATGTCTCCGAGGACGCAGTGGCCTCGAGCGGTTCGATCGGTCTCGAGAGTCTTGATCGTCTTCGTGAGCGCGGCATAGGCGTCGTACTCGATGACTTCGGGAAGACAACGGGGTCGATTCGCACCCTGCTCGCCTTCCCGTACGACGGTGTTCGGGTCCATCCTTCATTCGTGGCCGAACCCGACCCGGCCCGGGTTCGTGCCGTTCTACGCGCTGTGCTGGTCGTGGCCGAGGAGCTCGGGTTCTCCGTGATCCACGCCGGCGTCGACACCGAACAGCACTTCCGACAGCTGCGCCGGCTCTACGAGAGCATGGACGTGGGTGTGTTCTACGCCCAGGGTCGGATCGCTCGTCACCACACGATCCCGGAGATCCTCCGTGACACGCCGGCGGCCGCGACCTAACCGATCGTCTCAGTGATGGACGAGGGTGCGCCGGTCCGAGGCGTACACGGTCTCGCCATGCAGGCTCACGTCGAGCCCGTTGAACTCATCTTCCCTGCTCACGCGTAGGCCGATCGTGCGGTCGAGTGCCTTGGCGATGCCGTACGTGACCACGAACGAGAACACGATGACAGAGCCCATCGCGATCAGCTGGCTCACGAGGAACGCTCCCTCACCGAAGAAGAGACCGTCCTGACCCCCGACGGTCTCCTGAGCGAACAGCCCGAGCAGCAAACCACCCACGAGTCCGCCGACTCCATGGATGCCGACGACGTCGAGGGAGTCGTCGTAGCCGAGGCGGTCCTTGAGCTGGATGGCGAAGTAACAGATTGCGCCTGCGACCAATCCGAACACGATCGACGACAGGGTGTGCACGTATCCAGCGGCCGGAGTTATCGCCACGAGCCCGGCAACGAGCCCCGACGCGGCGCCGAGAATCGTCGCCTTCCCGTCGCGTCGCCACTCCGTGGCCGTCCACCCGATCATGCCGGCCGATCCCGCCACGAACGTGTTCATCACGGCTTGGGCGGCGGCACCGTCGGCTGCGAAGGCGGACCCGCCGTTGAATCCGAACCAGCCGAACCAGAGGATGCCGGTGCCGACGAGGAGCATCGACAGATTGTGCGGCGACATGTCATCGGTTCCGAGCCCGCTACGTTTCCCGAGCACGAGGGCCACCGCCAGGGCCGCGACGCCGGCGTTGATGTGAATTGCGGTGCCACCGGCGAAGTCGAGCGCTCCCGGACTCAGCCATGTGTGGTGCCAGCCGGTGTACACCCAGTACGTGACGGGTGTGTAGACCACGATCGACCAGATTGTGATGAACGCGAGCCACGACGAAAACTTCATTCGGTCGGCGCACGCACCCGAGATCAGCGCAGGCGTGATCGCGGCGAAGGTCATCAGGAAGGCAACACCGATCAGGTCCTCACCGGCGATCCCGCTGAGACCGGCCTTGGAGAGGTTGCCGATGAATCGGCCGTCACCCTCGTTTCCGAGCGAGTAGGTGAACAAGACCCAGAGCATGGGCACGATCGCGATCGACGACATGTTCATCATGAGCATGTTCCCGACGTTCTTCGTGCGAACCATGCCTCCGTAGAACAGTGCCAGCCCCGGCACCATGAACACGACCATCGCTGTGCTCATCAACATCCATGCGGTATCGCCCATCGTTCCCCGTCTCCGTGTCGTCGCTGCCGGATCGTCCCGCAGGTCTCCATGACACGATGAAGGAACGGGGCGCGGGGGGAAACGCCCAGGGCACATCGTTCACACCGTGGTTGCGGGCAGTTAACACACCCGAAACAGAGGCCTCCATGCACGCGCGTTGTTCACACGGAGGACGAGCGCCGGCTGCGAGCGAGTCGGCGCCATGCGAGGTCGGGGCCGTCGTGTTCGACGTAGCAGCCCTGCAGGTGCCGGCCACCTGCATCGAGTGAGTACTCGGTGCGCCCGTGGAGGAGCCGACGGTTGTCCATCATGAGCAGATCACCCTCGGCGAGACGGAACGACGCTTGGCGCGACGGGTCGTTGACCAGCTGGCGGAACGTCCGGCGAGCGCGGTAGAAGTCGGTCAGCCGTTCGGGTCGCACGGCGTCGACATAGTCATGTCGATCGGCATTCTGAACGGCGATCACGCGGCCCTCGGTGTCGGTCTCGATCATCGGTGATGAATTCGCATACGCGTCCGCGCCGAACTGGTATCGAAACGTGACCTGCGTCGTGGCCAGTGCGCGGTAGCCGATCGGGTCGAGGTCATCGAGCTCGACCGCCGCGGCGAGGCCGTCGACAAGGGTGGAGTCCCCTCCGGAAGCGTCGTTGCGGAGAGAATGCAGGAACTGGATTCCCGGGACGGGTCGGCGATACGGATTGTCCGAGTGTGCGCTGAGCCCCATCGTCGTATACGCGAGATCCGACGGGTTCTCGGCCGAGATCACATCGAAGAGGGTGCCGAAATTCGTGGTGCGGATACTCCCGAACCGAGTCGCAAGATGCAACAGCGCGTCGGGTTCTGTACTCGTGCCGCCGAGGACGACAAAGCCGAGCCGCCAAAAGAGATCGAGGGCTTTGTGCAGGCCACTGTCGTCGCCGTCGGCCGGGAAGGGCACACGGGGAAACGGCACCGGCTCCGTGCTCCACGGCTCGCTTGTCGGGGGCGTTTCCGGGTCGGGAAGCCAACCGAGCTCTCGAGCCACGTCGGTCAGGTTGATGTTCTGCGCGTGGCCATCCGACCACGCGATCCGCACGGTGGTGCCATCGCCGATCCGGTCGATCGCCACGCCCCGGAGATCGTCCGGGAGGTCGGCAGGGTCGTAGAGCCGCTGACGATTGCCCTCGTCGACCATGCCTGGTTCGGTTGTGCGCTCTCGAAGCCAGATCGGGTGCAGGCGATGGATTCGGTGGTCGTCGGCGAGTATCAGGTTTCTGGTGGATGGATCGAGGGTCAGAGACAGCGGCATGTGGTCGGCCTCGGGAAATGGTGGCGGTGGAACCGATGGATGGCGGGGCTCATCGTGCCACGACGATGACCCTGATGGGGTGTTGGACGACGGTCGCCCGCGGCCCTAGCGTCGGCGCATGCGTCCGAACCCACTCCGTCAACGTTTCGAAGCCCACGAGCCCGCGATCGGGGCGTGGCTCAGCAGCCCGTGCTCCGTCGCTTCCGAGGTGGTGGGACGCGTTGGCTTCGACTACGTGTGCATCGATCTCCAGCATGGGCTCGTCGATTACACGAGCGCGATTCCCATGCTTCAGGCGATGGGGCTCAGTGAGACGACCGCAACGGTTCGAGTGCCATGGAACG